>NZ_JAHVHQ010000003.1:1832292-2137674 GCF_019802205.1 Roseovarius atlanticus
TTTCGCGCCCGTGTAGGCGGCGAATTCCTGCTCCAGCAGGCCCACCTCGCCCACTTCTCCGGGCGACAGGTTATAGCGATGCAGCCGCCCGCTCTGCATCACCTCCATCGCGGCGCGAATCCCCTCCTCGGGGATCGGCTCCTGCTGGGTGAAACTGCGTGTGAATATCTCGCTCATGGGCCTTTATTGCGGCCCGGCGCGGCACAGGTCAACGGCCATGCGCGCAGCGTTTCGCTTTCCCGAAACCGGGTTTCAGCCGAATAGCCTCTGCACCACGCCCTGAAGCTCGTCGAAATGGTCGATCGTGGCCTCCGGCTCCAGCGCCCGCACATCCTCGTCGCCCGGCCCGAACGTCACCAGAACCGACGGCACCCCCGCCGCGCGCGACGTCTCGCGGTCCGTTACCGTGTCGCCCACCAGCAGGCAGCGGCCCGGGTCGCCGCCCACCCGCCGCACCACCTCGCGCAGCGGCTCGGGGTCGGGCTTGCGCACGGCCAGCGTATCGGCCCCCACCAGCGCGCCAAACTTGTCCAGAACGCCCAACGCGGTCATCAATTGCAGCGCCAGCTTTTCGGGCTTGTTGGTGCAGATCGCCACCGGATGCCCGGCCAGCCGCAGGGTCTCCACCGCCTCCATCGCACCGGGATAGAACACCGTGTGCGTGTCGATGGCCTCGCCGTAAGCCTCCAGAAGGATTGGATATTGCCGGTCGATCTCGGCAAAATCATCCGCCCGCCCCAGCCGCGTCATCCCAAGCGTCAGCATCGCCCGCCCGCCGCGCAGCGCCGTCCCGGCATCCGCCACCGGGTCCAGCAGATCGCCCTCGCCCATCCCCCGGAAACAGGCATTGGCGGCGGCGATAAGGTCCCCGCTCGTGTCCGCCAGCGTCCCGTCCAGATCGAAGACCACCGTGCCCGGCCGATCACCCATACCGCATTCCCCTCTTGTCATTGTGCAACGCTCAGCACATTTCCGCCCGTGCCTGTCACATCCCGCAATCATCTTTGATACGGCCCAGCCTTGCACGGCTTGCGCAACCGGATAAAACGGGCAGGTCAGGAAGGAAAGAGAAACCCTATGAGCATAAGCCTGATCGTTCTGGCCGCGGGCCAGGGCACCCGCATGAATTCCGACCTGCCCAAGGTGCTGCACCAGATCGCCGGCGCGCCGATGCTGGTCCATGCCCTGCGGGCCGGCGCGACCCTCACGCCCGACCGGACGGTCGTGGTCACCGGCCACGGGTCTAGGGCGGTCGAGGCGGCGGCGCAGGACCACGACCCCGACATCCTGACCGTCCACCAGGCCACACAGGACGGCACCGGCCACGCCGTGGCCCAGGCCGAGGCCGCGCTTGCCGGCTACGAGGGCGACGCCATCGTGCTCTACGGCGATACACCTTTCATTTCCGAGGACACGCTCGGCCGCATGGTCGAGGCCCGGGCCCAGCATGATGTCGTCGTGCTGGGCTTCGAGGCCGCCGATCCCGGTCGCTACGGCCGGCTGGTGATGTCCGGCGACACGCTTGAAAAGATTGTCGAATTCAAGGACGCGGACGAGACCACCCGCGCCATCACCTTCTGCAATTCCGGCGTCATCGCCGCTGCCGCGCCGGTGCTCTTCGACCTCATCCGCGCCGTCACCAACGACAACGCGGCGGGCGAATACTACCTCACCGACATCGTCGCCATCGCCCGCGACCGGGGCCTTTCCGCCACCGCCATCGCCTGCCCCGAGGCCGAGACCATGGGCATCAACTCCCGCGCCGAACTGGCCGCGGCCGAGGCCGCCTTCCAGGCCCGCGCCCGCGCCACGGCGCTCGACGACGGCATCACCCTCACGGCCCCCGAGACCGTCCATTTCGCCTATGACACCGTGCTGGGCCGCGACACCATCGTCGAGCCCAACGTGGTCTTCGGCCCCGGCGTCACCGTCGAATCCGGCGCGCATATCAAGGCGTTTTCCCATCTCGAAGGCTGCCACGTCTCGCGCGGCGCCGTGGTCGGCCCCTATGCCCGCCTGCGCCCCGGCGCGGAACTGGCCGAGGACACCCGCATCGGCAATTTCGTCGAGGTCAAGAACGCCCTCATTGGCGAAGGCGCCAAGGTCAATCACCTCAGCTATATCGGCGACGCCTCGGTGGGCGAGGCCAGCAATATCGGCGCGGGCACCATCACCTGCAACTATGACGGCGTGATGAAGCACCGCACCGAGATCGGCGCGCGGGTCTTCGTGGGCTCCAACACCATGCTGGTGGCCCCGGTCAAACTGGGCGACGAGTCGATGACCGGCTCCGGCTCGGTCATCACCAGCGACGTGCCCGACGGCGCGCTCGCCATCGCCCGCAGCCCACAGACCAACAAACCGGGCATGGCGCGCAAATTGTTCGAAATGCTAAAGTCCAGACGGGCCAAGCAAGCGAAAGAGGCAGGATAATGTGTGGAATTGTAGGGGTCCTCGGCAAGCACGAAGCCGCGCCCATCCTCGTCGAGGCGCTCAAACGTCTTGAATATCGCGGCTATGACAGCGCCGGGATCGCCACGATCAACGGCAAGCAGCTCGACCGCCGCCGCGCCGTCGGCAAGCTGGTGAACCTGTCGGACCTGCTGGTGCACGAGCCCCTGCGCGGCAAGTCCGGCATCGGCCACACCCGCTGGGCCACCCACGGCGCGCCCAGCACCGTCAACGCCCACCCGCACAAGGCAGGGCCGGTGGCGGTGGTGCATAACGGCATCATCGAGAACTTCCGCGACCTGCGCAGCGAACTGGCCGACGCGGGCCTCGCGCACGAGACCGACACCGACACCGAGACCGTCGCCATGCTGGTCCATCACCTGATGCAGCAGGGCCAGTCCCCCGTCGAGGCCGCCAAATCCGCCATCGCGCGGCTGGAAGGCGCCTATGCGCTCGGGTTCCTGTTCGATGGCGAGGACGACCTGATCGTCGCCGCCCGCAAGGGCAGCCCGCTGGCCATCGGCCACGGCGACGGCGAGATGTATGTGGGCTCCGACGCCATCGCGCTCGCCCCCCTCACCGACCGGATCACCTATCTCGAGGAGGGCGACATCGCCGTCGTCACCCGCACCACGCTCGACATCATCGACGCCCATGGCAACCGCGCCAACCGCGCCGTCCGCACCATCGCGATCGACAGCACCCATGTCGACAAGGGCGGGCACAAGCACTTCATGGCCAAGGAAATCGCAGAACAGCCCAGCGTGATCGGCGACACCCTGCGCCACTACCTGTCCGAGGCCGGGGGCGGCCTGACCCTGCCCCAGCCGGAAATGGATTTCACCCAATACGACCGCCTGACGCTGGTCGCCTGCGGCACCGCCTATTACGCCTGTCTCACGGCGAAATACTGGTTCGAGCAACTGGCCGGCCTGCCCGTCGACGTCGATATCGCGTCCGAGTTCCGCTACCGCGAGCCTCCCGTTCCCGCCAGGACCGCCGCCATCTTCGTCAGCCAGTCGGGCGAAACCGCCGACACCCTTGCCGCCCTGCGCTACTGCGAGGGCCGCGCGGCCAAGATCCTGTCGATCATCAACGTTCCCGAAAGCTCCATCGCCCGCGAAAGCGACCTCGCCCTGCCGATCCATGCCGGGGTCGAGATCGGTGTCGCCTCCACCAAGGCCTTCACCTGCCAGCTGACCGTGCTCTTGCTGATGGCGCTCAAGGCCGCGTCCGATCGAGAAGCGATAGATCCCGCGCGCCTTTCGGACTTGCTGTCCCACCTGCGCGGCCTGCCCTCGACCATCAACAACACGCTGGAACTGAACGAGGACTTCCGCAAGGCCGCATACCAGCTGTCGAGCGCCCAGAGCGCGCTCTTCCTGGGACGCGGCATGATGTACCCGCTGGCCCTGGAAGGCGCGCTGAAACTCAAGGAAATCAGCTATATCCACGCCGAGGCTTATGCGTCCGGCGAGTTGAAGCACGGCCCCATCGCGCTGATTGACGAAAAGATGCCGGTCATCGTCATGGCCCCGCGCGACGGGCTCTTCGACAAGACCGTGTCCAACATGCAGGAGGTCATGGCCCGCGGCGGCAAGGTGATGCTGATCACCGACGCCCCCGGCGCCGCCGCCGCCTCCGACGACACCTGGATGACGCTGGTCCTGCCGCAGGTGGACCCGGTCCTGTCGCCCATCCTCTATGCCGTCCCGGCGCAGCTTCTGGCCTATCACACCGCCGTCGCCAAGGGCACCGACGTGGACCAGCCGCGTAACCTCGCCAAGTCCGTGACCGTGGAATGACGCCCGAGGACGCGCTGGAACAGCTGCGCGCCCAGGCCGAACCGGGCCGGGCGCAGGGTATGGCGGACTATCACAAGGTCCCGCGCGACTATCTCGGCGTGCCCAACCCGGCGATCAACGACCTGACGACCGAATGGCGCCGCGCGCTCGGCGTCGAGGAGCGTGTGGCGCTGGCCGACGCGCTCTGGCGCACCAACATCTTCGAGGCCCGCCTCGCGGCCGCCAAGCTGCTGACCCAGGCCCGGATCACGCCCGACGACGCGGTCTGGGCGCTGATCACCTCGTGGCTGCCCGATCTCGACAGCTGGGCCATCGCCGATCATGCCATGATGGCGGGCCAGAAGCGTCTCATGGCCGATCTTTCGCGCATGAACGAGATCGAGACCTGGACCGCCTCCGACAGCCACTGGATCCGCCGCGCCGCGATGGTCGTGACCCTGCCTCTGGCCAAGATCAACAACCTCAAACCGACGGAGGCCGAAGCCCGCGAACGCGTGCTGGGCTGGGCCGCCGGTTACGTGCAGGACACCGAGTGGTTCATCCAGAAATCCGTGGCGTGGTGGCTGCGCGACCTGTCCAAGCATGACCCGGACCGCGTCCGCGCCTTCATGGCCGAGAACGGCCGTAACATGAAGCCATTCGCCCGCAAGGAAGCCGAGAAGTTCCTGTAAACTCAGCCGCCTGTCGCGAAGACCCGCACTTCGGGCAGCCCCGTCAGGTCCGCCTCCAAGAGCCGCATCGCCGCCAGCGACAACTGGCTGCCCGAGCCCGGCTCGGCGTCCAGCGGAATGAGGTCCACCGCCACGGTCGTGCCCTTCGCGGGGTATTCCACCCGACCCTTGCCGGGGCTGTCGACCAGCGGCGTCTTCATCCAGATACCCGGATCCGCCGCGGCCCCCAGCGACGCGACGGTGATCCCAAGATCGCGGTCGCCACCGCCACTCTGCGCAGATTGTACCGCTGCCGCACGCTCTTCTTCCGTGGTGGTGTCGAACTCGTCGGCCGTGCGCGCATTGGATGGCGGCGCGATGCCCGCGGTCTGCGCCTCCGCCCCGGCTTCGGCGCTCTCGGGCGCGGGATCGGGCGGCGGTGCCTGCTGCTGCATGGTGGGCAACATATCACAGGCCGACAGGCCGAACGTACAGGCGACAAGGCAGACAAATCGTTTCATACGGTCACCTTATGGCCCTTGCGCCCGGGCTTCAATTGCCAAGATGCCCCTTGCCGTTTATCGGCGGGTTGCATACGTTCTGCCCCATGACCGCACCTTTGATAGACCCATTCCAGCGCGCGATCTCCTACCTGCGCGTCTCCGTCACAGACCGCTGCGATTTCCGCTGCGTCTACTGCATGTCGGAGAACATGACCTTCCTGCCCAAGAAGGAACTTCTGACGCTGGAAGAGCTGGACCGCATGTGCTCGACCTTCGTGCGCCTGGGCGTGGAAAAGCTGCGGATCACCGGCGGCGAACCGCTGGTGCGGCGCAACATCATGCATTTCTTTCACGGCATGAAGCGGCATCTCGACAGCGGCGACCTCAAGGAACTGACGCTGACCACCAACGGCTCGCAGCTCGCCCGCTTCAGCGAAGACCTCTATGCTGCGGGTGTCCGCCGCGTGAACGTGTCGCTCGACACGCTTGATGAGAAGAAATTCGCCGACATCACCCGCTGGGGCCGCCTGCCGCAGGTGCTCAAGGGCATCGACGCCGCGCAAGCCGCCGGGCTGCGCGTCAAGATCAACGTCGTCGCTCTCAAGGGTTTCAACGAGGACGAGCTTTTCGACATCGTCGAATGGTGCAAGTCCCGCGACATGGACCTCACCTTCATCGAGGTGATGCCGATGGGCGATATCGGCAACGAGGACCGGCTGGACCAGTATTGGAAACTCTCCGACCTGCGCCGGACGCTGGCAGAGCAATACACCCTGACCGAACTGACCGAGCGCACCGGCGGCCCCGCCCGTTACGTGCGGCTGGAAGAAACCGGCCAGAAGATCGGCTTCATCACGCCGCTGACCCATAATTTCTGCGAAAGCTGCAACCGCGTGCGCCTGACCTGCACCGGCGAGCTTTACATGTGCCTCGGCCAGGAAGACATGGCCGACCTGCGCGCACCCCTGCGCAACTCGCCGAATGATGACGCCCCGCTCGAGGCTGCAATCCGCGAGGCCATCACCCGCAAGCCCAAGGGCCACGATTTCGACTATTCCCGTCAGACAGTGGACGGGCGCATGTCCCGCCACATGAGCCACACCGGCGGCTGATGCCCCACACTGCCGCGCCCCTGCCCGTGCGCCTCTACGGCGTGGCGGCAAACCTGCTTGAGCGCCTGGCCTACAAACGCGTATCCGAGAACCTTGCCCGGCAGGGCATTCCGGCGAACCGCCTCCCCGAACGGCAGGGCCATGCCACCGCACCGCGCCCCGACGGCGACCTGATGTGGTTCCACGCCGCCTCGGTCGGCGAAAGCCTGTCGGTCCTGCGCCTGATCGAGCATCTGGGCCAGACGCATCCCGACCTGTCCTTCCTGATAACCTCCGGCACCGCCACCTCGGCCCAGATCGTCGGCAAACGCCTGCCGCCGCGCACCACGCACCAGTTCGCACCGCTGGATTCGCGCCGCGTCGTCACCCGTTTTCTCGACCATTGGCGCCCCTCTGCGGCGGTCTTCGTCGAAAGCGAGCTGTGGCCCCAGATGCTGCGCCTGACCCATGCCGCGGGCGTCCCGCTGGCACTGGTCAACGCCCGTATCTCCGACACCTCCGCCCGCAATTGGAAGCGGTTCCCCCGCACCGCGCGGCACCTCATGGACCATTTCCGCCTGATCCATTGCCAGGACGACCGCACCGCGCACCACCTCCGCGACCTCGGCCTTGCGCAGGCCGAACCCGGCCTCAATCTCAAATCCGTCGCCGGCCCGCTCCCCTTCGACCGGGACGAGCTGCACCGGATGCAGAGCCTCATCGCCGGCCGCCCGGTCTGGCTCGCCGCCTCCACACATCCAGGCGAGGACGAGGTGGTCCTGAAAGCCCACCGTGCCATGACCGGCGGCAATGCCGACGCGCTCCTGATCCTCGTGCCGCGCCACCCCGAACGCGCCCACGATATCGAGCGCCTGATCGCCGAGCACCGCTTCGAGGGCGCCCGCCGCTCCACCGGCATGACCATCACCGGGCAGACCCGCGTCTACCTTGCCGACACCTTGGGCGAGATGGGCCTCTGGTACGCGCTCAGCCCGCTCACCTGCGTCTGCGGCAGTTTTTCCGACGTCGGAGGCCACAACCCGTTCGAGCCCGCCCATGCCGGCTCCGCCGTACTGCACGGGCCCCGCTACGCCAACTTCGCCGAGGCCTACGCCCAGATGCAGGCCGAGAACGCCTGCATCGAGGTGGCCGATGCGGATGACCTGAGCGCCAAGCTCACCACCTATCTCGACGACCCCGCCGCGCTCGACGCCCTGCGCGACCGCACCCGCGCCTTCGCCGCCACACAGGCGGGTGTCCTCGAAGACTTCGCCGCCACTCTTTCCAACGCGCTCGGCCTGGGCTAGCACCTTCCCCGAGCCCCAAGGAAAGCCGACCCGCGTGCCGGACCTGATCGTCACCAATTTCAACCGCAACTTCACCGGCGTCTCCTCGACCGCCGCCAGCGTGGTGCGCTGCCAGGTCGACCAATACGACCTCGCGCTTGCAGGCCACCCCCTGCCCGGCTGCCCCAAGCCGATCACCAGGGCGCAGGCCAGCGCCCTGTCCAGAACGCCACCACCGGGCCGCGCCTTCACCATCTGGCACGTCCGCCGCAACCCCGAAATGCGCGCGGCCCTCTGGGTGCGCGACGTGCTGCGCCGGCCCATCCGCATCGTCTTCACCTCCGCCGCGATCCGTCGGCACTCGACCTTCCCCCGCTGGCTGATTTCGCGCATGGACGCCGTCATCGCCACGACCGAGGCCGCCGCCGGTTTCGTCCCCCACGTCCGCGCCGTCGCCCCCCACGGCGTCGACACCGATCGTTTCACGCCCGCCCCGGACCGCGCCGCGGCCTGGGCCGCCACCGGCTATCCCGGCACCCGCGGCGTGGCCACCATCGGCCGCATCCGCCCCGAGAAAGGCACCGACCGTTTCGTCGCCGCCATGCTGCGGCTTCTGCCCGACCACCCCGGCCTGACCGCCCTCGTCATCGGCCGCGCGGCCAAATCCGACCAGCCTTTCCTCGACAGGCTCAAGGCACAGATTGCCGCCGCCGGCCTCACCGACCGCATCATTTTCCCCGGCGAGGTCGCGCCCGACGCCCTGCCCGCCCTCACCCGGTCCCTCTCCGCCGTGGTGCAACTGCCCCGCTACGAAGGCTACGGCATGACCCCGCTCGAAGGCATGGCCTCGGGCGTCCCCTTCGTGGCGACCGACACCGGCTATTACCGCAGCTTTTCCAGCCAGGGCCAGACCGGCCTGATCGTCCCCGACGAGCCGGGCAACGCCGCTGACGCGCTGGCCTCCATCCTGTCGGACCCCGACCGCCACGCCGCCATGTCCCGCGCCGCCCGCGACATCGCCTGCACCCATTTCAGCGTCAGGACCGAGGCCGAAACCATCGCCCGCGTCTACGAGGATCTCTGGTCCGGCGCCTGACCGCCACCGCGTGCGGTTTGATGTTGCACCCACGCATGGGGACGTTACGATGTCCTGCCAATTTTGAGAGGTGCACCCCGTGATCCAGAAATACGAGTACAAGGTCATTCCCGCTCCCGCCAAGGGCCGCAAGGGTCCGGGCATCAAGGGTGCCGAAGGCCGGTTCGCCCACGGGCTCGAGACGGCGATCAACGAACTGGCGCTCGAGGGCTGGGAATACCTGCGCGCCGACATCCTGCCCAGCGAGGAACGCCAGGGCCTGACCTCGTCGCAGACGGTCTATCGCTCCATGCTGGTCTTCCGCCGCCCGCTGGAACTGGAAGGCGTCGACAGCCCGCCGCCCCTGCCCTGGGACGACCACGAGGAGGAAGCGCTTGAAACCGCCGCCGAGGCGGACGAAATCGAGGATAATCAGGACGATACCCCGGATGACGACGCGGATGGCACAGAGGACGACGGCACGCCGCGTCCCGATCTGCCGCCCCGGGACTGAGCCTTGAAAACAAGTTCGGGACCGCGCGGTTTTTTCCCGATCTTTGCTCTTCAATTTGCCGCGCAATCACATAAACTCTTGGCCTCGAGTCGCAAAGGGAATGCCAATGGCTAAATCCGATCCGTTTGGTTTCGACATGTCCGTATCGTCCGCGAAAAAGAAGAATCCGCGCGGTCGGCGGGGTATGTCCGGCGCATCCGAAACCTCGACCCGCGTCTGCGACCACGAGGGCTGCAACGAGCCCGGCAAGTACCGCGCGCCCAAGGCGCCCGATGTGCTCGACGACTTCTACTGGTTCTGCAAGGACCACGTCCGCGAGTACAACACCAAGTGGAACTTTTTCGACGGCACCACAGAGGCCGAGATGAACGCCCAGATGTCGTCGGACAAGGTGTGGGAGCGCAAGACCAAGGCGTTCAACGATCCCGAGGCGCGCGCCTGGGCGCGGCTGGGCATCGAGGACCCGCACCAGGTGCTGGGCGGCAACGCCACGCAGAACCCCGGCAAGAACCGCGGCGGCCAGCGCAAGCTGCCCCCCACCGAGCGCCGCGCGATCGAGATCCTGGACGCGAATGAATACGCCTCCAAGGCCGATATCCGCAAGGCCTACAAGGCGCTGATCAAGGTGCTGCACCCCGACATCAACGGCGGCGACCGCAGCCAGGAAGAACAGCTGCAACAGGTCGTCTGGGCCTGGGACCAGATCAAGCAGAGCCGCAACTTCAAGTAGGCTGATGACATAAAGCGCACCGGGTCACTCGTACCGTTCCGGGCCCTGAAACCACCCGGTGCGCGATCGGACCCGGAAATCAGGCGGCGCGGAATGTCAGGCTGACGCCGTTCAGGCAATGACGTTTGCCCGTGGGCCGTGGCCCGTCGTCGAAAATATGTCCAAGATGGCTGCCGCAGCGGCGGCAGTGGCACTCGGTCCGCGTCGCGAAAAGCGAATGATCCGGCTTGGTCCCGATGGCATTGTCCATTGCCTTCCAGAAACTGGGCCAGCCGGTCTTGCTGTCGTACTTGGTCTCGGACGAATAAAGCGGCAGGTCGCAGCCGCGGCAGTGGTAGATGCCCGGCTCGTAAAGCTTGTGCAGCGGGCTGGAAAAGGCCCGTTCGGTCGCCTCTTCACGCATGACCTCGTATTCCAGGTCCGTGAGCATGGCCCGCCATTCCTGCTCGCTGCGCGTCACCTCGAACGAGCCCGATGCGGCAAGACCCGGCATCGCGGTCAGGATGGTGCCACCCCACAGGGCGGAGAGAATGAAATCGCGTCTCTGCATGTTGACCTCCTGCATTTCGTCTCGGGGGTGAAACGGGGGGCACGTGCCCCCCGTTCCGCGGTTGTCGCGGGTGTTACTGCTTGGCCGGCAGCATCACCGTGTCGATCACGTGGATCACGCCGTTCGACTGCTCGACATCGGCGATCGTCACGTTGGCCACGCGGCCACGCTCGTCTTCCAGCATGATCTTGTCGCCGTTATAGGTGGCTTTCAGCATGCATCCGCCCACGGTCGGCACCATGTGCGCGCCACCGTCATCGTCCACCATGCCCTTGATCGCCGTGGACATCGCGTCGGCCGACACCACGTGGCAGGTCAGGATCTCGGTCAGCTGCTTCTTGGCCGCCGGCTGCAGCAGCGCCTCGACCGCGCCTTCGCGCAGCTCGCCAAAGGCGGCGTTGGTCGGTGCGAACACTGTGAACGGACCGTCGCCCGACAGCGTATCGACAAGGCCCGCGGCCTTCACGGCGGTCACCAGCGTCGTGTGATCGGCCGAGTTCACGGCATTCTCGACAATGGTCTTGTCGGCATACATCGCCGCGCCGCCGACCATCGGATTGTCGGCATGGGCAACACTCGCAGTTGCTGCGAGGGCTGCGGCGGCGGTCATGGATTTCAGGTTAAACATATCTCTACTCCCTAACTCTATACACACAAGCAAGGCGTTGATGCCCAACTCATACGCAACCACGGGAGGCGCCCGCCGAAAGTTTCAGCTATTCAGGGAATTTTTTCAGACGTCTTCAAGCGGGCCCGTGGCCAGGATGTCGCCCGTGGGCGCCCCGGTGGGCGAGCCGCCCTCGGGCTCGTCCGAAATCGCCAGTGTCGCACCCTGCAACACCTCGATCTGCTCCGGCGTCATCGGCAGGCGGATGCGCTCGTTTTCCGGCAACACGCCCAGCGACACCGGCGGGTTGTCCCCGGCGATCAGCCACATCTCGATATCGCGCTCGGGCCGGTCCTGCATCCCGCGCCGCTCGACATACATCTCTTGCGTGGTCGCGTCATAGCCCGCCGCCAGGATGATATCTTCCTCGCCCTCGGCTCGCAGATCGGCATGGTAAACCGGGTTCTCGGGCGGCTGCACGCCCGTCCCGGGCAGACCCACCACGAAGAACAGCCCGACGACAAGCGCCGCCGCCGCCAGCCCCGCAAGACCAAACCGCTCGAACAGGCCGCGCCGCGCCGGGCGCTCCTCGGCGAACAGGCGGCGGTCCAGCGCCGCCTTCACCCGTGCCGGCGGGGCCTCTTCGGGGATGTCCTCGGCCAGAACGGCGAAATCCTCGGCCCACTGCACGTAAAGCGCGCGCAACGCGGGCTCGGCGCCAAGACGCGCCTCGAAGGCCGCGGCCTCCGCAGCCGACAGCAGACCCAGCGCGTATTCACCCGCCAGGACCACGTCGTCGTCTTTTTCCGGCACCTCGCTCATCGCGACAGGCACTCCCTCAGTTTCAGCAGGCTGCGGCGCAGCCAGGTTCGCATCGTGTTCAGCGGCACGTCAAACCGCGCCGCCAGATCGGCATAGGTCTCTCCGTCCAGATACGCCCCGCGCACGGCCTCGGCGCGGTCGGCTTCCAGCTCGTCAAAGCACCCGTCCAACCTTTCCCGCTCCGACGCCTGCACGGCTTGCGCCTCCGGCCCCGGTGCGGAATCGGGCATCGCTTCGGCCAGTCCCTCCGGCATCTGCTCGCCCGTCCCCTTGCGCTTGCGCAGCATGTCGATGGCCGCGTTCCGCGCGATCGTGATCAGCCACGTCATCGGACTGAACCCGCCCGTGCTGTAGCGGTCGGCATTGCGCCAGATCTTCACGTAGACCTCCTGCAACACCTCCTCGGCTTCGGCCCGGTTATTCAACACACGCAGGATCACGCCGAATAGTTTCGCCGATGTCGCGGAATAAAGATCGGAAAACGCGTTCCTGTCCTTCAGGGCGCACCGACCGATAAGGTGTTCAATAGCGTCGAGGTCTTTCATGGAACGCGCATCCCTTTCGAAACCAAAACCTAGGGCAGGCACATGGCGAGTGCCAGTAATTCTTTCCCTTTCCCTTGCCCTTCCCGGCGATATGTTGCACGGAAGGGCGAACGAAAAAGCGACGATTGAAGGACAAGGCAGATGGCCGACGGGAACATGGATCACGACATGAAACCGACCGAGGAACTTTCGGTCCGCGATGTTTTCGGGATCGACACCGACATGGTCATCAAGGGCTTCGCCGACAAGACGGAACGCGTGCCCGATATCGACTCGACCTACAAGTTCGACCCCGACACGACGCTGGCGATCCTCGCCGGGTTTTCCCACAATCGCCGCGTCATGATCCAGGGCTATCACGGCACCGGCAAGTCGACCCATATCGAACAGGTCGCCGCGCGCCTCAACTGGCCCGCCGTGCGCGTCAACCTCGACAGCCACATCAGCCGGATCGACCTGATCGGCAAGGACGCGATCAAGCTGCGCGAAGGCGTGCAGGTGACCGAGTTCCACGAGGGCATCCTGCCCTGGGCGTTGCGCAACCCCGTCGCCATCGTCTTCGACGAATACGACGCGGGCCGCGCCGACGTGATGTTCGTCATCCAGCGCGTGCTGGAACATGACGGCAAGCTGACGCTTCTGGACCAGAACGAGATCATCACGCCCCACCCCTGCTTCCGCCTCTTCGCCACGGCCAACACCGTCGGCCTGGGCGACACCACGGGCCTCTACCACGGTGTGCAGCAGATCAACCAGGCGCAGATGGACCGCTGGTCGCTCGTCGCCACGCTGAACTACCTCAGCCACGACGCCGAGACCGCCATCGTCATCGCCAAGACCCCCCAGATGAACACCGAGGCGGGACGCAAGACGATCAGCCAGATGGTCACCGTCGCCGACCTCACCCGCACCGCCTTCATGAACGGCGATTTGTCCACGGTCATGAGCCCCCGGACGGTGATCAACTGGGCCCAGAACAGCCGCATCTTCCGCGACGTCGGCTATGCTTTCCGCCTCACGTTCCTCAACAAGTGCGACGAGCTGGAGCGTCAGACCGTGGCCGAATTCTACCAGCGCTGCTTCGACGAGGAACTGCCCGAGAGTGCGGCGAGCGTCAGCCTGGGTTAACGCGCATCCGTCATCCTCGGACTTGATCCGAGGATCTCTCGCAACGAGATCCCGGATCAAGTCCGGGATACGTTATCTCCCTGTGTAGGGCGGGATTTCATCCCGCCTGCCCCCGCATCTTGCGCCTGGATGGACGATATGAAACCGTCATTCCCATGATCCGCCTCGCTCTCCTGCTCTTGACCCTCGCCCTGCCCGCCTCGGCGCAAGACCGCGCCGCAATCGAACAGCAGTTCCGCAGCTGGCTCGAACAGGACATCTGGCCCGCCGCAAGCGCCCAGGGCGTCTCCCGCGCCACCTTCGACAGGTCCTTCAGCGGCGTGCGCCTCAACTGGGACCTGCCCGACCTCGTCCCCCCGGGATCGAAGGCCACAACGCCCAAACGCCAGACCCAGTCCGAATTCGGCGCCCCGGGCCGCTATTTCCGCGGCGTATCCGGCGACGCCGCCATCGGCCGCGATCTTGCCCGCCGCCACGCCACCACCCTCGCCCGGATCGAGAAACAGACCGGCGTTCCGGGCCGTATCCTGCTGGGCATCTGGGGCCGCGAAAGCGCCTATGGACGCGCCAAGATCCCGCACAACGTGTTCGCGGTCCTTGGCACCAAGGGCTTCATGGCCACGCGCGCTCCCTATTTCCGCGAGGAACTCATCGCCGCCCTGCAAATCGCCGAAGCCGGCCACGCCAGCGGTCCCCTGCGCAGCTCTTGGGCGGGCGCGCTCGGCCAGCCGCAATTCATGCCGTCGAGCTTCCTGCAATACGCCGCCGACGGCGATGGCGACGGGCGCGCCGATATCTGGGGCTCGGTGCCCGACACGCTGGCCTCCATCGCCAATTACCTCGCCCGCCACGGCTGGGTCCCAGGGCGCGACTGGGGGTTCGAGGTCACCGTGCCGGCCTCCGTCTCCTGCGCGCTCGAAGGCCCCGACCAGGGCCGCCCAATTTCCGAATGGGAAGCGATGGGCATCACGCGTGTCTCAAACCGCCCCTTCCCCGACCACGAACGCAGCGGCGAGGGTTTCCTGATGATGCCCGCCGGGCGCAACGGCCCGGCCTTCGTGGTCACGCCCAATTTCTACGTGCTCAAGGACTACAACATGTCCGACCTCTACGCGCTCTACGTGGGCCATGTCGGCGACCGCATCCAGTACGGCGTCGGCAATTTCTCCGCCCCCTGGGGCGCGGTGGGCAAGATGTACCGCTCCGACATCGCCGCCATGCAACGCAGCTTGGAAGGTATGGGCCACGACGTGGGCGGCGCCGACGGGTTGCCCGGCTTCAAGACCCGCCGCTCCATCGGACGCTGGCAAGAGGCGACGGGCCGCGCCGCCACGTGTTTCCCCGAACCGAGCATGAAGGCGCAGCTGGTCCGCTAGGCGCCCCAAGAATTTTCGAAAATTCTTGCCCGGAATTTTTCAAAAATTCCGGCCCCGCCGCTCAGCTATGCTCTTCCGCCGACACCGCCGTCAGCGCGCGGTTATAGGCCTTCAGCGCATCGACATGGAACAGCGCCCCCTGCAATTCGGGCTTGGAATCCTCGCCCGTCAGGGTCACCACTGGGATGAACGCGACGCCGGTGCGCTCGAAGATCGGCATCGCCACGTCCAGCGTCGCATTGGCGTCGATATAAACCCCGTCCTCGATCAGCTCCCAGCACGCGTCCTCGCTGGCGCTTCGCTCGGCGCCGGTCTCGCGCATCACCCGCGCGGCACGGTACATGGTCAGCAGGTACGCATGGGGCCCGGCCGCCAGCCGCACCCCCCGACGCTCCAGCTGGGTCAGGAAGAACGAGTGCCGCACCAGCTTTGACGCCAGCGCGGTGGACATCGACACCGCCACCATCACCGCCAGCCCGGTCTGCCAGTCGCCCGTCAATTCGAACACGATCAGCGTGGTGGATATGGGCGCGCCCAGAACCGCCGCCGCAACCGCCCCCATCCCGGCCAGCGCATAAAGCGTCGGCGCGCCCGACCATTGCGGCAAGAGTGCCGTGGCCACCAGGCCAAAGGCCAGCCCGGTCAGCGCGCCGACCATCAGCGAGGGCGAAAACACCCCGCCGCCCATGCGTCCGCCGATGGTGATCGCCACGGCGACGACCTTGAGGATGCAGAACACCACCGCCTCGTTCCACAGAAGCTTGCCGGTCAGCGCCTTCGAGGTGGTCTCGTACCCCACGCCGATGATATGCGGAAACCCGATCGCCAGAATGCCCAGCATCAGCCCCGCCACCCCGGGGCGCAGCCAACGCGGCAGACCCGTGCGTGCCTGCACCCGGTCGGCAAAGCCCTCGGCAAAGAAGATTCCCCGCATCAGCGCAAAGGCCACCACCCCGCACAGCAGTCCCAGGATCAGGAAGGCGGGCAGTTCGACATAGAATTCCAGCATGCTGGCCACGGGCAGCGCGAACTCGGTCACGTCGCCGAACTCCAGCCGGTTGATCACCGTGCCCGCCACCGACGCGATGACGATGGGCGCAAAGGCATGCAGCGCGAAATGACGCAGCACCACCTCCAGCGCGAAAAGCGCGCCCGCGATCGGCGCGTTGAACGACGCCGACACCGCTGCCGCCACGGCACAGCCCAGAAGGTCGCGGCCGGTGATCCCGTTGGCATTGATCCGGTTGCTGACCCAGGTCGAGATCACGCCGGCCATGTGCACCACCGGCCCCTCTCGCCCCGACGAGCCGCCCGTGCCCAGCGTGATCAGCGACGCCAGCGCCGAGGCCACGCCGGCCCGCGTCTCGACCCGGCCCTCGTTCAGCGCCGCGCCCTCGATCACGTCGGCCACCGACCGCGCACGGCCATCGGGTGTGTAGCGGTGCAGGAGCGCGCCCACCACCAGCCCCCCGCCCACCGGGATCACCAGAACCCAGTACCAGGGCAGCGTGGACACCCAGCTGTGCATCAGCGACGGATCTTCGGAGCCGTAAAGCAGCAGTTGCAGCCCGTTGATTCCCTTGCGAAAGAACAGCGCGGCAAAGCCGGCGGCGATCCCGATGCCAAGCGCGATCAACCAGAACTGGAATTGGCTGGGTCCTTTTTCGCGCATAAGGCGCCACGCATTCTGGCTGACCCTGCGCGCGCGCACCGATCCGCGCCGCAAACGGCCCGTTCCGGCCCTGTCCTGTGCTCTTTCGCCCTCGCTCACCACTTCACCTCCGGTCTTGTGACGCAGGGCGCTTCCCTGTCGGAACCGCATCGCTTAGGGTGCGGTTTCAGGGGAGTGCAGGGGTTCGACATGGGTATTCGCGACGCCATTTCAGAGTTGTCGCCCGTTTTAGGGCAACGGCTCAGCCTGTCCAAGTCCGATCTGCAAGAGCATGGTCGGAGCGAGACGCATTTCGCGGACGCGCCGCCCGATGCCGTCGCCTATCCCGAGAGCACCGAGGAGGTCAGCCGGATCGTGCAGGCCTGCGCCCGCCACGGCGTGCCGGTGATCGGCTGGGGCACCGGCACCTCGCTCGAAGGGCAGGCCCAGGCCTTCTCGGGGGGGATCTGCGTCGACTTCCAGCGCATGAACCGCATCCTCGAGGTATCGCAGGGCGACATGGACGTGCGCGTGCAACCCGGTGTGACGCGCGAGGCGCTGAACGAGGAGTTGCGCGCCACGGGCCTCTTCTTTCCGGTCGATCCCGGCGCCAATGCCTCGATCGGCGGCATGACCTCGACCCGTGCCAGCGGCACCACGGCGGTGCGCTACGGCACGATGCGCGACAACGTGCTGGGGCTCGAGGTGGTCACGGCCACCGGCGAGGTCATCCGCACCGGCACCCGCGCCCGCAAATCTTCGGCCGGCTACGACCTGACGGCGCTGTTCGTGGGCTCCGAGGGCACGCTGGGCCTGATCACCGAGATCACTCTGCGCCTGCGCGGCACGCCTGAAGCCATTTCTGCCGCCGTCTGCGCGTTCGATTCCGTGGGCGACGCGGTCGAGACGGTCATGGCCGCCGTGCAGATGGGCCTGCCGCTTGCGCGGATCGAGCTGATGGACACCCAAAGCGTCGAGGCCGTGAACGCCTATTCCGGCGCCGCCCTGCCCGCCTGCCCGCATTTGCTGCTGGAATTCCACGGCTCGGACGCGGGCGTGGCGGAACAGGCGCAGATGTTCGGCGACCTGGCGCAGGAATTCGGTGGCAAGGGCTTCGACTGGGCCCGCAAGACAGAGGAGCGCACCGCGCTCTGGGCCATGCGCCACGCCGCCTACCACGCCATCGTCGCCCACCGTCCCGGCACCAAGGCGCTGGTGACGGATATCTGCGTGCCGATCTCGAACCTGGCCCGCGCGCTCGAGGAGACGCGCAGCCATCTTGACGCGCAAGGTATCGAAGGCCCGATCCTGGGCCATGTGGGCGACGGCAATTTCCACGCCATCCTGCAATTCGACCCCGAGGATGCCGCCGACAAAGCCCGCGTGCTCGCGGCCTCGGAACACCTGGTCGAGCTGGCCCTGTCGCTGGGCGGCACCGCGACGGGCGAGCATGGCATCGGCGTGGGCAAGCTGGGCTACATGGAGCGCGAGCATGGCCCCGCCTGGGGCCTCATGGGCACGATCAAGCAGGCGCTCGATCCCCAGAATATCATGAATCCCGGCAAGCTGGTGCCGCCCCGGAACTGACGGCGCGGCGCCAGTGACGCTTTGGAGAGGGGGGGGCGCTGCCCCCCACGGCGAACCTGTGGTTCACCGCTCCCCCCGGGATATTTATGGCCAGAGGAAAAGGGGTGGGTCAGCCCGCCATCAGCGCTTCGGCGGCGGCGCGGGCCTCTTCGGTGATGGTCT
The DNA here is from genome assembly GCF_019802205.1 of Roseovarius atlanticus. Taxonomy (GTDB): domain Bacteria; phylum Pseudomonadota; class Alphaproteobacteria; order Rhodobacterales; family Rhodobacteraceae; genus Roseovarius; species Roseovarius atlanticus_A. The sequence continues at coordinate 1,850,826 of NZ_JAHVHQ010000003.1, forward strand.
CGCCCGACAGCATCCGCGCAATCTCGTCGGTGCGGGCGGGGGCATCAAGGGCCGTGACCGTCGACAGGGTCTGCCCCTTGGCGACGCGCTTTTCGACGCGCCAGTGATGCGCGCCCCGTGCGGCCACCTGCGGCGAATGCGTGACCACCAGCACCTGGTTGTCCGACGCCAGCCCCGCCAGCCGCCGGCCCACCGCATCGGCGGTGGCCCCGCCCACGCCACGGTCGATCTCGTCGAAAATGAGCGTCAGCCCGCGTTGCCCGCCGGTCAGGCAGACCTTGAGCGCCAACAGGAACCGGCTCAGCTCGCCGCCCGAGGCGATCTTGCCCAGGGGACCCGCCGGCGCGCCGGGGTTGGTGGCCACGGTAAAGGTCACCGCATCCTGCCCGGTCTCGCCCGGATCGGTTTGGGTCACCTGCGTGGCAAAGACCGCGCGGTCCATCTTCAGCGGGGCCAGCTCCGCCATCACGGCCTTGTCCAGCTTGCCCGCCGCCCTGCTGCGCGCCTCGGTCAGCGCTCCCGCCGCCTCGGCATAGGTCGCATCGGCCTCGGCAACCGCCGCCTGCAACGCCTTGAGGTCCGCATCCCCCTGTTCAAGACGTGCGACCTGCGCCCGCACGTCCTCGGCGAAGCCGGCCAGCTCGTCCGGCGCCACGCCGTGCTTGCGCGCCAGCGCCCGGATCGCGAACAGCCGTTCCTCGGTCTCTTCCAGTTCCAGCGGGTTGAAGGTCAGCGCCTCCAGGCAGTCCTCGACGCCGCTTGCCGCCTCGTCCAGCTCGACCATCGCGCGCCCCAATGCGGCCAGCGCCTCTTCGAGGCGGCCCTCGGCCTTGTCCGCGGCGCCTTCCAGCCAGCGCAGCGCGTCCTGCGCCTGCCCCTCGGCGCCGTCGCGCAGGACGGCCTGCGCCCGGGCGATGTCCTCGCGGATGCGCTCGGATTGCTGCATCAGGCGACGGCGGGTGTCGAGCTCCGCCTCCTCGCCCGGCTGCGGCGACAGCGCGTCCAGTTCCTCGACCGCGTGACGCAGGAACTCTTCCTCGGCGCGCATCTCGGCCAGCCTGGCCTCGGCCTCTCGCAATGCCTTGCGCGCCGCGCTGCGCGCCTTCCACGCGCCGCGCACCGTGTCGCGCTGCCCCGCCAGCCCGCCGAACTCATCGAGCAGGTCCCGATGCCCCTTCGGGTCCAGCAAGCCCCGGTCGTCATGCTGTCCGTGCAGTTCCACCAGCGTGTCCGACAGCGCCCGCAGCACGTCCCCCGAACAGCGCCGGTCATTGACCCAGGCGGTCTTGCGCCCGTCGCCGGTGTTGACCCGGCGCAAGAGCAGCGTGTCCTCCACCGGCAGCCCTGCTTCCTCCAGCACGGCCCGCGCCGCGTGCCCCTCGGGCAGGTCGAACTCCGCCACCACCTCGCCCTGCCCGGCCCCCTGCCGCACCAGCTCGGCCCGGCCGCGCCAGCCCAGCACGAAGCCCAGCGAGTCGAGCAGGATCGACTTGCCCGCCCCGGTCTCGCCGGTCAGCACGTTCAGGCCGGGCTGAAACGTCAGGTCCAGCCGGTCGATGATCAGAATGTCGCGAATCTCCAGCGCACGGAGCATTCATGGCCCCCGGGCGTTACAACCAGCGGCCGAGGATGGTCTGCCGATAGACCTGGTTCAGCCAGCTGTCGCCCACCGCTTCCAGTGTCAGCCCCTGCCCGGTCAACAGCTTGTAGCTGTCCTCGTACCATTCGGTGCTCTTGAAGTTGTGGCCCAGGATCGCCCCCGCCGTGCGCGCCTCGTTCGTCAGGCCCAGCGACAGGTACGCCTCGACCAGCCGGTGCAGCGCCTCCGCGGTGTGGGTCGTGGTCTGGAAATCCTCCACAACCACGCGAAAGCGGTTGATGGCCGAGGTAAAGTGATCGCGCCGCAGGTAGTAGCGCCCGATCTCCATCTCCTTGGCCGCCAGATGGTCGAAGGCCAGGTCGAATTTCAGGATCGCCGAGCTGGTGTATTCGCTGTCCGGGTACCGCTCGATCACTTCCCGCAGCGCCTGCAGGGCCTGGAAGGTCAGGCCCTGGTCGCGGCCCACCTCGTCGATCTGGTCGTAATAGCTGAGCGCCAGCAGATACTGGGCATAGGCCGCGTCGCCATCGGCGGGATAGAAATCGAGGAACCGTTGCGCCGCCGAGCGGCTGTTCTCGTAATCCTCGTCCCGGTGATAGGCGAAGGCCTGCATGATGACGGCCCGTTTCGCCCATTCCGAATAGGGGTACAGACGCTCGACCTCGCCGAACACCTTGGCCGCCAATTCGGGATCGCCGCGGGCCAGGTCATACTCGGCCCGGCCATAGATCTGTTCCGCGGTGAACTGTTCGTAATCGACTGTGTCGCGCTCGATGCGCGCATTGATGCCGCCACAGCCCGCCAGCATCGTCGAGGCCAAAAGCGCCGCCGCCAAACCGATCCCGATTCTGCCGCCTGTCATGCTCGCCCGTTCCCTCAAAAATCTTTGCCCAACGCGTATACGGGCCCGAAAGCCGCGCTGACCCCGCGGCATGGTATCCGCGACGTCACGTGGGTCCTAGCACATAATTTTCCGGTGCAAAACGCCTTTGGACCGATTGTTTGGCACAAACCCGACGCCTGTTGTCAGGCGACCTCAGGGATTTCCGCCCAGTGCACGCCGGCGCCCGGCAGACGCGCCGCGACAGCGGCGGTGCAGGTCACGATTTCAAAGGCGTCGGGCCGAGCAAAGAGAGTGCGCAAAAGATCGTTCGTGACCGCGTGGCCGGCGCGCTCGCCCCGGTAATGGCCCAGGATCGGCAGACCCGCCAGCGCAAGGTCGCCAAGCGCATCCAGCATCTTGTGCCGCACCGGCTCGTCCGGCTGGCGCAGGCCGCCGGGGCTCAGCACATGCTCGCCGTCGAACACCACCGCGTTGACGCCGGGCTCTCCGCCAAGCGCCAAGCCATTGGCCTGCATCGCATCCACATCCGCCTTGCGGCAGAACGTGCGCGCGGTGGACAATTCCCGCACGAAGCTGCCATTCGCCATGTTCAGCGTTTTCTTCTGATACCCGATCGCCGCATCCTCGAACTCGATCGCGAACTCGATCAGCAGCGTGTCGTGCGGCGCAAGGCTGGCCCGTGCATCGCCCTTGCGGACCTCGACGGGCTTGAGAACCTTCAGCGCCCGGACCGGGGCATGCTGGCGCCGCAGACCGGCCGACAGGATGCCGTGCACGAACTGCGCGGAACTGCCATCCAGGATCGGAACTTCCGGGCCGTTGACCTCGATCACGGCATTGTGCACGCCGCAGCCGGACAACGCCGCCATGATGTGCTCGACCGTCGACACGCTCACGCCCGCCGCGTTCTGCAGCAGCGTGCACAGCGGCGACTGGTTCACGAAATCCCAACGGGCCGGGATCTCGCAGTGGTGCAAGTCGCAGTCCAGGCGACGAAAGACGATGCCGCGGTTCGCGGGAGCCGGCAATATGGTAAGCCGCGCCGCTTCGCCCGAGTGAAGGCCGACGCCATCGAAGGATACCGGAGTTCTGACCGTATTCTGCACGTTAGATCCTCAGGCCGTATACCGGCTCGTTTTATTCAACTGCGACACATCTATTTCGCACGGCACCATTGCTCAATTCACTCTTTGCAACGCGCTGAAACATCATTGTTTCCCGGCTTGGCGGATTATTGCCGAAACGGGCCCAATCCCTCTCAAGCCTCTGAAGCAAAAGAAAAAGGGCCGCGCGAAGCGGCCCTCTCAACATGGTTAATTGTTGTCCGGATCAGTTCGCCTGACGCCGCAGGAAGGCGGGGATTTCGATCTGGTCGTCCTCTTCCTCGCGCTCGTCGCGCACCTCGGGCTGAGGCGCCGCGGCCTGCATCGGCGGCTGCTGGCGCACCGTGCGCTGCTGCGGCGCGGCGGCTTCCGTGCCATGTCCCGTCATCCGGTTGATCAGCGAGTTGATGCCAAAGCGCGGCTTCTCCCCGCCGGCATCGTGCGCGCGCGCGGCCGGTGCCTCGGGCGCCGGGCGCTGCTGCGGACGGTTGGCGCTGCCCGGCGTGCGATGCACGGCAGCCTGCAGGCGGGCCAGCGCGTCCTGCGACGGCGTGCCCGGTGCGGGTGCCTTGGGCGCCACGAAGCTCTCGGCAGGCTCCTCGGCCTCGGCCACGAAGGTCTCGGGCTCGGGCCGCGGCGTGTAGGCCGGGGCCGGCACCGCATCCTCGGCGCTCTCGCTTTCGAAGATGTCTTCCATCTGCTCTTCCGCGGCGGCGCGTTGCGCATCGAACGCATTGAACAGGCTGGGTTCTTCCGCGGCCTCGATGCTGGCGGCGGCCAATTCCGGCTCTGCCACCGGCTGCGCCGGCTCTTCGAACGTGTGGGCTTCGACCTCGACCTCTTCGACCGTTTTCAGCGGCTCGGCGAGCGAGCGGCGCGGCACCGGCATTTCGCGACTTTCGTCGCTGGCGTCGATGCCGGTCGCCACGACCGACACGCGCATGAAGCCTTCCATCGTCGGGTCCAGCGTGCTGCCCACGATGATGTTGGCGTCGGCGTCCACTTCCTCGCGGATGCGGTTCGCGGCCTCGTCCAGTTCGAACAGCGTCAGGTCGTGCCCGCCGGTGATGTTGATCAGGACGCCCTTCGCGCCGCGCAGGCTGATCTCGTCCAGGAGCGGGTTCGCGATGGCCTTCTCGGCGGCCTGGATGGCGCGCTCTTCGCCGTCGTCCTCGCCGGTGCCCATCATCGCCTTGCCCATCTCGTCCATCACCGCGCGCACGTCGGCGAAATCGAGGTTGATCAGGCCCGGACGCACCATCAGGTCGGTCACGCCCTTCACACCCTGGTAGAGCACGTCATCGGCCATCGAGAACGCCTCGGTAAAGGTCGTCTTCTCGTTCGCCAGCCGGAACAGGTTCTGGTTCGGAATGATGATCAGCGTGTCGACCATCTTCTGCAGGCTGTCCACGCCTTCCTCGGCCTGGCGCATCCGCTTGGCGCCTTCGAACTGGAAAGGTTTCGTGACGACACCGACGGTTAGCACGCCAAGTTCACGCGCTGCCTGAGCGATGATCGGGGCCGCGCCGGTGCCGGTGCCGCCGCCCATGCCGGCGGTGATAAAGCACATATGCGCCCCGGCCAGCTGGTCGACGATCTGTTCGATATTCTCTTCCGCGGCGGCGGCGCCCACGGCGGCCTTCGCGCCGGCGCCCAGCCCTTCGGTGACTTTCACACCCAGCTGGATCCGGTTCGGCGCGTTGCTCTGGGACAGCGCCTGCGCATCGGTGTTGGCGACGACGAAATCGACGCCTTCCAGCTGTTTCTCGATCATGTTGTTCACGGCGTTGCCGCCTGCCCCGCCGACACCGAAAACGGTGATGCGCGGCTTGAGTTCCTGGTCCTGTCCCTGACCTGGCATGCTGAGGTTAAGTGTCATAGCTCCGCCTTCTTTGCCTGCTGTTATGCCCGCCTTGCGCAGGCTTGATCCGCCTAAATTGCATTAACAGTACCGTCCCGTCGCCGTTACGTCACCCAAAAAACACGAAAACACCACAAAATATGGGTCTTTTTTAGCGGATTCACGCGGGATTTCGCCGAAACCCCCATATTTTGCGATCACCAGTTGTCCTTGAACCATTTCACCGCCCGCTTGAGGGACCGCGCAGGGTAGCGATCCACCGGAATTTCGAAGTCCCACCATTCGTCCTGGGGATTCGCCGCGAACAGGCACATGCCCACCGCGCTGGCAAAGCCCGCGCCCGTCGCCGCCTGCGGCAGCCCGTGCACCCGCAGCGGCCGGCCCAGCCGCACCTGCTGTCCCAGGATACGCGTCGCCAGCCCGTCCAGGCCGGGGATCTGGCTGCCGCCGCCGGTCAGCACGATCTGCTGGCTCGGCAGGTGCTGGAACCCGGCCGCATCCAGCCGGGCCCGCACCTCTTCCAGGATCTCCTCGACCCGCGGGCGCATGATGCCGATCAGTTCCGCCCGGCTCACCGTGCGCCGGTCATGTTCCCAGTCGCCGGTCTCGCCGCCGATCTCGATCATCTCGCGGTCGTCCATGCCCGTGGCCACGACGCCGCCATAGAAGGTCTTGATCCGCTCCGCCGTGGCGTGCGGCACCTGCAACCCCATCGAGATGTCTCCGGTGACGTGCTCGCCCCCGATCCTCACGGTGTCGGCATAGATCATGTGCTTCTTCATGAAGATCGACACGCCGGCGCTGCCGCCGCCCATGTCGATGCAGGCGGCACCCAGCTCCTGCTCGTCCTCCACCAGCGCCGAGATGCCCGACACGTAGGCCGAGCTTGCCAGCCCCGCCAGTTCCAGGTCGCAGCGCTTGACGCAATGCGCCAGGTTCTGGATCGCCGCGCCGTCGACCGTCAGCATGTGCATGTCCACCGCCAGGTCCTGCCCCAGCTGCCCGCGCGGATCGCTCAGCCCCGAGCGGTGGTCCAGCGCGAAATTCACCGGCTGGGCGTGCAGCACCTCGCGGCCCTCGCCGAAATCGGGCACGTCGCAGGATGACAGCACCCGGCTGATGTCCTGCTCGGACACGGTGCTGGCCTCCAGTTCCACCTGCCCCGCCAGCCCATAGCTGCGCGGCTCGGCGCCCGAGAAACAGGCAATCACGTGATCGACCCGGATATTGGCCATCTTCTGCGCCGCCTGCAGGGCCGTGCGGATGGCCCGCTCGGTCTCGGCCATCGTCGTGATCTCGCCATAGCGCACACCGCGCGACCGCGTGGTCGCCGCCCCGATCACCCGGAACCCGGCCTGGCCCGCCAGCGCGCCCACGCCCTCGGTCTCGCGCAGCCGGTCGCTGCCGTCGAAACGCAGCACAAGGCAGGCGATCTTGGAGGTGCCCACGTCCAGAACCGCCACGACACCGCGCTGCATCGCCGCCCGGCGCATGTTCCGCATCGCCCTTTGCGATTCATAAAGCTCGATCATCTCATTCCGCCCCTACGGTCATATTTGTCACGCGCCACCACTCGGACACCGCGTTTTCGTTCATTCTTATGGTCGGCCGGGATGCCAGGCGCATGTCCACCGCGGCAAGGTCGCGCTCCAGCATGTCCTGCACCTCGGCCAGCACGATCACGCGCTCCAGCGCGCGCACCGGGTCGGTTTCCGGCAACAGGATGCGCTGGCCGCGGTCCAGCACCACGTCCCAACGGCGCTCGCCCATGCGCACCAGCCCGCGCAGCCGCGACCGCAGCGGCGCCGCCGCCTGCAGGATCGCCATCGCCTCGGGCACCGCCCGGGTCGCGCCCTTGCCGGCAATCACCGGCAGGTCGGCGCGGTCCGCCCGATGGGCGATGTCGCCGATCACCACGCCTTCCATGTCCACGACGCCCAGCCCGTCCCGCGACCGCCAGACGGCCACCGGCTGACGCTCTTCCACCTGCGCCACCAGAACCCCGCCCTGGCGCACCCGCACCGACGCGCTGGCAACGGCGGGCAGCCCCGCGATCGACAGCCGCACCGCATCGAGGTCGATGTCAAAGGAACTGGCCGGCAGGTCGTGCGGGAAGATCTCGCGGATATCCTCCTCGACCGTGGGGCTGGCGCCTTCCACGGCCAGCAGGTTGACCATGAATTCGGGCCGGGTCTCGACCTGCTCGCGAAGATCGGCCACCGCCAGCACGATCGCCTCGCGCCGCTCGGGGTTGGAAAAATACGCCGTGGCCAGCCCGACCGTCAGGCACAACGGCACCCCCACCCGCAGCAGCTTGCGGAAAAGCGGCGTCAGCATCAGGCGCTGATAACGGTAAGACCACCGCGACGGCGCCGGATCGGCCCTGGGTTCCAGTCGTTTCACCTGTTGCATGACGCGTCCTTGACCAGCCAGTCGCACAATTGCGGAAAACTCATGCCCGCCGCCTGCGCCTGCTCCGGGCTCAGCGAGGTGGGCGTCATCCCGGGCTGGGTGTTGGTCTCCAGCAGGATCAGCCCGTCCAGACCCTTCGCCTCGTCCCAGCGGAAATCGGTGCGGCTCAGCCCGCGACAGCCCAGCACCGCATGGGCGCGCAGCGCATACTCCTCGCAGGCCTCGGCAATGTCTTTCGGAATGTCCGCCGGGATCACGTGGCGCGACCCGCCGGCGGCGTATTTCGCGTGATAATCGTACCAGCCGTCGGTGATGATATCCGTCACCCCGAGCGCCTTGTCCCCGATCACCGAGGTGGTCAGCTCGCGCCCCGGCGCGAACGCCTCCACCATCACCGTCTGCGGCATGTCCGGCGACAGCTGCGGCGGCGCGTTGGCGGCCTCGTGCACGATATAGACGCCGACGGACGAGCCTTCGTTGTTGGGCTTCACCACGTAGGGCGGCGGCATCACATGCGCCTTTCCCACCTCGTCCTTGTCGATGATGATGCTCTCGACCACCGGCAGGCCCGCCGCGCGATAGGCCGCCTTGGTGCGCTGCTTGTCCAGCGCCAGCGCCGAGGACAGCACGCCCGAATGGGTATAGGGGATCTGCATCCATTCCAGCAGCCCCTGCACGCATCCATCCTCGCCCCAGCGGCCATGCAGGGCGTTGAACACCACGTCGGGTTTGAGATCGGCCAGAACCACGGCAAGGTCGCGGCCGGCATCGACCTCGACCACCTCATAGCCTGCCTCCCGGAGTGCTGCGGCGCATTCCTGTCCTGACGAGAGGGACACCTCGCGCTCGGCCGAGGGGCCACCCATAATCACCGCAACAGTCGGGGCGTTTCCGCTCGAAGAAACCACCTTACTGCCTCAATGTCCCGGGTCGTTATCGACCCTTGTTTTATTGTGTCCGCCTCAATCCGCGGGAGGGGCCGTTTCGCCGACCCTCATGATTTCCCAATGTAACTCTATTCCGCTGTCTTGGAAAACCTTTTTTCGCACCTCCTCGCCCAAACCCTCCAGGTCCGCCGCCGTGGCGCCCCCGGTGTTGATCAGGAAGTTGGAATGCTTCTCGCTCATCTGCGCCCCGCCGCGCGTGGCGCCGCGCATTCCGGCGTTGTCGATCACCTTCCACGCCTTCAGGTCATGGGTGTCGTCGGCCCGCCCGGTGCTGCTGAACCCGGCCGGGTTGCGGAACGTGCTGCCCGCCGTGCGGTCCTTGGTGGGCTGCGTCTCGTCGCGCTTCTTCAGCTGCGCGTCCATCCGCGCGGCCAGTTCCCCGGGATCGCCCGCAACGCCCTCGAACGTGGCCCGCGTGATGACCCAGCCCTCGGGCAGATCGGTCTGGCGATAGCGGAACTTCAGGTCATCGGCGCCCAGCGTCACCACCTCGCCCGCGCGGCTCACCGCCTGCGCCTCGACGAAATGATCCGCCACGTAACTGCCATAGCATCCCGCGTTCATCCGCACCGCGCCGCCGATGGCGCCGGGAATGGTGCGCAGAAAGGTCAGGTCCACCCCCGCCTCGCCCGCCCGCCGCGCCACATGCGCATCCAGCGCCGCGGCACCCGCGGTCACGCGCGTGCCGTCCACCTCGATGGCATTGAACCCGCGCCCCAGCCGGATCACCACGGCGCGCAAACCTCCGTCCCGCACGATCAGGTTGCTGCCCACGCCCATGGGAAAGACCGTCACGCCTGGGTCCAGATCGCGCAGGAACGCCGCCAGGTCGTCCAGGTCCGCCGGCTGAAACAGCCAGTCCGCCGGCCCGCCCACGCGCAGCCATGTCAGATCGGCCAGCATGCGCTTCTCGCTCAGGCGGCCACGGGGTTCGGGAAAATCACTCATGCGGCCTCTTCTGCCTCAACCCGGCCTGAACCGAAAGACAGCCCCCGGCTTTTTCTTGCCGAAAATACTCAATCCCCACCGCGCGCCATGTCACCGTCCACGGCCCGCCGGGCCCAGCGGCCCAGATAGATCACCGGCCAGCGCAACAGGCTCATGCCCGCCGCCAGCACGAACAACCCCACCCAAGGGCCGTTCTGCCATGTCACGTATCCCAGGATCGGGATGCCCACGGCAATCAGCGCATAGGCCCGCCGCCAGTGATTGTCGCGGCTGGGGAGCATCGCCAGCAGGTTTGCGGCCAGCGCCCAGATGCAGGCCAGCACAAGAGACATGCTCATTTCGGAACCTCCGGTTTTTCCCCCATTAGACGCCGCGCGAAGTACCGCAGCGGATTGCGAAACATCGACACCAGCGCAAGTGCCGCCAGCGCAGCGGGCAGAACACCGTAATCCCGCCCGATCATCCAGATCAACACCGGCGCCAGCGCCAGAAGCGCGATCCCCGGCGCATACTGGTGCCGCATCGGCAGCATCGCCACCAGCGCCCCGGCAATGACCCAAAGACAGGCCAGAACCACAAGCGTCATGCGCCGCCCCCGATGGCACGCGCCGTTTTCCGCGCGGAAAACGTACCGGAAAATGCGCATTTTCCGGCCCGGAATTTTCGTAAAATTCCGACCACCGTCACGCCTTCAGCTTTTCGGGCAACCCGTTGGCCCACCCGCTGATCGTCCCCGCGCCCAGACACACCACCATGTCGCCCGGTTTCGCCTGTTCGCGCACCAGCCGCACCAGGTCGTCCTCGCCCAGGATCGCCCGCGCGTGCCTGTGGCCATGGGCAATCAGCCCCGCCACAAGGTCGTCGCGCGTGGCGCCCTCGATCGGGTCCTCGCCCGCGGCATAGACCTCGGCGATGGCGACCACGTCGGCATCGTTGAAGCACGCACAGAAATCGTCGAAGAGCGAATGCAGCCGGCTATAGCGGTGCGGCTGGTGCACCGCGATGATCCGGCCCTTGGTGGCCTGCCGCGCGGCCCTCAGCACCGCTGCAATCTCCACCGGGTGGTGGCCGTAATCGTCGATGATCGTCACGCCATCCACTTCGCCCACGCGGGTGAAGCGGCGGTTCACGCCGCCGAAGGACGCCAGCGCCTCGCGGATCTCGTCCGTCTTCATGCCCAGGCTGCGCGCCACGGCCACCGCCGACAGCGCGTTCGACACGTTGTGATCGCCCGGCATCGGCAAGGTACAGCCCTCGATCACCTTGTCCTCGGCCTGCAGCGCGATGTCGAAATGCGCCACGCCGTTCTCGTAGGTCAGGTTCATCGCCCGCACATCCGCCTGCGCGTTGAACCCGAAGGTAATGACGCGCCGATCACTGATCCGGCCCACCAGCGTCTGCACGTCCGGATCGTCGGTGCAGCAGATCGCCAGGCCGTAGAACGGAATGTTCGACACGAAATCCAGGAACCCCTGGTGCAACTTTTCCTCGGTCCCCCAATGCTCCATGTGCTCGGGGTCGATATTGGTCACGATGGCAATCGTCGCGGGCAGGCGGTTGAAAGTGCCGTCGCTCTCGTCGGCCTCGACCACCATCCATTCGCCCTGCCCCACGCGCGCGTTCGACCCGTAGGCGTGAATGATCCCGCCGTTGATCACCGTGGGGTCGTACTTGCCATGATCCAGCAGGGCGGCGACCATCGTCGTCGTGGTGGTCTTGCCATGGGTCCCGGCCACCGCCACGTTCGATTTCAGCCGCATCAGCTCGGCCAGCATCTCGGCCCGGCGCACCACCGGCAACCCGCGCCGCCGCGCCTCGTCCAGCTCGGCATTGCCCGGCTTGATCGCGGACGAGATCACCACGACCTGCGCCGCGTCGAGGTTCGCCGCCTCCTGCCCCTCGAAAATCGTCGCCCCGGCCTTTTCCAATCGGTCGGTGATCTTGGATGTCTTCAGGTCCGAGCCCTGCACGGTATAGCCATGGTTGAGCAGCACCTCGGCAATGCCCGACATGCCGATACCCCCGATGCCCACGAAATGGATGGGCCCGACGTCGCCGGGAAGTTTCAATGCCGCGTTCATCGGTTTGGCTCCTTCAAATGAAAGGTCCCTCATGACTGTCTGCTCCGTGCCAGCTCTTCTGTTATATCCGCCAGCGCCTGTGCCGCGTCGGGCATGCCCACGCTCAGCGCCGCCCGTGCCATCTGGCTCGCCCCTTGGGGATTCGTCAGTACCGAGGCTATCTGCTCCGAAAGCGCCTCGACCTCAAGCCGCGATTCCGGGATGACGATCGCGCCCCCGGCCCTGGACAGTCCCTTCGCGTTCGCAGCCTGGTGATCTTCGGTCGCGGCGGCAAAGGGGATCAGGATCGCGGGCCGCCCGATGACCGAGATATCGGCCACGCTGCTCGCCCCCGCCCGGCTGATCACCAGCTGCGCCTCGGACATGCGCGCGGGCACGTCGCGGAAAAACGGCTGCACGTCGGCGTCGATCCCGTTCTCGGCATAAAGCGTCGCCACCCGCTCGCCATCCTCGTCGCGCGCCTGGTGGCTCACGCGGATGTTGCGCAGCACGTCCATCGGCAGGTTGGCAATCGCCGGCGGCACCACGTCGCTCAGGATGCGCGCGCCCTGGCTGCCGCCAATGACAAGGATCGACATCGGGTAATCGCCCGGCGGAATATACCCCGCCCCCGCGCGTTCATGCACCGCCAGCCGCACCGGGTTGCCCACATGCGTGCCCTCCACGCCCTCGGGCAGCGCCGTGGGCCACGCGCCGCACAGCACCTTGTCCACGCGCTTGGCGAAAAGCTTGTTCACCCGCCCCAGCACGCCGTTCTGCTCATGGATCATCCGGGGCCGCCGCAGGATCATCGCCGCAGACAGCGCCGGAATCGTCGGATAACCGCCGAACCCCACCACCACGTCCGGCGTGTCGCGCATCATGCGAAAGGTCGCGCCCAGCACACCGCCCAGGATGTGAAACGGCGCCAGCAGCTTGTTGAAGATCCCGCCGCGCGCGAAGGTGGCGCTCGCCACCTGCTCGATCTCGACCGAATGCGGAAAGCCCCCGGTATACCGCGCGCCGCGCGGATCGGTCGACAGCTTCACCCGCCAGCCCCGCCGCAGCATCGCCTCGGCTAGGCTCTGCGCGGGAAACATGTGCCCGCCCGTGCCACCTGCCGCGATGACCAGAAGGGGTTGCCGTTCGCTCATCTCGGACGCGCCCTCAGGATGTCGTTGATCTCGCCCTGCGGACGGCTGCGGGTAAAGGCGAACAGCATTCCCACCGCGATCCCCGTGGCGATCAGGGACGACCCGCCGTAGCTGACGAAGGGCAGCGTCATGCCCTTGGCGGGCAACAGCCGCACGGCGACGCCCATGTTGATCATCGCCTGCACGCCGAACATCGCCACCAGCCCCGTGCCCGCCAGCCGGATGAACGGATCCCGCTCGCGCATCAGGCGGCTCAGCGACCGCACCACGATGCTGGTGTAAAGGACGATGATGGCCAGCACCAGGATCAGGCCGTATTCCTCGGCCGCCACCGCGATGATGAAATCCGTATGCGCGTCGGGCAGCGACCACTTGACCGATCCCTCGCCCACGCCCACGCCAAAGAACCCGCCCTCGCGGATCGCGTTGGTGGCAAAGCCCAGCTGCGTGTTGGGGTCCACGTCCGGGCTCAGAAAGCCGTCGATCCGCCGCGCGAAGTGTTCCGAGTTGGAATAGGCCAGCGAGCCCGCGAAGACCACGACGCCCGCGATCAGCACCAGCAACAGGATCGGCGCCCCGGCCACGAAATACATCACGCCCCAGCCGAACAGCACCAGGCAGGCCTGCCCGAAATCGGGCTGCATCGCCAGCATCAGCACGATGATCACCGCCATGAAGAAACTCAGCCGCATCCCCGGCGGGCCGTTGATCTCCTTGCTGGCGGCCATCATCCACGCGGCCACCACCACGAAACCGGGCTTGAGAAACTCCGAGGGCTGCACGCTGGCAAAGCCGAGGCTGTACCACCGCATCGCCCCCTTGCCGAAATCCGTACCGAAGAAGGGCAGCATCGCCAGGGCGATGAAGGCGATCACGAACCCCACGACCGACAGCCGCCGCACCAGCAGCGGGCTCATCATCGAGGTCAGCAGCATCGCCGCCAACGCCATGAAGCCGAACGCCGCCTGACGTTTCACGTAATGGAACTGCTCGAACCCGTTCTTCTCGGCCAGCGGCACCGAGGCCGCCAGCGCCAGCAAGAGCCCGATCCCGAAGAGGATGAGCACGCAGGAAATCGACCACTTGTCGAGGGTCCGCCACCATTTTGGGAGGATCGGTTCGCCGCCCTGCACGGGGGCTGCACCATACACCATGTCTGTCATTTGAATCCGCCGAACACTGCCTCTTGCCCCTCTTTTGCCGGGGGCGTTCGGTCCAGTATAGCAGCAGTTTCGCCCGGTGGGAAGCGTTCTGCGCCCCACCGGGCAGTCTTCAGCCGGTCAGTTTTCCCGAAACCGTGCGGATCGCCCGCGGTGCCTCGCGGTTGGCCAGGAAATCGGGCCGCGGACCGCGGGCCGCATAGGGCCGCGTCAGCGCGTTCGACATCGCGTTATAGACGAAGAACGCGTTGGCCCGCGGATCGGGCGTGATGTTTCCGTTCGAACCGTGCAGCGTGTTGCAGTCGAAGAAGATCACCGTGCCGGTGTCCCCTTCGGCCGACGCGATGCCGCCCGCCTTTTGCGCCATCCGGTCGATCGTGCCGGGCTGCGGCACGCCCACCTTCTGCTCTTTCAACGAGGTCTCGTGATTGTCCTCGGGCGTCTCGCCGACGCAGCTGATGAACACGTCCTGCGATCCCGGCACCAGCAAGAGCGGACCATTATGCGGCCCGTTCGGCGTCAGCAGCACCGAGGCCGACACCGCGCGCATCCGCGGCATCCCGTCCTCGGCATGCCAGGTCTCGAAATCCGAATGCCAGTAGAATTCCTTGCCAGCGAATCCCGGTTTGTAGTTCAGCCGCGACTGGTGCAGGTACACTTCGTCGCCCAGAAGGAACTCGGCCACGCCAGCCAGGCGGCGATCGCAGGCCAGACGGCGGAATGCCTTGGAATGCTCGTCGAGGCGAAAGACCGTGCGTACGGCGTCGCTGTCGGGCTCGCGGATCAGGTCGTTGTCGGGAATGTCCCCTCCGCCCTCGCGCAGTATGTCCGCGGTCTCGGTCAGCACCTTCAGCTCGTCCGCATCGAACATGTCGCGCCGCACCAGGTAACCGTTCTCGGCGTAATGCTCCGCCTCGTCCCTGGCGATCGGCGCATCCTCGGACCACTCCGACCACAGGACAGGGTCCTTGCGCGCGCTCAGTCGTTCCTCGCCCGGCACACGGGTCGGATACTCGTCCTGAGCAGTCAGCATTTCGTGTCGTGTCTGGATGTTCATGTGACTCCTCCGTTTGTCTTGGGTTGCGAGACGTCAACACCCCCCGAAAGCCCAGTGTTCCAATGACAGGAACCGTACAAAGCCACGCCACCTTGACGACCGCCTCCCGCTGGGGCACGGGAACCGCATGAACGTCACGACCCTCATCCTCGGCGCCGGCGCCGCCGGCATGATGTGCGCGGCCCATGCCGGCCCCGGCACGCTGGTCGTGGATCACGCCAAGGCCCCGGGCGAGAAGATCCGCATCTCCGGGGGCGGGCGCTGCAACTTCACCAACCTCCACACCGCGCCCGGCAATTTCCTCGGGGCAAACCCGCATTTCCACAAATCCGCGCTCAGCCGCTACACCCAGTGGGATTTCATCGACCTTCTCGCCCGCCATGGCATCACCTGGCACGAAAAGACACTGGGCCAGCTTTTCTGCGACGGAAAATCCCCCCAGATCATCCAGATGCTGCGGGACGAGATGACATCCGCCGGCGCCGACCTCTGGCTGCAAACCACCGTGGGCGAGATCACCCATGACGGCACCCGCTTCACCGTCACGCTCGACCGCGAGGGCACGCGTCACAGCGTCACCGCCCACAACCTGGTGCTCGCCACGGGGGGCAAGTCGATCCCGGCCATGGGCGCCACCGGCCTCGCATACGACATCGCGCGCCAGTTCGGCCATGCCGTCACCGACACGCGCCCCGCCCTGGTGCCGCTCACCTTCTCCGACCAGCGCTTCGCCCCCATCTCCGGCGTCGCCGCCCCGGCCCGCGTCACCGCAGGCGATACCAGCTTCACCGAGGCCGTCCTCTTCACCCATCGCGGCCTCTCCGGCCCCGCCATCCTGCAAGCCTCCTCCTACTGGCACGAAGGCGAGGCCATCACCCTCGACCTCGACCCCGACGCCAGCCTCTACGACACCCTCCGCGCCCAGCGCCAGGCCGAGGGCCGCCGCGCCCTGACCACCGAGCTTGCCCGCCACCTGCCCGCCCGCCTGGTCGAGCATCTCGCCCCCGCGCTCGCCCTCACCGGCAATCTCGCCGACCAATCCGACGCGCGCCTGGCGCAGATCACAGACGCCCTGCGCCAGTGGCACCTCAAGCCCTCCGGATCCGAAGGCTACCGCACCGCCGAGGTCACCCTGGGCGGCATCGCCACCGACCGCATTTCATCGAAAACAATGCAAAGCCGCGACGTCCCGGGCCTCTACATGATCGGCGAGGCCGTCGACGTCACCGGCTGGCTCGGCGGCTACAATTTCCAGTGGGCCTGGTCCTCCGGCTGGGCCGCCGGCACCGCCATCGCCGCCACAGCCTGATCTTCTCTTCCTCTGGCCAAAAGGCCTTCTCTTCCTCTGGCTACAAATATCCCGGGGAGCGCGAGGGGCTGGCCCCTCGCCTGCGCAGCCCTTCGCATCAAGCGTAACACGTCCCGGACCTGATCCGGGACCTCCTGCCCCTCAGAGCAACCTTGGAAACTCCGGCCCCTCCAGCGGCGCCCCATGCGCCAGCGTCACCCCCTCGAAGGGCGGCGAGGTGGTGATCCCCTCGCGCCGCGCGAATGTGGCGTCATCCCCCACCAGCCGCAGCGAGAATGCCCGCCGCTGCGCCGTGGCCGAATTGTTCGCCGGCGCGCCATGCACCGTGCGGTAATCGAACGCCACCGCATCCCCCGGCTCCAGCGCCCAGCCGATGATGTCATAGGCACCCCGGTCCCCGTCGATATCCGGCAGCGCCTCCAGCCCGTCATTCTCGTTGAGCGCCGTTCCGTCGAAGCGCTGGGGCCGGAAATACTTGCCCCACAGATGCGAACCGGCGACGAATTCCAGCGTCCGCTCGCGCGGCACCGCGTCCATCGGTATCCAGAGGCTGACCGTCTGCGTGGCATCCAGGCAGTAATACGGCAGATCCTGGTGCCACGGCGTGGGCATCCCGGTCTTCGGCGTCTTGACGATCACGTGCTCATGAAAGAGCCGCACCGTCCTGCTGCCCATCAACTCAGCCCCGATCTGCGCGGCACGCGAATTTTCGATGAAATCGCGATATTGCGGAATCCGGTCCCAGTTGCAGTAATCCGACAGGAACCGCCCGCCCTCCTCGGTGCGGTAATCCCGCGCGTTCGGCGCCGGGTGCTCCAGGTTGTAATCCACCCCCGCCCGCAACACCTCCATCCAGTCGTCGAACACGCCGCGCAGCACCGTCGCGCCCTTGGCGCGGAACTCCGCGACGGTTTCGGCCTTCAACAGATCCGCCATGCCAGTCTCCCCTCAGATACCGGGATCATGCTGGCACGCCGTCGGGCTCTTGCCAAGCGCGTCGCTACAGCCGCGCCTTCACTTCGGCGATGAAATCCTCGCCTCGCCGCTCAAAGCTGTCATATTGATCGAAACTCGCCGCCGCCGGGGCCAGCAGCACGGTCTCGCCGGGCTGCGCATCCTCCATCGCCCGCATCACCGCGTGGCTCATGGTGGTGCAGACCTCCGCATCGACGCCCTCGAGCTGCAGCGCGAACCCCGCCGCCTCGCGCCCGATGACATAGGCCTTGGTCACATGGGGCAACCCCTCCTTCAGCCCGGCCAACCCGCCTTCCTTCTCCAGCCCGCCGCAGATCCAGCGGATCCGCTCGAACGCCAAGAGCGCCATCAGCGCCGCATCCACGTTCGTGGCCTTGCTGTCGTTGACGAACTGCACGCCGTCCTTCTCGGCCACCATCTGACTGCGATGCGGCAGCCCCGCGAATGTTTGCATCGCGCGTTCGATATCCCGCGGCGACAGCCCCAGCGTCCGGCACGCGGCAAAGGCGCAACAGGCGTTCTGGTGGTTATGCGCCCCCGGCAGGCCCTTGATCTGCCGCAGGTCGATCGACCCCACCTGCCGGCCCTTGCGGTATTCCGACAGGAACCCCTTGCGCGCAAAGACCTGCCATCCCGGCCCGGTCAGCTTGCGGTCCACCGACACCCGGATCACCCGGTCGTCGCCCGGCCCTTCCGCCATCTGCCCCGCCAGGAACAGCCCCTCGGGTTCGTCCACGCCGATCACCGCCCGATCCGGCCCGCCTTCGGCAAACAGCCGCCGCTTGGCCGCGAAATATCCCCCCGGCCCGCCATGCCGGTCCAGGTGATCGGGGCTGAGGTTGGTGAACACCGCCACATCCGGCGTCAGCGCGCGGGCCAGCTCGGTCTGATAGCTCGAAAGCTCCAGCACCACCACGCCACCATCGCCGGGCGGGTCGATATCCAGCACCCCGCGCCCGATATTTCCCGCCAGCTGCGCCTCACGGCCCGACTCCTCGAGAATGTGGTGAATGAGCGCCGAGGTGGTCGACTTCCCGTTCGACCCGGTCACCGCGATGACCCGTGGCGCGGTGTCGAAACTGTCCCACTCGCTCGTCGCCAGCGACCGGAAAAAGAGGCCGATATCATTGTCCACCGGCACGCCCGCCTCCTGGGCGGCGGCAACGACCTTGTTCGGCTCGGGGTACAGATGCGGAATGCCCGGGCTGACGATCAGGCTGGCCACGTCGGCAAAATCCTCCGCCGCGCGAAACTGCCGGATATCGAAGCCTTCCTCGGCCGCCGCCTCCCGCGCGGCCGGGTTGTCGTCCCAGCACAGCACGTCCGCGCCGCCCAGCCTCAGCGCCCGCGCCGCCGACAGGCCCGACCGCCCCAGGCCCAGCACCGCCACGCAGTGCCCTTCCACTCCCCGAACAGGTATCACGCCGCACCTCTTTGCCGCTGCCCACGCCGTTGTCGCTATCCGATCCCGCGCGCCAACGCCAGTGCCGCGCTACCAGCCAAGCGGCGCGCGGTCTCGGAAAAAGCCCCCCGTCGGCCCGTCCTCGGGCAAGGTCGCCAGCCACAGCGCGGTCTCGGCGCCTTCCGCGGGGCTGCGCGCCGCCGCGGCGCCGCCCATGCGCGTGCGCACCCAGCCCGGACACATGGCGTTGATCTTGACGCCGGGACCCGCCTCGCGTGACGCGGCCATCGTCAGCGCGTTCAACGCCGCCTTGGCCACGCCATAGGCCCCCGGCCCGTCCAGACCTTCCGAGAAACTGCCCCAGTCGGACGAGAGATTGACCACCCGGCCATAGCCCCGCGCGGTCATGCCCGGCACCGCCCGCCGGATCAGCAGGTAAGGCCCCCGCAACATGACCGCCATGACCTCGTCGAACCGCGCCTCGGGCGACAGGATCGGCGCGTCGAACAAAACGCCGGCATTGTTGACCAGAACGTCGAAGGCGCTCGCATCGGGCAGCGCATCGTCCGGGCCTGCAAGGTCGCAGGCCACAACGCCGGCCCCGATCTCATCGGCCACCGCGCGGCTGCCCGTCACGTCGCGCACTCCGATGGTGACGTCCAGCCCGGCCTCGATCAGTCCTTCGGCAATGGCCCGCCCGATCCCGCGATTGCCGCCGGTAACCAGCGCACGCCTTTTGTCGGTGCCGGTCACGCAGCCCCCGCCGCCACGTCCCGCAGGATCGTCATCGCGCCCCCGGCCAGTTCCTCCGGCACGAAGACATGATCGTGGTGATAGGCCGCCACCACGTTGCAGGGGATAAGCGCCGCGGCCAGCGCCGTTGCCACCGCCGCCGTCAGCCCCACGCCGTCCAGCGCGGAATGCACCGACAGGGTGATCCGGCTCATCGGCATCTCCACCGCAAAGCCCAGGTCCCGCGCCACCTCGTCCGGCAGGATCAGCGAGGTGCCCTCGTCCTCGGCAAACACCACCAGCGCATGGGGACGCGCCCGCTCCGCCAGGTCCCTGTCGTCGGTCGTGCAGAAATGCCAGGTCTCGGGGTCGCGCACCGGCGCCATGCCCTTGATCATGTCCTTTGTGTCAGTAACCCGTGTCGCCATCGTCCATCGCTCCGTCCATCAGTCCGGCTTGGGGGGCGTACGCGGATGGGTGCCCGGGTGATCCGGGACGCTCACCGTCAACCCTGCATCCTGCATGTTGCGGGAAAACTGCCAATCCGCGATCTCGAAATACATGTTCGGCCCGATCGAGACCGACTGCCACCGCAGCGCCGCCGCCTCGGGGCTGACGAACATCATGTGCATGTCGCTGTCGGTATTCAGGCCGACAACGTGATATCCTTCCGCGCGCAGCCGGGGCCAGACCATCGCATATACCTCGCCCACCACGTCACCCCGCCGCAAGGTTCCGGCCGCCGCCCCGGCGTCGATATGCTCCGCGATACCCCCGGGAAGATCCAGCCCGACCGCAGACACCATCAGGTCGAACTGGTCCAGACTGTCCTCGGTCCCCGCCGCCCAGTCCAGTTCGGCCAGCCGGTCCGCAGACCAAAGCGCATGACCCAGCACCGCAACATTGGGCGCAAACGAGCGGTAATACTCGAAGGGGCTCTCCCCGCCCGCCTGGCCTGACAACATCGCCTTCGCAGCGGTGATCGCGACAGGATCACCAGCCGTCAACTCGTCCGCCGCCTGAAGGATCTGGGCATCGCTCAGCGGCGCGTCGGACGTGCCGCCCGACCCGGCCCGTGTCATGCCCTGGGTCATGCCCGCGCCCGGCGCGATCAAGGTTGCCGTCCCTGCAAGACCGGCCACCAGCCATGACATCATGCCCATGTCACCGCACCTTCAGCGTCGCCAGCCCGATCATCGCGAGGATGATCGCGATGATCCAGAACCGGATCACGATCTGCGGCTCGGCCCAGCCCTTTTTCTCGTAGTGGTGGTGGATCGGCGCCATCAGGAACACCCGCTTGCCGGTCCGCTTGAAATAGAACACCTGGATGATGACCGACAGCGCCTCGACCACGAAGATGCCGCCGACGATGCCCAGCACGATCTCGTGCTTGGCGGCCACCGCGATGGCCCCCAGCGCGCCCCCCAGGGCCAGCGACCCGGTGTCGCCCATGAAGACGGCGGCCGGCGGCGCGTTGTACCACAGGAACCCGAGGCCGCCCCCGGCCAGCCCGGCCACGAAGATCAGGATTTCGCCCGTGCCCGGCACGTAATGCACGTCCAGGTACTCGGTAAAGTCCACACGCCCCACCGCATAGGCGATGATCCCCAGCGTCACGGCGGCGATCATCACCGGCATGATCGCCAGCCCGTCAAGGCCGTCGGTCAGGTTCACTGCGTTGGCCGCGCCCACGATCACGAACATCGCGAAGGGGATGAAGAACAGGCCGAGGTTGATCAGCGTGTCCTTGAACACCGGCAGCGCCAGCTGGTACTGCAATTCCTCCGGGTGATACATGCTGGCCCAATAGGCCGCGATCCCGGCGATCAGGAACCCCAGCCCCAGCCGCACCTTGCCCGGCACGCCCTTGTGGTTCTGCTTGCTGACCTTGGCGTAATCGTCCCAGAACCCGATCAGGCCGAAGGACATGGTGACGAACAGCACCAGCCAGACGAACGGGTTGTCCAGCCGCGCCCAGAACAGCGTCGAGGTCAGCAGCGCCCCCACGATCAGCAGGCCGCCCATGGTGGGCGTGCCCGACTTCGCCAGGTGCCCCTCGGGGCCGTCGCTGCGAATGGGCTGGCCCTTGCCCTGGGTCCGGCGCAGCACGTCGATCAGCGGCCGCCCGAAGATGAAGCCGAAGACCAGGGCCGTCAGGAACGCCCCGCCCGAGCGGAAGGTGATATAGCGAAACAGGTTGAAGACATCGCCGCCATCCGACAATTCGGTTAACCAGTAGAGCATTCAAACGTCCTCTTTTTCCGCGACGGCCTGCGCCAGCCGGCGCAGCGCGGTGACAACTTCGCTGACGTAGCTGCCTTTCGAGCCCTTCACCAGGATCACGTCGCCCGCATCCACCAGCCGGTGCACCTCGGCGGCCAGTTCGCCGGCGGATTCCACCCAGCGGCCCCTTTGCGCCCCGGGCAGCGCGTCGTAAAGGGTTTTCATGCGCGGGCCGACGCAATGGATGACCTGTATGTCCTTCACGAACGGCAGGTCCGCGACCTCGCGGTGCATCCGCGCCTCGTCGGGGCCCAGTTCCAGCATGTCGCCCAGGATGGCGATCCGCCGCCCCGCGGCCACCCGTCCGATATCGTTGCGCACCCGGGCCGCGGCCAGCACCTCCAGCGCCGCGGCCATCGAGGTGGGGTTGGCGTTGAACGCGTCGTCGATCAGCTCGATCGACATCCGCTCATCGACCGCGTCCAGCATCAGCGTCTCGCGCGTGCCGCGCCCCTTGTAGGGCCGCCACAGCCCAAGGTCGCAGACCACCACATCGCGGTCCGCCCCCATCGCCTGCGCGGCGGCAATCACCGCCAGCGCGTTCAGCGCGAAATGCCGCCCCGGCGTGCCGACCTTGAACAGGATCTCCTCGCCCCCGGCCTCGGCCTTGCCCACGGTGGCGGCGTCATGCACCGTCACATCCGTCAGCCGCATCTCAGCGCCCGCCGACATGCCGAACCGCACCACCGTCTCCGCCTTGGCCCTCGCGGCCTCGAACAGGATATCCGCCGTGCCCACATCGGCATTGATCACCGCCGTGCCGCCCGGCTCCAGCCCGTCGAAAATCGCGGCCTTCTCGTGCGCGATCCCCTCGATATTCTCGAACGCCTCCAGATGCGCCGCCGCGATGGTGGTGATCAACGCCACGTGCGGGCGGGCCATCACGGCCAGCGGAGAAATCTCTCCGGGATGGTTCATCCCGATCTCGATCACCGCGAACTCGGTGTCGCGCGGCATCCGCGCCAGCGTCAGCGGCACGCCCCAATGGTTGTTGTAGCTCGCCTCGGCGGCATGGGTGCGCCCCTGCCCCTCGAGCGCGGCGCGCATCATTTCCTTGGTCGAGGTCTTGCCCACCGACCCGGTGATCGCCACCACCTTCGCGCCGGTGCGCGCCCGGCCCGCGCGGCCCAGATCCTCCAGCGCCGGCAGAACCTCGTCCACGATCAGCAAGGGCGCCGTCTCGTCCACGCCCTCGGGCACGCGGGCAACCAGCGCCGCCGCCGCGCCCTTTTCCAGCGCCTGCGCCACGAAATCATGCCCGTCGCGCACGTCTTTCAGCGCCACGAACAAATCGCCCGGTTGCAATGTCCGCGTGTCGATCGACACGCCCGTCGCGGTCCAGTCGCAGGTGCTGAGCCCGCCCGTGGCCGCCACGGCCTCCCGCGCTGTCCACAACTCGCTCACGCCACGCCCCCGTCCAGCGCCGACACCGCCACGCTGGCCTGTTCGCAATCGTCGAAGGGGAACACGTCGTCACCCACGACCTGTCCGGTCTCGTGGCCCTTGCCGCAAATCAGCAGCGCATCGCCCGGCCCCAGCATGTCGACGCCGCGCAGGATCGCCTCGGCCCTGTCGCCCACTTCGATGGCCCGGTCGTCGCCCCCCGCCTGGCGCACGCCCTCCATCACGGCGGCGCGAATGTCGCCCGGCGTCTCGCTGCGGGGGTTGTCGTCGGTCACGATCACCGCGTCGGCATTTTCCGCCGCAGCCCGGCCCATCAGCGGCCGCTTGCCCCGGTCGCGGTCGCCGCCCGCGCCCACGATCGCCACCATCCGGCCCAGCACATGCGGGCGCAGCGCGTAAAGCGCAGTCGACACCGCCTCGGGCGTATGGGCGTAATCCACGAACACCGCCGCCCCGCTGGAACGCGTCGCTGCCAGCTGCATCCGCCCCCGCACCGTGCGCATCACCGGCAGCGTGGCAAACACCCGGTCCGGGTCCGCGCCCGCGCCGATGGCCAGCCCGGCGGCCAGCATCACGTTATCGGTCTGAAAGCCGCCGATCAGGTTCAGCTCCACCTGGTGGACCTGCCCGCGCCACGAAAACCGCAAGGTCTGCCCGGTGGGCGAAAACACCCGGTTCAGGATCCGCAGGTCCGCCCCTTCGGCCCGGCCCACCGCCAGCACGTCCTGCCCCCGGCCATAGGCGACGTCCGCCATGCCCGGCCCGCGCGGGTCGTCGATATTGATCACGGCCACGCCGTCCTCGGGCAGGACCCGCTCGAACAGGCCCGCCTTGGCGTTAAAATAATCGTCGAAATCGGCGTGGTAATCCAGGTGGTCCTGGCTCAGGTTCGTGAACCCCGCCGCCACCAGCCGCACGCCGTCCAGCCGCCGCTGCGCCAGGCCGTGGCTCGACGCCTCCATCGCCGCATGGGTGATGCCGTTGGCCTCGGCCTCGGCCAGCACCCGGTGCAGCGTGATCGGCTCGGGCGTGGTATGCGCCAGCGGCGCCTCCCACGCGCCCTCGACGCCCGTGGTGCCAAGGTTCACCGCCTCCAGCCCCAGCGCCATCCAGATCTGCCGCGTGAAACTCGCCACCGATGTCTTGCCATTGGTCCCGGTGACCGCCACCATCGTCTCGGGCTGCGCGCCGTACCAAAGCGCCGCCGCGAAAGACAGCGTCTGGCGCGGATCCTCGGCCACCACCAGCGCGGCATCGCTGTCGGCCAGTTCCTCGGCGGCCAGCGCAACGCCCTCGGGGTCGGTCAGGATCGCCGCCGCCCCCATCCGCAACGCATAGGAAATGAACTCGCCCCCGTGCACCTTGCTGCCCGGCAGCGCCGCGAACAGGGACCCGTCCTTCACCTCGCGGCTGTCCACCGCCAGCCCGGTGATCTCGGCCCGCCGGCCCCCCTGGGCGGTTAGGCCCAGCTCTGCCAAGGATTTGCTTTGCCCCACGCCTCTGGCCTTTGTCTCAACCCGTCAATTCGATGTCAGCGTTATACCTGTTAATGGCGCGGGTTCAATCTCGGGCCGCAGCCCCAGAAGCGGCGCGACGCGACGTGTGATTTCCGCCGCCACCGGCACCGCGGTCCAGCCCGCCGTGCGGCGCGGCTCGGGGCCCGTCGTCTCCACCGGCTCGTCCAGCGTCACCACCAGCACATAGCGCGGATCATGCGCCGGAAACACGCTGGCGAAGGTCGCGATGACCTTGTCCTCGTAATACCCGCCGGTGGGCTTGGGCTTGTCCGCCGTCCCGGTCTTGCCACCGACCGCGTAGCCATCGACCTCGGCGAAAGAGGCCGTGCCCTCGGTCACCACGTCGCGCAGCATCTGCATCGTCTGCGCCGCGGCGCGTTCCGACATCACCCGTGGCCCCAGCTGGCCCTTGGGCTGCTTGATCACCGTCGGTTTCACCAGCCGGCCGCCATTGGCGATGGTCGCATAGCCCGCCGCCAGGTGCAGCGGGCTCGACGACAACCCGTGGCCGTAGGAAATCGTCATCAGCGACAGGTCGGTCCACTTCGCGGGCAACAGCGGCTTGCCGCCCTCCGCCTCGACGATCTCGAACGGCGTCGGCTCGAAGAAACCCAGCGATTTCAGGAAATCCTGCTGCCGGTCGATCCCGATCATCTGCGCGATCCGCGCGGTGCCGATATTCGACGATTTCACCAGCACCTTGGTGACGCTCAGTTCCGGTCCATAGTTGCGGAAATCCCGGATCCGGTACTTGCCGAACCGCACCGGCCCCTTGGTGTCGATCACCGTCGACGGGTTCACCACCCCAAGGTCCAGCGCCTGCGCGATGGTGAACGCCTTGAAGACCGAGCCCAGCTCGTAGACGCCCTGCACCGCCCGGTTGAACAGCGGGCTGTCGCCGGGCTTTTCCCCGGCAATCGGCGGGCGCGGACGGTCGTTGGGGTCGAAATCCGGCAGGCTGGCCAGGGCCACGACCTCGCCGGTCTGCACTTCCATCAGCACGGCGGCCGCGCCCTTGGCGTTCATCAGCATCATGCCGCCCTGCAGCACCCGCTCGACCGCCGACTGCACCGACAGGTCAATCGACAGTTGCAAGGGCTTGTGCCCCATGGCCGGGTCGCGCAGCCGCTTGTCAAAGAACTTCTCGACGCCCGCGACGCCGATCACCTCGGCGGCATGCACGCCCTCGCGCCCGAAACTGGCCCCGCCCAGCACGTGCGCTGCCAGCTTGCCATTGGGATAAAGCCGCATCTCGCGCGGTCCGAACAGCAGCCCCGGCTCGCCGATATCGTGCACCGCCTGGCGCTGCTCGGGGCTCAGTTTCTTCTTCACCCACAGGAACTTGCGCTTGCCGGTGAAATCCTTCTTCAGTCGCTCGACCTTCAGGTCGGGAAAGATCGCCGCCAGCTCCTCGGCCGCCCGTTCCGGCTCCACCATCTGGTGCGGTTGCGCATAAAGGCTGTAGGTCTCGAAATTCGTGGCCAGGATGCGGCCCTCGCGGTCCACGATATCGGCCCGCTGCGCCAGGATATCCGCGCCCGCGAACCCGGTGCGCGGCTCGGCCGGGTCGGTATTGGCCAGCACGCCCATCCGCCCGCCGATGACGGCAAAGGCGCAGACAAAGAACGCGCCCATCACCAGCAGGCGGCCTTCCGCCCGCATCCGGGCCCGGTCGCGCATCTCCTCGTGGCGCAGGCGGATGTTCTCGCGTTCGATGGCGTCGGGGTTCTCGCCCTCCTCGCGGGCCTTCAGGATACGCGCCAGCGGGCGCAAGGGGGTACGGATCATGGCTGCTGCTCCCGTTCCATCACGTCGATGACATTGGAAATCGGCAAGGGCCCCTCGGTCGGATAGGCCACCTGGTCGATCTTGCCGAACTGGTAGGGCTGGAACGGCAACAGTCCCAGCTGATCGAAATTGATCTCCACCAGGTCGCGCAGCCGATCCGGCCGGTTCAGATAGGCCCATTCCGCGTTCAGCACCCGCAGGCGCTGCCGCTGGTCCGCGATCTGTTGCTGCACGGCCTCCGACCGCGCCTGCGCGGCCTGCGTCTCGTAGTTTTCCCGGTAGGCCCAGAAGGCCAGACCGATGACCATGACAGCGGTCAAAACATAGAAGAAACTGCGCATTACCTCACCCCTCGTCGATTATGCGTCTTCGGCACCGGCATCCCGATGCGTCCCCTGTCCACCGGCCGCGACGCGGCCTCGGTTCGCGTCGCCACCCGCAGCTTGGCACTGCGCGCCCGCGGGTTCTCCGCCAGTTCCGCCTCGTCCGGCCCGATGGCCTTGCGCGTGGTCTGGCTGAAGGTCGGCGGATCCTGCTCCACCACCGGCGCGTGCCGGCTGCCGCCGCCGGTATTCCCCGTCTTCTCGGCCAGAAAGCGTTTCACCATCCGGTCCTCGATGGAATGAAACGTCACCACCGCCAGCTGCCCGCCGGGCTTCAGCGCGCGCTCGGCGGCCTCCAGCCCTTCGACCAGCTCGCCATACTCGTCGTTCACCGCGATGCGGATCGCCTGGAAGCTGCGCGTCGCCGGATGCACCTGCCCCGGCTTCGGGCGCGGCAGGCATCCCTCGATGATTTCCGCCAGTTGCAGCGTGGTGACGATCGGCACGTCCTCACGCTTCCTGACGATGGCTCGCGCAATCCGGCGGCTGGCCCGCTCCTCGCCGTAAAGAAACAGGATGTCGGCCAGCTCCGCCTCGTCCATCTCGTTGACCATGTCCGCGGCACTGGGCCCGTCCTGGCTCATCCGCATGTCCAGCGGGCCGTCCTTCATGAAGGAAAACCCCCGCTCGGCCCGGTCCAGCTGCATCGACGACACGCCAAGGTCCAGCACCACGCCGTCCAGATCGGCGCCGTATTCATCCAGCTTCGAGAACGTCCCCTGCACCAGGTCCACCCGGTCGTCCGCCCATTCGGCGGCCATCTCTATGGCCAGCGGGTCGCGATCCACGCCGATCACCCTTTCGGCCCCGGCCTCCAGCAGGCGGCGGGTATAGCCCCCCGCGCCCAAGGTCCCGTCCAGCCAGACGCCCTGCACCGGCGCCACGGCGCGAAGGATCGGTTCTATCAGAACGGGAACATGGGGGATATTCGCGGCAGCACTCCCCATCGCTCATCCCTCCCCGGGCGGATCGATCAGGGTCAGCGGATCGAAATCGCCATCCTGTTCTTCCAGGAAGGCCGCGGTCTCCGCCGCCTCGACCTCTTCGTAGGTCGCCGCGTTCCAGATCTCGAAATAATCGCCCATCGCGACCATCACCGCCTCGCCTTCCAGCCCGATCTGCTGACGCAGGCGCTGGGGCAGCACGATGCGCCCGTCCTTGTCCACTTCCGTGTCCCAGGACTTGCCCAGGATCATCCGGCTCGCGCGCTTGCGCGCGTCCGAGCCGCGCGGCAGCTTGCGGATGCCGTCCTCGATCTCGGCCATGGCGTCGATCGTGTAGGCGTGAAGACAGTTTTTCAGATGCGGCCCGTGCAGCACGACGACACGCGGCAGCGGGGCTTCGGGGCAGCGCGGATCGCCATCGGCCAGCACAGCGCGAAAATCGGCAGGGATCGACATCCGACCCTTGCCGTCAACCTTCTGGTTGAACTCGCCTCTGAAGCTCAGAACCACTGCCCGGCCCGTCCCTCGTTCCCCCGCGTTTCAAAAGTGCCGCCTAAAACACGAAACGGCGGATTGAGCTGCTGCCACTGCCCAATCCGCCGCCCTCGTCCCGCTCTCGCGGGGTGTCCAGCTGCGCGCGCCACCTGGGGGGATGTCTGCTCGCCCGCGCGCCGGATCTCTTCGTTCTGATGAAGCGGGTGCCTGTATGAAACCTGCTCTGGTCTTTGTTTTGTTCGGGGTCGTTGTGTGCCCCTGTGTCCGTCCTCATCGTGGTTAAAGGTATGACATGGTACTTCATGGAACTCAATGAAAAAGTGGCCCGTTCATCTACAGAATGTTGAGTCCGACCCCCTCCCCGATCAACATCATGTGTCGACCAGAGCCATTTTGACGCACCACCTAGCGGACACTCAAAAGCGCAGCACAATATATGGTGGTCGGGAGCGCAGGTGGGTATTTCCCACGATTTCCCGATTTTTTTCTCCACACAGATGGAAACATGAGGTCTCCGGCCGAGGATTCAACGAATCCGCCCTCGAATCCGCACCTGTTCCATGGCGCGATTCGCACGAATCCGCTCACGGGTCCATGATTTCCCAGAACCCGATCCATCGATTCCATGATTTCCCGAAACGACGCGCCATCCGCCCCGTACGCTGGGTGAAAACCCACGCGGCGCCCGCTCAAGACCAACGCTGTGGGCTCTCGCCCACCCTACCCCGTGACCGCGCCGCCCCAAACAGGCCCCGTAGGGTGGGTGAAAACCCACGCGCCTCCACGGCCAACCCGCCCGCGCCCCCATCGCGCGCAAACGCCCGGTCGCGGACCCTTGAAAGCGCCCTACCTGTCGTCCGTCACGGCGATTTCATCAAACCGCCACCCTTTGCAGCCAATGGTTTCAGCCATCTGCTTGAACGCATCTCAGCACACGACTGTTTGGGTAAGGACCTCACGCCAGATCAGCGCATCTGCCACACGAGACCGCAGCACCGCGCGCCCGGACCCCGAAATCGTGTTGAAATAGCTGCCGTCGCCCCGCTTCCGAGGCACGATCCGCGTGCGGTCCTGATCCCGGCAATCCCGACGCGCCAGAAGATTGGCCAGATAAAACGGCCCACCCGAGATCGGCGTCTTGTGGACATCATCCCAGGTGCGCTCCATGCGCACGAATTCGGACAACGCAGGATCGACCGCCTCGAGCGCGTCCTTGAGACGCTCTGAAAACAAAGGGATGGCCTTGGGGCTTTCACCGAACGGCTTGATGACATCGAATGATCGGATTGCCTTGGGCCTGCTCACGCGCCCTTGACTTCAGCACCGTACGATTCCGGCCCGCCGTGCTCGTACTTCATGTCGCGGCCTGGAACCCATTCGCCTTCATAATCGTCATAGTGGATCCGCTCACCATAGTCCGGTGCACGCGCGAACACGTAGTCCAGGAAATCCGGCGTGCCGTAATTGCCCGCGATCAAGTAACACTTCATCGTCAGGCGCCGCCTCTCGACCGATCACGCAGAGAGCACGCCGCCTCAACTCCCCAGCCACTTGAACATCACCAGCGCATCCACCAGCCCCTGCTTCGGATGCCGGAATGCCTTCGGCAACCGCCCCACCGTCTCGAAGCCCAGCTTCGTCCACAGCGCGATGGCCCCCACATTGCTGGTCACGACGAAATTGAACTGCATCGCCTCGTAGCCCAGTTCCCGCGCCACACCCTGCGAATGCTCGCACATCGCCCGCGCCACGCCCCGCCCCCGCGCCGCCGGCGCGGTGATGTAGCCGCAATTGCACACGTGACTGCCGCCGCCCGCCTGGTTGGTCTTGATGTAATAGGTCCCCAGGATCTGGCCATCCAGTTCGGCCACGTAGGTCGCGCGCGGAGCCTCGCACCAGTAATCCATCAACCGGCCCTGCGACAGGTCCGGCTCGATGGCATAGGTGTCACCCGCGCGCACCACGTCGCGCAGGATCGGCCAGAGCGCGTCGGCATCGCCGTCGCGCACCAGCCGGATGGTCAGGTCGTCACGCGTTGACATCGACGACGACACGGCCCTTCACCTGGCCTTTCAGGATGTCGCGGCCCAGCCCCGGCAGGTCCGACAGCGTCGCCGGCTGCACCATGCTCTCCAGCTTGTCCATCGGCAGGTCTTGGGCGATCCGCTCCCACGCCCGCAGGCGGTTGTCATAGGGCTGCATCACGCTGTCGATCCCCAGGAGGTTCACACCGCGCAGGATGAAGGGCGTGATCAGTGCCCCCTCGATCGCCGCGCCCCCGGCAAGGCCGATCGCCGCAACCGAGCTGCCGTATTCCATCTGCTTCAGCACCCGGCCCAGCATCGCACCCGCCACCGCATCGACGCAACCGCCCCAGGCTTCCGCCTCCAGCGGTTTCCTGGTCACTTCGGTCAACTCCTCGCGCGGCACGATCCGGCTGGCCCCAAGGCTCTTCAGATAGTCCTCCTGCTCCGGCCGCCCGGTGACGGCCGCCACCTCGTGCCCCAGCTTGGCCAGGATCGCCGTCGCCACGCTGCCCACGCCGCCGGCCGCACCTGTGACCAGCACCGGCCCTTTCTTCAGCCCCTGGTCCTCCAGCGCCATAACCGCCAGCATCGCGGTGAACCCGGCGGTGCCCACCGCCATCGCCTGGCGCGTATCCAGCCCCTCGGGCAGCGGCACCAGCCAGTCGGCCTTCACCCGCGCCTTCTGGGCATAGCCGCCCCAATGCGCCTCACCCACGCGCCAGCCGGTCAGCACCACCTTGTCACCGGGGCTGTATCGGTCGTCCGAACTTTCCTCGACCGTCCCGGCAAAGTCGATCCCCGGCACGTGCGGGTACTTCCGCACCAAACCGCCGCCCGGCCCGATGCAGAGCCCGTCCTTGTAGTTCACCGTCGAATACTCGACCGCGACCGTCACCTCGCCCTCGGGCAGGTCGTCGATCCCGATCTGCTTCACCTCCGCCGAGGTCTTGCCGCTCTCTTCGTCCTTCTCGACAACCAATGCGTTGAACATGTCCGTTCTCCTGTCTTGCATAGCGAGGCTCCCCCGCTTTCATCGTTCCAAGTCTGTGCGGGGCCGCCCCAACGCCGCCCCTGCTTTTCCTCTGGCCAAAAATATCCCGGGGAGCGCGAGGGGCTGGCCACTCGCTTCCCCCTCCGAAGCGGGCATCAGTTCCAGAAACCTTCCTGCACCACCCCGCGCCGGACCTGATCCGGCGCCTCCACCTGCAGTTCGGTGCCCGCGTCCCAATGGGTCATCCGCACCATGCCGATGGCCACGTTGGTGTCGAAATCCGGGCTCCAGGCGGCGGAACTCACCCGCCCCACGCGTTTTCCATTCGCCGTCACCGGCCACCACCGATCGCAGCCCGGCACTTTCGGCCCGTCGATGGCAATCGCGCAGATCTGCTGCACCGGGCCTTCCTTGGCCACCCGCAACAGCGCATCGCGTCCGATACAGCCGATGGCGCTCTGCGTGTTGCAGAACCGGCCCAGCCCGCATTCATGCGGCGTGTTGTCGTCGGTCATGTCGTTGCCATAGCTCAGCAGCCCGCTCTCGACCCGCTCGATCAGGTTCGGACAGCCGGCATGCACATCCAGGTCCCGCCCCGCCTCCATCAAAGCGTTCCACAACGGCATTCCGATATCCGCGCCCTCGACATAGATCTCGAAACCGCCCTGCTTGGAATAGCCCGACCGCGCGATCACCATGTCCCGCCCCTGGAAATCGAACACGCCGAAGCGGAAGAACCGGACATCGCGCACCCCGTCGCCAAAGACCCGCGCCATCAGCTCTTCGGCCTTCGGCCCCTGCACCGCCAGGGGCGACACGTCCGGCTCGTCCACCAGCACGTCCAGCCGCCAGCCATGCGCCGTGGCCTTCACCCAGTAGAGCAGGTCACTGTCGGCAATCGAAATCCACCAGCGATCCTCCGACAGCTTCACCGACACCGGGTCGTTCAGCATGCCCCCGGTCTCGTCCACGATCGGCACGTAGTAACACTGCCCCGCCGTCATCCCCCGCAGGTCGCGCGGCGTCAGCATCTGCATCAGCCGGCCCGCGTCGGGCCCGCGCAGCTCCACCTGCCGCTCACAGGCCACGTCCCAGACCTGAACCGCTTCCTTCAGGTGGCGGTAGTCTTCCTCGACCGACCGAAAGACCGTCGGCAACAACATGTGGTTGTAAACCGTGTAGCCTTTCACCCCGGCGGCCTCGACACCGTCGGAAAAAGGCGTGCGCCGCAACCGGCGCGACAGGGAAATCATCGGCATCAGGCAGATCCCTTCAGGTTGCTCTTGCAGATCACCGGCGCATCGCCGGTGGCGGAATAGGCCGCGACCCCGCAGGCGGCACAGCGATACTCGACGAACCGGCCGTTGCTGTTGCCGGTCTCGCTCCACTGGCACGCCCGCCTCGCGGGCCGTTTCCCCGGCCCCGCCATGCGGCCGCCCGCGCGACCGCGCCCGAGGCTCCATGCGACAGCCGCGATCACCACCAGCGCCAGGACAAAGGCCAGCATCGGCTCAGCCCTCCCCGGGCATCAGGAACATGTCGCTCACCGGCGCCTCCAGCCCCGCGGCGGTCATCATTGCGTGGACCTGCCCCCGGTGATGGGTCTGGTGGTTGAACATGTGCGTGACGCACAAGGCCCTGGGCGAGACGATGTCGCGCTGCGCCGTGCCGGAATACCAGTGCAGGTCGCCGGTCAGGTCCGTCGCCCGCAGCGAATTGGCCCAATGGCCGATCTTGCCGTCCACGTGATAGCGCGCCGCGCTCCACGCCCCCAGCGTCGGGTGCATCTCCGCGCTCTTCGTCACGCCGACCCCGGGCGCCTCGACCGACGGATCGAACCGCGCCATCCACATCAGGTCGCCCCACAGCAGGTGATTGAGCGTGCCGAGGATCGAGCCGAAGAACGCGCCGCGATCCTCGGTCAGCACCTCCAGCGACTGGCCGTCCAGCGCCTCGGTCAGCTGCCGGTTCTGCCATGCGTTGTACCGCGCCATCACGCGGCAATACTCGGGTGTGATCATGCTCGGCGTCCCTATTTCGGCCCTTTCCAGTCGATCGGACAGACCTCCGCCGACATGCCTCCGAAATCCCAGACCCGGCCATAATCGCGCACCCGGCTCTTCAAGCCCTTCGCGGCGATGATGTCCGGCCCCATCCAGTATTTCGAGTTCGTCACCATCACCGGATGATCGGGGCTCGCGCCGTCCAGCATCTCGATCTCGCCCTGGATCTTGCGCCCGATGTAAAGCCCGCGCTTCTTGCCGTCGCGCACGATCTCGACCTTCTCGCGCTCCGCCCCGATGATTTCGCTCACCAGCATGGTGAAGAGACCCGTCGTGCCCCCCGCCGCCCCGCTGAAGATCTGCAGGATCCCGTTATAGGCGCGGCCAGAGGCGCGCTCATCCACATAGGCCGCGACCTTCCAGTTGCCCTCGCCCATGCGCCCGGGGATGTCGACCAGCAGGCCCACGTTCAGGCCAGACAGGTCCTCGCCCTCGTAATGCCCCTCGTCGATGGCGATCGCCATCCACGCGTGGCAATGCCCTTCGGTGGGCGGATGCGCCCCCAGGCTCACCACGCAGGGACAGAACACGGTGCAGGAACAGTTGAGGAACAGCTCGCCCTTGATCGCCCATTCCGTCGGCGTCATCTTGCGCCGCTTGGGGTTGGCCATCCGGTTGTCGATCCGCTGCGACACCGGCAGCTTGTCGGCGTCCTTCCGGCGTGTCAAAGCCATGCTCTATCCTCCCGTTACCAGCGGCGCGGCCAGAACCGCCACCCCGCCCGCGATCAGCGCCACACCCATCGGCCGGATCACCCGGTGCCCGATCTGCGGCAGTTTCTCCAATACCATGAAAAGCGTGGCCAGGCCCATCCAAAGCAGGCTCATCACCCCGCCCACGAAGCCCAGCGCCATGAAGCCCCAGCAGCAGCCCACGCAGAACGCGCCCAGCCCCAGCCCCATGCGCAACCCGCCGCCAAAGCCGGTGCGCCAGTGCCCCAGGAAATAGGTCATCGGGCTGTGACAGACCCCGTGACACAGCTCCTTGGCGCGGGTGAACTGGAACGCGCCCACGAGGATCAGCAGCCCGCCGGCAATCAAGGACGACTTCGCGATCCCCAGCATGTCGATCACCCCGCCATACAGCAGCGCGATCTGCACTCCCGCGATCACCGCCGCGAACCCGAGCCAGGCGATGGAATAGCCCGCCAGCACGCCCAGCCATCCGGCGGTCGTGCCATCGGCGCTGCGGATAAGGTCGTCGTAACAGCGCAGCGTCGGCACCATGGTCGGCAGCATCATCGCCGCCATCATGATCGCCCACATGGCAAAGAGCGGCCTGAACCTGTCCATCGCCATCATGTCCATGCCGCCCGACATCTCGCCGCTCATGCCACCCGGCATCCCACCGGACATGCCGCCCTCCGTCCCGGCGCCCATGCCCATCTCCATGCCGGGCTGCATCGCCCGCATCGTCTCGCCCATCGGCCCCGGCCGCCCGATCAGGTCCAGGTCCATCCCCGTTGCCATCAGGTACATCACCACCCACGCCGCCAGGATCGCCGCGAAAAACGCCAGCCAGGCCACCGAGCGCAGGGAAAGAGCCGACATGCAGAAGATCACCCTTGGTTCGAGTCACGTTTGCCCTTATGAATGTCAGACAATTAAAGGTCTGACAAATGAAAACCGCCGACCCCGCCCAGCCGCGCCAGGATCTCTCCGCCCAGATCGCCGAGGCGATCCGCGACGCCATCGTCGAGGGCCGGATGATCACCGGCGAACGCCTGCCCTCCGAGGCGGAGCTGTCCGAGCAATTCGGCGTCTCCCGCTCGACCGTGCGCGAGGCCCTCAAACGTCTGGCCGCGCAATCGCTCATACGCACCCAGCGCGGCGCGTTCGGCGGCGCCTTCGTCAACCGGCTCAGCTACCAGGGCGCCTACAGCCAGCACATCACCACCTCCACGCTGCTTCTGTCGATGAACGCCGTCAGCTTCGAGACCGCGTGCGAGGCCCGCTACACGCTCGAACGCGCTTGCGCCCCCATCGCCGCCCGGCGCCGCACCGACCACAGCCTCGCCACCATGCGCGCCGAGATCGCCCGCCAGTCGCAGGCGGGTCTCTCCGACGAGGCCTTCTGCGCCTCCGACGTCGCGCTCCACCGCGCCCTGGTCGACGCGGCCGACAACCCCGTGCTCAGCTACCAGCTTGCCGGCGCGGTCGAGGCGATGCAGCCCCTGATGAACATGATCACCTTCACCGCCCGCTCCCGCGGCGAAATCGTCGGCCTGCACAGCGCCCTCGCCGACGCGCTGGAACACCAGGACGCCCCCGCCGCCGACACCGCCCTGCACCGGCTCGAGGCCTATACCCTCACCCTGGGCCGCGACGTGATGGCCACCCGCGCCCGCAAAAGCACCTGACGCCACGCCGGCCCAACTCTTCCTCTGGCCCCAAATATCCCCGCCGGAGGCTCCGACGCACGCCCCCAGCGCAACGACCGGGTCACAGCGTCACGCCACCCCCCGCCCCGAGGCGGCGGCCAAGGGCCGACGCCGAGACAGGAAAGCGTGCGCGCCCCGCGCGCACTCCGCTAGTCCAAGCTGCGCGCCTCGTCGATCAGCAGGATCGGGATCCCCGACCGGATCGGAAAGGCCAGCCCCGCGTTGCGGCTGATCAGCTCATGCGCCTCCGCATCGTATTCCAGCACCGAATGGGTCTGCGGGCAGATCAGGGCCTCCAGCATGTGCCGGTCGAACTCCGGCGCCGTGGGGTCGGTCTCACTCATTGCATCACGTCCTTGTCGTCGCCGGCGCGCAGATCGTACTCGATCAGCGTCACCAATGTCTCGCGCCGCGTCGACAGGCTCGGCGCCTCCAGCAGCGCCTGCTTGTCCTCCGGCTCGAACCCCAGGAGCATCGACAGCGAATTGATCAGCAACTCGTCCTCGGCCTCCTTCAGCGTCTCCCAGTCGGTCGAGAGTTCGCGCGCCTCGAAATAGCGCGACAGAAGATCCATGAAGGGCTTGCGCTTGAACCCCGGGTCACTGTCGCTGGGCTCCAGGTCCTGCTCGAACCCCTCCCAGCTGACCTGCGCCCGGCGATAGGGCGTGAACCCTTCCACCTCCGAGGTCACGCGGTACCGCGACACGCCCGACAGCGTGATCATGTACCGCCCGTCCTCGGTCTCGGAAAACTGCGTGACGCGACCGGCACAGCCGATCCGGTGCAGCCCGTGCTCGCCCGCCCGCGCACCGGGGTCCGGCTGCACCATCCCGATCAGGCGATGCGGCGTCTTCAGCGCGTCCTCGAGCATCGCCAGGTAGCGCGGCTCGAACAGGTGCAACGGCAGCCGCGAGCGCGGCAAAAGCAGCGCCCCCGGCAATGGAAAGACCGGGATTATCTCCGGCAGATCACCCTGTAATATCATGTCCGGGGACGTAGCCCGTGCCGTCCGTCAGGCAAATATCATCGAGCTCAGTTTGCGACGTCCCGCCTGCGCCACCGGATCGCCCGGTTTCAGCGCGTCGAAAATGGTGAAAAGCTGCGTCTTCGCCGCCGCGTCATTCCACTCGCGGTCGCGCCGAAAGAGCTCCAGCAGTTCATCCACCGCACCTTGCGTCTGGCCCGAGGCGTGCAGCGCCTGCGCCAGGTCGAACCGCGCCTGGTGGTCGTCCGGGTCAGCCTCCACCTTGTCGCGCAATTCGCTCACCGGCCCCGCATCGGCGGCCTGCCGCGCCAGCGCCAGCTGCGCCGCCGCTGCTTCCAGCTCCGGCGCCTTGGAGATCTCCGCCGGCGCGCCGTTCAGGATCGCTTCCGCCTGCTCCAGGTCGTCCATCGCGATATGGCTCGACACCAGGCCGGCATAGGCGGCGGCGTTCTTGTCGTCCTCCTGCAGGATCGCGGCAAAGGTCTGGGCGGCATCCGTCGCCGCCCCCTGCTCCAGCATCTCCTGCGCCGCCGCGATGGCCTCTTCCAGCCCCGAGTCGCCGGCTTGGCCGCCCGCGGCCTCGATCACGCGGTTCACGAAGGCGTCGATCTCCGATCCCGGCACCGCGCCCTGGAACCCGTCGATCGGCTGGCCTTGCCAGAAGGCATAGACCATCGGGATCGACTGCACCCGCAACTGCTGCGCGATCATCTGGTTCTCGTCCACGTTGACCTTGGCCATCTTCACCGCGCCGTTCGCCTTGGTGACGGCCGCCTCCAGCTGCGGGCCCAGCGTCTTGCACGGGCCGCACCACGGCGCCCAGAAATCGACGATCACCGGAACGGTCTGCGAGGCCTCGACGACCTCGGTCATGAAGTTCGCCTCCGAGACGTCCTTGATCAGGTCGGTCTGGGGTTGGCTCTGGCCACCAAGTTCAAGCATCGTATCCTCCGCATCGCGTGGGCATGTCATTTGCCGTCTAAATGGCCCACGCGGCCCCGTGTTGCAAGGGGCGGCGCAGCCGCCGTCCTTGCCGCACCGCGCGGTGACGTCACGAACCGGGCGCTGTGGTCGATCGAAAAAAACGCACCGTCGCGATACCACCCGGATACCGACGCGATACCGACGTCGTTTCCGGCGCCTTCGAATCGGTTAACGCGACTCCTTCGGCCAGCGGTGAACATTTCGACAGCCCGGCGGGCCACACACCCGTTCCCGGCCCGATACGGCACCAGAACCAGGCCCCGGGCCGCTCGCCCCGCACGGTCCCCCGGGGGATTCCCCCGCCGATCACCGCCGCACCGCCCGACAGGTCGGACACAAAACTATCCTGCGGAAACAGAAGGGTAGCGCGCCACGCAGCATCGGGCGCGACCGTCACCACCATCATCGCTCCGCCCGATCCCGCCTTGCCGCCGTCCAGTGCCAGCGCCCAGCGCCTGCCAGTCATGAACGCGCGCCATGCGCAGACGCCCGAGGCCCTTCCAAAGGCCGCAATCTGCGGCCCGGCCACTCGCGTTAACGATTTCCCGGTTTCGCGAATCGCCAGACACCGTCTGTCGGAAGAAACGGATCGCCCCGGCCCCCGCGCCTGCCCGCGAAACGGCCGCCACGGGCTCGACGAAAAGCGCACACCACCCGGCCCCGACATCCGACCGCGCACCGCCTCGGAATGGCGCGTCAACCCGACCAGCGCGGTACGTCGTCCATCACGCAGGCGGGCAGACCCGCCCGGGACCCCGAGGTCCCACATCCGTGATCCCGTGCCGCGTCAAAGGTCGAACGTCGCGAAGACAGGCGCATGGTCCGATGGCTTTTCCCAGCCACGCGCGGCCCTGAGAATGCGGCTGGAATGCGCTGCGGACTTGAGGTCGTCACTGGCCCAGACATGATCCAGGCGCCGGCCCTTGTCGGCCGCGTCCCAATCCTTGGCCCGGTACGACCACCAGCTGTAAAGCTGCCCTTCGGGAATGTCCGCGCGGGTGACGTCGGTCCAGTTTCCGGCCTCCTGCGCGTTGTTCAGGTGCTCCACCTCGACCG
Source organism: Roseovarius atlanticus (assembly GCF_019802205.1). Taxonomy (GTDB): domain Bacteria; phylum Pseudomonadota; class Alphaproteobacteria; order Rhodobacterales; family Rhodobacteraceae; genus Roseovarius; species Roseovarius atlanticus_A. The sequence continues at coordinate 1,889,693 of NZ_JAHVHQ010000003.1, forward strand.
GCGTGTGGCTCACCACCTTCAGCAGTTGCTTGTGGCTCCAGACATCGTCCTCGCGCGGGGCAATGTTGAGGTCGCCCACGAGGATGGATTTCTGCGGCCGGTCCTCGCGGAACCAGTCGCGCATCTCGGTCAGGTAATCGAGCTTCTGCCCGAACTTCAGGTTCACCTCGCGGTCCGGCACATCGCCGCCCGCGGGCACATAGAAGTTGTGAATCACCACGCCGTTCTCAAGCTCCCCGGCCACATGACGCGCATGGCCCAGCGCCGCGAAATCGCGCTCGCCCACATCGCGGATGGGCAGCTTCGACAGGATCGCCACACCGTTATAGCCCTTCTGCCCGCGCGCGATCACGTAGGGATAGCCCAGCGCCGCGAACCCCTCCAGCGGGATCTTCTCGACCGGCGACTTGCACTCCTGAAGGCACAGGATATCCGGCGCCTCCTCCTGCAACAGTTTCAGGACAATGGGTTCGCGCAGGCGGACCGAGTTGATGTTCCAGGTAGCAAGGGTGAAGGGCATGGGACTCCTGTCGGTTCGGCGTTTCAGGTTCGCCGGGATATAAAACCCAGCGTCCCTCGCAGCACAAGCAGGAAGGCATCGGGCGTTGTGGTGCCGAACGCTCGTGAAGGCGCAGCAAGAGCCAACACCGCCCCGCCCTCAACTCTGGATCGACCGATACCGGCCGCCTGCCCGAGGAAGCAAAAAAAAGACCCCGGCCAGGCCGGGGTCAGTCCAACAGGGAGGTGCATAGATTTAGACCCGTATGCGGCGGGTTGGGTATCACGTTACCGGGTCGAGCGCGACGCGCCCTTGACCCAGATCAAGACAGGAGACGATAGCCGCCTGACTCTGTCACCAGCAAACGCGCGTTGGAGGGATCTGGTTCAATTTTTTGACGCAGGCGATAGATATGCGTCTCCAGCGTGTGGGTCGTCACCCCGGCATTATAGCCCCAGACCTCGTGCAACAGCACGTCCCGCGCCACCACACCTTCGGGCGAACGATAGAGGAATTTCAGAATGTTGGTTTCCTTCTCCGTCAGCCGGATCTTGCGATCCTCCTCGGTGATCAGCATCTTCATCGCCGGCTTGAACGTGTAGGGTCCAAGCTGGAAAATCGCATCCTCGGACTGCTCGTGCTGGCGCAATTGCGCGCGGATCCGGGCCAGCAGAACGGGAAACTTGAACGGCTTGGTGATATAGTCATTCGCCCCGGCGTCGAGGCCGAGAATCGTGTCGGCATCCCCGTCATGGCCGGTCAGCATCATGATCGGCGCCTTGACGCCCTGCTTGCGCATCAGGCGGCAAAGCTCGCGTCCATCGGTATCGGGCAGGCCAACGTCGAGGATCACCAGGTCATGGAGTCCCTCCTTCGCATGCGCCATCGCCTCCGACCCGTTGCCGGCCTCGAGGACGTCGAAATCCTCGGTCATCACCAATTGCTCGCTCAGAGCTTCGCGCAGGTCCTCGTCGTCGTCCACAAGCAGAATTTTCTTCAGCTGAGCCATTTTCGTGTTCCTCGTTGCCTGTCAGCTACTTGTGCCGAAGCGCCGCATCGCACAAGAACTGTGACAGGCCAATCACGGGCTAGTTATGGCGAAGCGTGTTTTGTTTCATTCAGTTACAAAACGCTGTAGGTGAAAGCCTCGCCGTGATCTGACAGAAAAGAAAGGGCGCGTTATGCAGCTTGGCCCCGGCAAGACGGAATACCTGGCACGCGCCCGCGCGGACCTTCGCATGGGTGTGCCGGTGGTCCTGCGGGACGGTTCTGCACTGGCCATCGTCGCGGCGGCAGAGACCTGCGATGCGGACCGTCTGAAGGCGCTGCAAGCGACGGGGCTGGACCTGCATCTTGTCATCTCCTCGCGCCGCGCCGACACCTTGAAGGCCCGGGTTTATGATGGCGACCTCGCGCGCGTCAAAGTTCCGCACGACGCGCCGCTTTCCTGGGTGCAGGCCGTGGCCGATCCGGCCGACGATCTGCGCACACCGATGAAAGGGCCGCTGACCTCGGCCCGCGAGGGCAAGGCCGACACGCATCGCGCCGCGCTGCTGCTTGTAAAATCCGCCCGCCTTCTGCCCGCGGCACTGGTCATGAAACTCCCGGCCGAGGCGCTGGACCCTGCGTTGACCGTGCTGGAGGTGGCCGACATCACCGCGCATCTGAAAGAGGCCAGCCCCCTGCACAAGGTGGTCAGCGCCCGCCTGCCGCTGGAAGTGTCCGAGGCGGGTCGCCTGCATATCTGGCGCCCCGAAGATGGCGGCGAGGAACATTACGCCATAGAAATCGGCAGCCCGTCCCGCGGCGAGCCAGTGCTGTCGCGCCTGCATTCCGCCTGCTTTACCGGCGACATCTTGGGCAGCCTGAAATGCGATTGCGGACCTCAACTGCGCGCGGCCCTGGCGCAGATGGGCGCCGCGGGCGCGGGCGTACTGCTCTACCTCAACCAGGAAGGCCGCGGCATCGGCCTGGCGAACAAGATGCGGGCCTATGCGCTCCAGGACCAGGGCTTTGACACGGTCGAGGCTAATCACCGGCTGGGGTTCGAGGATGACGAGCGCGATTTCCGCATCGGCGCCGACATCCTGCGCAACATGGGGTTCGGCGCGGTGCGGCTGCTGACGAACAACCCCGCCAAGATCGACATGATGAAAAGCTGCGGCATCGACGTGGTGGAACGCGTGCCGCTCAAGGTGGGCGAAGGCACGCACAACCGCGCCTATCTTGCCACCAAGGCTGCGAAGTCAGGACACCTGCTTTGACCTAGTCCCGTGCGTCCGGGTCCGGCTGGCCGACGCCGCGAAAGACCGGCTTCAGCGGCACGATCCACGCGATGCCCAGCACGACGAAGACCACCAGCTCGGTCAGGATGCCCACGTCGTATTCTGCCCGCAGCCAGTCGGTCAGGTTGACCGCCACCACGATGTAAAGCGGGAGCGCGATCAGCAGGATCACCAGGGACCAGCGGCGGCGGGCTTTGTAACTCAGGGCCATGCGGTCCTCTTGCGGTCTGCCGGTTTCAGTCGGCGAAGGGATCGGTCACGAGGATCGTATCCTCCCGCTCTGGCGAGGTTGAGAGTAGAGCGACGGGGCACTGGATCAACTCCTCGACCCGGCGCACGTACTTGATCGCGTTGGCCGGCAGGTCGGCCCAGCTGCGCGCGCCTTCCGTGGTTTCGGACCAGCCCGGCATTTCCTCGTAAATCGGCTTGCAGCGCCACTGCTGGTCGGTCGCCGTGGGCAGGTAATCCAGCTGCTTGCCGTCCAACTCGTAGCCGACACAGATCTTCAGCGTGTCGAAGCCGTCCAGCACATCGAGCTTGGTCAGCGATATCCCGGTCACGCCCGAGGTGGCACAGGTCTGGCGCACAAGGGCCGCGTCGAACCAGCCGCAGCGCCGCTGGCGGCCCGTGACAGTGCCGAATTCGCGTCCGCGTTCGCCCAGCCTTTGCCCGTCCGCATCCTGCAATTCGCTCGGGAAAGGCCCCTCGCCCACGCGCGTCGTATAGGCTTTCACGATCCCCAGGACATAGTCGATGGCCCCCGGCCCCATACCGACGCCGGTGGCGGCCTGTCCGGCGATGACGTTGGAGGACGTCACGAACGGATAGGTGCCGAAATCAATATCCAGCAATGCGCCCTGTGCGCCCTCGAACAGAATACGCTTGCCCGCCTTGCGCTGGTCGTTCAGCACTTTCCAGACCGGCGCGGCATAGGGCAGCAACTCCTGCGCAATTTCTTTCAACTGCGCCACCAGCGCGTCGCGGTCCACGGGCTCGATGCCCAGCCCCTTGCGCAGAGGATCGTGGTGCTGCAACGCGCGGTCCACCCGCGCTTCAAGCGTGGCGTCGTCGGCCAGGTCCGCCACGCGGACCGAGCGGCGGCCGACCTTGTCCTCGTAAGCCGGCCCGATGCCACGCCCCGTGGTGCCGATCTTGGTGCCCTTGCTGGCCGCTTCTTCGCGCGCGCGGTCCAACTCGCCGTGGATCGGCAGGATCAGCGGCGTGTTCTCGGCGACCATCAGCGTCTCGGGGCTGATTTCGACGCCCTGCTCGCGGATCGACTCGATTTCCTTCAGCAGGTGCCACGGGTCCAGCACCACACCGTTGCCGATCACGCTCAGCTTGCCGCCGCGCACCACGCCCGACGGCAGCGCGTTCAGCTTGTAGACCTTGCCGTCGATGACCAGCGTGTGACCCGCGTTGTGCCCGCCCTGGAACCGCGCGATCACGTCCGCGCGCTCGCTCAGCCAGTCAACGATCTTGCCTTTACCCTCGTCACCCCACTGGGCGCCGACAACGACGACATTTGCCATGAAAACCTCTCAGGCGGTGTTTGAACCCCGCGCCCGTATACCCACACCGTCTCGCCTGCGAAACCGGAATTTCGCGCCCGGGCTGGACAGCCCGCGCCGGGCCGGGCACTTCTTGATCGAACGCAAGGCAGGAGAGCGCGAATGACCGGATTTATCGTGAGGTGGGCCCTGGCCTTTGTCCTGCTGGCCGCGACGTTCAACCCGACCCGGTACAATTTCATCGTCTGGGCGCAGAACAACTGGGATGCGCAGATGCCGCTGACCGTGCTCTTCGCGCTGCTGCTTCTCGTGGGCTACATCATCTACCTGCGCGCCACGCTGCGCTCGATCGGGGCATTCGGCATGGGGCTGATCCTGGCCATTGCCGCGGCGTTGGCATGGGTGCTCGTGGACTACGGTTTCCTCAACCTCGACAATCCGACGCAGAATCTGTGGCTGGGCCTTGTCGCGTTGTCGCTGGTTCTCGGGATCGGGCTCAGCTGGAGCCACGTGCGTCGTCGCGTGTCGGGCCAGTCCGACATGGACGACGTGGACGAGTAATCTTCAGTCCCCAAGATCCCCTCCCGCACAAGCGCAAGGCTGTGCAAACTGCGAAAACGGCGGGTTGCGGGGGACGCCCGAATTGCTTAGATACCGCCCATCCGAACCCGAGGGACCGCGTCTTATGGAAAATGTCATCCTGCTTGTTCACCTGCTGCTGGCGCTCGCGCTGATCGGTGTCGTGCTGTTGCAGCGCTCCGAAGGCGGCGGCCTTGGCATGGGCGGCGGCGGTGGCAACGTGAACACCGGGCGCTCGGCCACCACCGCGCTTGGCAAGCTGACCTGGATCCTGGGCCTGTCGATCTTTGCGACCACGCTGACGCTGACCGTGATCGCGGCGCAAAACTCCGGCGGCTCCTCGGTTCTGGACCGCATCACCGATGACCGTCCCGCGGCCGAGGAAAGCAACCCTGGTCTCGACAGCAGCGGCGACGGACTCCTGCCTCCATCGGCCGGCGATGACGCGCCATTGACACCTACCGCAGACTGACCCAGAAACACCACTAAGGCTTGCGGACGCGCACCCGCGCGTCACAGCATATTGCGCCTTTCATCCGAATCCTTTATGGCTCGAGTCCCGTGGTGATGCGGTGCTTAGGGCTTCGATTCGACCGCATTTAACTGGCGATAAACGCCGCAATCACGGGGGATTGCCAGCGCATGGCACGTTATATTTTCATCACCGGCGGCGTTGTTTCCTCTCTCGGCAAGGGTCTTGCCTCGGCGGCACTCGGCGCGCTGTTGCAGGCGCGCGGCTTTTCGGTGCGTCTGCGCAAGCTGGACCCCTACCTGAATGTCGATCCCGGCACGATGTCGCCGTTCGAGCATGGCGAGGTCTTCGTCACCGATGACGGCGCCGAAACCGACCTCGACCTGGGCCATTATGAACGCTTCACCGGCGTTCCCGCCCGGATGACGGATTCGGTCAGCTCGGGACGCATCTATTCCAACGTGCTGGAGCGGGAACGCCGCGGCGACTACCTCGGCAAGACCATCCAGGTGGTCCCCCACGTCACCAACGAAATCAAGGATTTCATCTCGATCGGCGATGACGAGGTCGATTTCATGCTGTGCGAGATCGGCGGCACGGTGGGCGACATCGAGGGCCTGCCCTTCTTCGAGGCGATCCGGCAGTTCAGCCACGACCGTCCGCGCGGGCAGTGCATCTTCATGCACCTGACACTCCTGCCCTATCTCGCCGCCAGCGGCGAGCTGAAGACCAAGCCGACCCAGCACAGCGTCAAGGAATTGCAATCCATCGGGATCGCGCCCGACATCCTCGTCTGCCGCTCGGAACAGCCGATCCCGGAAAAGGAACGCGAGAAGATCGCGCTCTTCTGCAACGTCCGGAAAGAGGCCGTCGTCGCCGCCTACGACCTAAATTCCATCTACGAGGCGCCGCTGGCCTATCACCACGAAGGGCTGGACCAGGCCGTGCTGGACGCCTTCGACATCTCGCCGGCGCCGCGTCCCGACCTGACCATCTGGAAAGACGTCGTGGATCGTATCCATAACGCCGACGGCGCGGTCAACATAGCCATCGTCGGCAAGTACACGCAGCTGGAAGATGCCTACAAGTCGATCAAGGAGGCGCTTACCCATGGCGGCATGGCCAACCGGGTGAAGGTCAATGTCGAATGGGTCGATGCCGAGGTGTTCGACCGCGAGGATGCCGCTCCGCATCTGGAAGGGTATCACGCGATCCTCGTGCCCGGCGGTTTTGGCGAGCGCGGTACGGAAGGAAAGATCAAGGCCGCGCAATTCGCCCGCGAACGCAAGATCCCCTACCTGGGCATCTGCCTGGGGATGCAGATGGCGGTGATCGAGGCCGCACGGAACAAGGCCGGGCTCAAGGATGCCGGATCGGAGGAATTCGATCACGAGGCTGGCAAGAAACGGTTCACGCCGGTCGTCTACCATCTCAAGGAATGGGTGCAGGGCAACGAGAAGGTCAAGCGCAAGGTGACCGACGACAAGGGCGGCACGATGCGACTGGGCGCCTATGATGCCGTGCTCAAGGACGGCTCGAAGGTGGCCGAGGTCTATGGCGGCACGGCCATCGACGAACGCCACCGCCACCGCTACGAGGTGGACATCGAGTATCGCAAGAAGCTCGAGGAATGCGGGCTGGTCTTTTCCGGCATGTCGCCCGATGGCCGCCTGCCCGAAATCGTGGAATGGAGCGATCACCCGTGGTTCATCGGCGTTCAGTTCCACCCCGAGCTGAAGTCCAAGCCGTTCAAGCCGCATCCTCTGTTCGCCGATTTCGTGCGTGCGGCGGTGGAGACATCGCGCCTCGTCTGAGGAATTTCTTCATTATTTCCGTACGAAACCGCGGTGGCGCATTTTTTCGACACCCGGTTTGAACCCTTTCACAGATCACGCCGACCCATGTCCGAGCCCCGGGATTGTCCCGGGCCGATAACTGACATGAGGTTCCATATGAAAACGATCTTTAAATCCCTGACCGCCGCCGCAGCACTGTCCTCGGCCATCGCGACCACCGCCGCCGCACAGGATGCCGAAAAGTGGCAAGGCTTCTACCTCGGTGGCCGCGTGAACATGCAAAATCTCGAGATCTCGGACGTGCCCTTCGGCATCAACCCCGAGATCAATGCCGGGGTCTTTGGCGGCTACAACCACGCCGTTGCCCCCAATTTCGTGATCGGCGCCGAACTGGGCTATGACAGCAAGCTCGACTACACGGTGATGGGCACGAGCCTGGATCTGGAAAACAACGTCAGCGTCCGCGGTCGCGGCGGCTATGCCTTCGGCAACTCGCTGCTCTACGGCTCGCTGGGCTATGGCTGGACCGATTGGGATGTCGCAGCGGCCGGGGTTTCGGGATCCGGCCAGGGCATGTCCTACGGTGTCGGCCTGGAGACGATGCTGACCGACAACATCACCACACGGTTCGAGTATACCCGGACAAGTTACGATTTCTCGGGGCCGGGCCTTGGCGGACGCGACGGTGACGTCGACGCCTTTACCGTCGGCGTGGCTTACAAGTTCTGATCGCGGGTCCAGAGAATGATCAGGGCGCCTTGCACCGGGCGCCCTGTTTCCGTTTTCCGACCTCGTGTCAGTAGCGCAGGTTGGTCAGATCGTCGTTCGGATCTTCCTGCGGCGGGTGAAACCGAAGCATCCTGCGGGAAACGCCGAGTTCCAGGACCGGGCTGAAAAGGTCGCGCAAGAGCGACCGGCGTTCGTGGTAGACGGCCGTTTCCGCCCTGGGATCCAGGCGCAGTTCATCATCCAGAAGCGTCGCGACGATCCGTTCGTCAAGAACGTAACGCCCCTGCCGGCCTTCCTGCCGATCCTCTGCCTGGGCATCCATCCAGCGCAGGATCCGGGCACGGTCCGAGACATCCTGATCCGGCCAGACAAGATAGAAGCCCGAGTTCAGTCTTAGACAGATCGTATCCAGCATCTGTGCCGCGCCGCAAAGCTCGTGTGGGACATCGCGCTTGGGCATGTAGTTGAATCGATGCGGCATCCCGTTCAGGAATACCGTCAACGCCGTACCGAGATCCATGAACTTCTGCGCCATGACCCACCCGAGAACCGGCCTCGGATCGCCCGACCAGTCGTGCTCCCGCGTGAACCGCCGGGCCTCCTCGGGCTTGCACTGGCGCAGCCAGGCCAGTTGGTCCTCCGGTGCGGCGGAACGAAGATCGACATTGGACTGTGCAGTGCTGAGCGACATGCCTGACAACTCGAAATCGGTTTTCCCTGGTCGGCCACTAGGTTGATCCGGAAATCCGCCGTTTGTTAGGAGCAAATGTGTCACGTTTCGGACCCATGCCGCGCCCCGGCGAGCATAGGCCGGTAAATCTGTTTTCTACGTCCCGGAGGCGCGTTAAACCTGATTGAAACTGACCTCTTCTGCGGAGTCGCCCGATGCAAAAAACCTCGCTTCTGCACCGATTGCTGCACGCGTTCGACGCGCCCGAGCCGCCACCCCTGCCCGCGCCCGACGAAAAGCTCGCGCTCGGGGCGCTGATGGTGCGCGTGGCGATGTCGGATCACAGCTACAAGTTCGCCGAGGTGCACCGGATCGACCTGCTGTTGCGCCGGCTTTACGGGTTGGGCCCAATCGAGGCCGCCAAGATGCGTGCAACCTCGGAACGGCTGGAACGCGAGGCGCCGGATACCGAGGCGTTTGGCGACATCCTGCGCAAGACGGTCAGCTTCGCCGCGCGCGTCGATGCGCTCGAAGCCCTGTGGGAGGTCGTGCTGTCCGACGGTGTCCGCCGCGAGGAAGAGCTGGACGTGCTGGAAGACGTGCGCCGGACGCTGGGCCTGTCGCCCGACGACAGCGACGCGGCCCGCGCCCGCGCGGAAACAGAACTGGGAGGCAGCCAATAGTCCCGGGCTGCACATTTCACGTTGGCGGCAGCGGGCAGGTTGCCTATATCCGGTTCATGTTTGCTGAATTCTTGAAAAAACTCACCGAATCGACGCCGGAAACCTTGCCGCACGAGGACGCGCGGCTGGCGCTGACCGCGCTCCTGGTCCGTATCGCCAAATCAGACGGCCATTTCGACACGGACGAGCGTCAACGCATCCTCGCCATCGCGCGGACGCGCTACCAGTTGTCCGAACCGGATGCGTCCGCCCTGCTGAACGAGGCCGAGCAGCTTGAGGGCGAGGCGCCCGACACTGTGCGCTTCACCCGCGCGATCAAGGACGCCGTGGCCTACGAGGACCGGGTGCGCGTCATCGAGGCCTTGTGGCAGGTGGCGCTCGCCGATGGCGAGCGCGACGCCAGCGAAGATGCCATCATCCGCATGGCGTCGAATTTCCTTGGCGTGACGGACATGGACAGCGCCCTGGCGCGGCAGCGCCAGGAAGAGGGATGATCGCCAGCCTGCCGATGTACGACCGTGACGAGCTTCGGTCCGACACCGACAGGCTGTGGCAGGCGATCCGTGACCGGCTGGGCTGCGGCCCCGACCATCTGACACGCGGCGGCGACGCCTGGGACGAATGGCAATCGCCCGACCTCTTGCTGTCGCAGACCTGCGGATACCCCTACCGGGCCCGCCTGCATGACAAGGTTGCGCTCGTCGGTACGCCGAATTACCGGCTGGAGGGGTGCGGCCCCGGCGAATACCGCTCGGTTTTCGTGGCACGCAAGACCGATGCCCGAACCGACCCCGCGGATTTCGCGACCGCGCGCTTTGCCTATAACGAGGCGATGTCGCAAAGCGGCTGGGCGGCGCCGGCCACTTGGGCCATGGCGCGCGGCTTTGCCTTTACCGACACCCTGCGGACCGGCAGCCACCAGGCCTCGGCGCGCGCGGTGGCCGAGGAGCGGGCGGATCTGGCGGCCCTGGATGCGCAAAGCTGGCGACTGATGCAGCGTTTCGACGATTTCGCGGCCCAACTGCACGTGATCACCGCAACCGACCCCACGCCCGCCCTGCCCTTCATCACCGCGCCGTCGCATGACGCGGACCGGATTTTCCGGGCCATCGAGGCCGCAATCGGGGCCCTGCCGCCCGACACACTCGACGCGCTTGACCTGCGCGGACTCGTGCGCCTTCCGCCCCAGGCCTACCTCGCGGTGCCGACCCCCGCACCGCCGCCTGCTTGACGCAACGGCACCCCCTCGCATTCGCCCAAAACGCGGGCAATACGGGCGAAACGGACGAAAAAACATCGTTTTGCAAGTTGCATTGGCCCAAAATTACTGCCCTAGTGTCCGGTAATACTGCCTGACTTGCACACCGGAACCTGCCTTTGCCTGACGAAACGCCCGTCATCGAGATCCGCAATCTGCACAAGGCCTATGGCAGCCTTGAGGTCATCAAGGGGGTGGACATCACTGCGCCCAAGGGCAGCGTGGTGTCCCTGATCGGATCTTCGGGGTCGGGCAAGTCGACCATCCTGCGTTGTGCCAACCTGCTCGAGGACAGCCAGCAGGGCGATATCCTGTTCAAGGGAGAGCCCGTGACCTGGAAAGGGGCCGGCCTGAACCGGCATCCCGCCGATGCAAAGCAGGTTCTGCGCATCCGCACGAACCTGTCGATGGTGTTCCAGCAGTTCAACCTGTGGGCGCACCTGAGCATCCTGCAAAACGTGATGGAAGCGCCGGTGACCGTGCTGGGCCGGGACCGCTCTGAGGTCGAGAAAGCGGCGCGCGGCTATCTCGAAAAGGTCGGCATCGGAGACAAGTGCGATGTTTATCCCGCGCAACTGTCGGGCGGCCAGCAACAGCGCGCCGCCATCGCGCGCGCGCTTTGCATGGAGCCCGAGGCGCTCTTGTTCGACGAACCCACCTCGGCGCTCGACCCCGAACTGGAACAGGAAGTCGTGCGCGTGATCAAGGACCTGGCCGCCGAGGGCCGGACCATGATGATCGTGACCCACGACATGAAGATGGCCCAGGACGTGTCGGATCACGTCATATTCCTGCACCAGGGCCTGATCGAAGAAGAAGGTGATCCGAAGACGCTCTTCGGGTCTCCCAAATCCGAGCGGCTGCGTCAGTTTCTAAGCTCGACGATGGCCGCCTGAACCGAAGAACCAAGCAAGGGAGACACTTATGAAAAAGCTAGTTCTTTCGACACTCGCCGTGGCGCTCGCCGGCGGCATGGCGATGGCCCAGGACAAGACGATCCGCCTGGGCACCGAGGGCGCCTATGCGCCGTGGAACTTCGTCAATGATGCCGGCGAGATCGACGGGTTCGAGCGCGAGCTGGGCGACGAGCTGTGCACGCGTGCCGAGCTGACCTGCGAATGGGTCAAGAACGACTGGGATTCGATCATCCCCAACCTGGTGGGCGGCAACTATGACGTCATCATCGCGGGCATGTCGATCACCGACGAACGCGATGAGGTCATCGACTTCACCCAGAACTACACGCCGCCCGATCCGTCGGCCTATGCCGCCATGTCGGAAGGCGTTGATGTTTCAGGCGGCGTGATCGCCGCGCAGACCGGCACGATCCAGGCCGGCTACATCGCGGAATCCGGCGCCACGCTGGTGGAATTCGCCACGCCCGAGGAAACCATCGCTGCCGTCAAGAACGGCGAGGCTGACGCGGTTCTGGCCGACAAGTCCTTCCTTGCGCCGATCGTGGCCGAGGACGCGGACATGATGTTCGTGGGCGAGGACGTACCGCTGGGCGGTGGCGTCGGCATGGGTGTCCGCGAATCCGACACCGAGCTGAAAGAAACGTTCAACGCCGCCATCCAGTCGATGAAGGACGATGGCAGCCTGAACGAACTGATCAAGAAATGGGAAGTCTCGTCGACTTTCGAATAAGCGGAAACAGCCGCGCCCCGGGCTTTCCGGGGCGCGCGCTTCGGGCCTGACGGGGACCCATGGCCAACACCACGCGCATCTTCACGCCAAGCGCCTCGCGCAGGCCATCGCCCTTGGGCCGGGCTGCGGGGGACCGCGATGTTTGAGTTCTGCACCGACCCTTCGGTCCTGGGCGATGTTCAGTGGCTGGCCTGCTACCTGACGACCGCCAAACACGCCAATCTCTATTTCGCCGTCGGCCTGGTGCTGGTCCTGCTGGCCATAACCGCACCGACCGCGCTGGCTTTCGGTTTCGCCGCCGCCACCGCCGCACGCTCGAAATTCCCGCCGCTGGCCTGGCTGGCGCATGGTTACATCAACCTGGTACGGGGCGTGCCCGATACGGCGTTTTTCCTCTTTTTCATCATCGCGCTCGACCAGGGCGTGGAGTGGGCCCGGCACAAGGTCAAATGCCCGGACTGGAGCGAACCCATCCGCCAGGGCAACGACTTCATCGTCTGCCAGTCGGCCAAGATGCCCCTGGGCGAAGCCGACCAGTGGGTCCACGAGATCTACGGCTTCTCCCTCGCAGTGCTGACCTTTGCGCTGGTCTTTGGCGCCTTTGCGGGCAACGTGCTTTACGGCGCCATGCGCAACGTACCGCGCGCGCAGATGGAGACCGCCGAGGCCTATGGCATGACCCGCCGCCAGAGTTTCTGGCGCATTCTGGTACCGCAAATGTGGATCTATGCCCTGCCCGGGCTCAGCAATGTCTGGATGGTTCTGACCAAGGCGACGCCGCTGCTGTTTCTTCTGGGTGTCGAGGATATCGTCTATTGGGCCCGGGAGCTGGCCGGGACGGCCCTGCCGAAGTTCACCGACTATCCCCACGGCGACTGGCGCATGTGGTATTTCCTGGCGCTGCTGGTCTTCTACCTTGGTCTGACGCGGGTGTCCGAGATCGTGCTCGACCGGCTGATGACAAAGCTGTCGCACGGGCAGGCCACCACGGGCGGCGAAGCGCTGCGCAAGGCGGCGGCGTGATGAGCTGCTGGCAGACCCTCCAGGATTACGGGCTGCGGTCCATCGGGCTGGGAGAACGCCTGTTGCCGCGCGAGGACTTCACGCTTTGCCAGCAAGTCACCCTGATCGGATCCGGCATGATCTGGAACATCTATTTCGGCGTTCTGGCGATCATTCTAGGCTTCGGCCTTGCGACGCTGGTGGCCGTGGGCAAGGCCTCGCCCAACCGGCTGCTGCAAAAGCCGTCGGCCTGGTTCATCTACATCTTCCGTGGCTCACCGCTCTTCATCCAGTTCTTCTTTGCCTACGCGGTCTTTCTGAACCTCAAGTCCGTTTATCCGGTCTTCGACGCGTTCACAGCCGCCTGGCTGGGCGCGCTGATCGTGCTTTTCCTCAACACGGCCGCCTATTCGGGCGAAATCTTCTACGGTGCCCTGCGCTCGATCCCCAAGGGCGAGGTCGAGGCGGCCGATGCCTATGGGTTTTCCGGCTTTACCCGGTTCCGGCGGATCATCTGGCCCACCATGCTGCGGCTGGCCTGGCCCGCCTATACCAACGAGGCGATCTTTCTCTTCCATGCCACGACGCTGGTCTTTTTCTCGGCCTTCCCGGCGTGGCAGCAACGCGGCGACGCGCTTTACTATGCGAACTACTTTGCCGACAAGACCTTCAACCCGTTCGTGCCCTACCCGATACTCGCGGGCTATTTCATCCTGCTGACGCTGGTGGTGATCTCGATCTTCGGACTGGTAAACCGGCGGCTGAACCGTCACCTGCCGCAGGAACGCCGCGCCCGGATGCGCTTTCGTCCGAACCTGATCCGCTAGGCGTTCCGACGCGCCCGCTTGCATTAGGCCTGGTCGTTGTCGCTTTCTCGGGCCTTCATGTCCCGCATTGCGCGATCCCACTGGCGCGGCGCCAGCAATTTGCGAAAGGCCCGCTCCAGTTCAGCCGTGCCGTCGCGGTCATACCAGCGCCCGTGCGCGAGGATCACGGGCCGAGCGCCCCAGCCGACGATGGTTTCGATATCCTCGGCAAAGGCCTGCTTGTCGCGAAAGGTCCAGCGGATCAGGGGCGGCGTCTTGCCATCGCTGTCGTCGATCCCGTTCAGCCACACGAAAGGCCGGCACCGGGCGGGCAGCTTGGCGGTCTCGAAGGCTTCGATCAGGTCGGTCAGGATCGTCGTGGCGGACGCCTTGTGAAAGAACGCGACTTCCTTGTGCGTGCGACTGCCGCGCACCAGAAGCTGGGCGATCTGCCCGTCCCACGGCAGCTCTGCCTCTCGGGGCTGCAATTCCTGCCCCTCCGGCAAGCCGATCCCGTGCTTTGCCGCACGCTCCGGCGTACCGGGCGCCATCCAGAATTGCGCCTCGGGAAAGGCCTCGGCCCATTCGGGAATGTGCAGGAAATGGAACTGGTTCGGCGCAACGAGGTGCCGCACCGGGCCAAGCAGCGCCAGGGCGTCCTTCAGATCGTTGGTCAGCGGGGTCGGAGAATGCACCCAGAGGTCGCCATTCTCCAGCTGGATCACGGTGGCGCGGGTGGAAAAGGGAAACCCCATCACCGACACCGCCGCACCGTCGATGATCCAGATACGGTCGGCCACGGGTTTGAGCACGTCGAGCGGCTCGTATCCCGTGGCCGACACGCGGATTACTCGGTGACCGTGACGGACACCATGCGGTCCGGCTCGCCGATGACGGCTCCGTTGGGGCCCTCGCCCCGCTTGATGTCATCCAGCACGTCCAGCCCTTCGGTCACGCGGCCCACGACGGTGTATTGCCCGTCAAGGAAGGGGCCCGGCGCGAACATGATGAAGAACTGGCTGTTGGCGCTGTCGGGGCTTTGGCTGCGGGCCATGCCGACAACACCCCGATCAAAGGTGATGTCCGAGAACTCGGCGGCCAGGTTCGGGCGGTCGCTGCCGCCACGGCCGGCCATGGACATGTCGCCGCCCGTCTTGCCGAATTCCACGTCGCCGGTCTGGGCCATGAAGCCGTCGATCACGCGGTGAAAAACCACGTTGTCATAAGCGCCTTCACGGGCCAGTTCGGTGATCTGTTCGACATGGCCGGGGGCCACGTCTTCCAGCAGGTCGACCTTGATCATGCCGTTGGCCTCGCCCGCGACCTCGATTTCAAGGCCGGTGGCCAGGGCCGGTGCGGCCAGCAGGGTGAAGACTGCAGAGAGTTTAAGCATCGGCGGCCACCTTTACGCTGATCATCCGGTCGGGGTTCGCGGGCGGCTCGCCACGGGTGATGGCGTCGACATGCTCCATGCCGTCGATCACGCGGCCATAGACCGTGTATTGCCGGTTGAGGAAATGGTTGTCCGAGAAGTTGATGAAGAACTGGCTGTTGGCGCTGTCGGGGTTCTGGCTGCGCGCCGCACCCAGTGTTCCGCGGTCGTGGGGCACCCCCGAGAACTCGGCCTTGAGGTTCGGCAGGTCGCTGCCGCCGGTGCCCGCCATGCGCAGGTTGAAATCGTTTTCCATGTTGCCGTTGGCCACGTCGCCGGTCTGCGCCATGAAGCCGTCGATCACACGGTGAAAGGCCACGTTGTCGTACTGGCCCGAGCGCGCCAGCTCCTTCATGCGATCACAATGGCCCGGGGCAACGTCGGGCAGAAGCTCGATGGTCACGGTGCCATCCTTCAGCTCCATCAGGATCGTGTTTTCAGGGTCTTTGATCTCGGCCATCCGGGGCCTCCTTGTTGACTTGGGCTGGGCAATACCTAGGCGCTTGGAGCGGGATTGCCAAGCCAGAGGTTGACGCCCCTGCAAGGTCGCGCCAAAAGGCCCGCGACCACCACCTTGGGAGAGATCGCGATGGGCTGGAAGACGCTCGACGACATGGACCTGGACGGCAAGACGGTGCTGACACGGGTGGACATCAACGTCCCCGTCGAAAACGGGCGCGTCACCGACGCCACGCGGCTGGAGCGGATCAAGCCCACCATCGACGCCATTCTCCAAGCCGGCGGGAAGCCCCTTTTGCTTGCGCATTTCGGGCGTCCCAAGGGCAAGGTCGTGGACGAGATGTCGCTGCGCCACGTGGTCCCTGCCCTGCAGCAGGCCACCGGCCACAGCGTGCAATTCATCGAGACCCTGGAGGGCGCCGAGGCCCCCACCGCAGAAGCCAAGGCGGCCGAGGTGCTGCTTCTGGAAAACATCCGGTTTCATCCCGGTGAAGAGGCCAACGATCCAGAGTTCGCGGCGCGCCTTGCCGGTCTTGGCGACGTCTTTTGCAACGATGCCTTTTCCGCCGCGCACCGCGCCCATGCCTCGACCGAGGCGCTGGCCCGCCTTCTGCCTGCCTGTGCCGGACGCCTGATGCAGGCCGAGCTGTCGGCACTGGACGCGGCACTTGGACAGCCGGACCGCCCGGTCGTTGCCGTTGTGGGCGGCGCCAAGGTGTCGACCAAGCTGGACCTGCTGGGCAACCTCGTCGAGAAGGTCGACAAGCTGGTGATCGGCGGCGGCATGGCCAACACCTTCCTGGCCGCGCAGGGACTGAGCGTCGGCAAATCGCTGTGCGAACACGACATGGCCGAGACCGCGCGCCAGATCATGGTCAAGGCCGGTGGCGCGGGCTGTGAAATCCTGCTGCCCGCCGACGTCGTGGTGGCCGAGGAGTTCCGCGCAGGCGCCGCGCACCGGACCGTGCCCGCCCATGCCTGCCCCGACGATGCGATGATCCTGGATGCCGGACCGCAGGCCGTGACGCGGATCACCGCTGCGTTCGACACCGCCAGGACGCTGATCTGGAACGGGCCGCTGGGCGCCTTCGAGATCGAGCCGTTCGACGCCGCCACCAACGCCGCTGCGGCTCATGCCGCCGCGCGCAGCCGCGCCGGGCACTTGGTGTCCGTCGCGGGAGGCGGCGATACGGTTGCGGCCCTGAACCAGGCCGGCGCGGCAGGGGATTTCACCTATATCTCGACAGCGGGCGGCGCGTTCCTGGAATGGATGGAAGGCAAGACCCTGCCCGGTGTCGCCGCCCTTGGCGGCTGAGAGCGGGTCACCCCATAGGCCGTGAGCCGAGATTTTCACAGGTATGGAAAACCGGACTGTGGTACGGATCGCCGCAGCCGTAGCTTTTCGGCGACGCCAATGTTCCCGGGGGAGTTCTCATCATGCATCCGTTCAAGTCCGCAATCGCCGTTGGGCTTTGTCTCGGCCTTGCCGCGCCCGCGCAGGCCGAAGGCGACCCCACGCCGGGTCTGCTTGATCTCTTCTCCGTCGACAGGGTCGCGGATTCCCTGGCCAGCATCGCCATTTCGGCCCTGCGCACCCAGATGGAGGTCGAGTACGAACACCTTCAAACGGACATCCTGCGCGGCACCGTCGCGCTGACCGGCGTCACCTTGCGCCCGCAGCTGGCGCATGATCGCGCGCGTCAGTGCGAGATCACCGTTCAGCGCGTCAGCGTCGACATCGGACAACCGTCCGCGGCGTTCGGTGTGGCGACCATCTCGACCACCATGGTGGGCGCCGAAGCCGCCATCGCCTGCGTGCCGCGTGACGCGGGGCTGGCCCTGCGGTCCGCCGGTTACAACGAGATCGAGGTCGACCGGCTGACCTACCAGGCCGAATACGTGCACAGCACCGGCGAGATCCGGGTCACGGGCTCGGCCGCGGTGAACGATCTGGCGATCCTGGACCTCGAGGCCGCGGGGGCGGTCCTTCCGCGTCTTGACCAGTTCGGCCTGCCCGGCGATCCGGCCATCCGCGTGCGCCGCGCCGTGCTGGGCCTTCAGGATCAGGGCGGATGGGAGCGTCTGTCGTCGCTCATCCCCGAGAACCTGCGTCAGCCCGAGGTGATCCAGAGCCTTGGCACGGAAGAGTTGACCAACATGCTGAGCAACAACGGCACGCGCGCCCTGACCGCGACGGAGCGGCGGTTCATTGACGACCTGATGGAGCATGTCGCGGGCTTCGTGCGCGCGCCGGGTGAGATCACCGTCGAGGCGCAGTTGCCCGCCAGCGGCATCGTGCTGGAGCCGGAAGTCTATCAGGCCCCCGAAGAACTCTTGCAGGCGCTCGCGCCCGATGCGCGCACCGCACCTTTGGCTCAGTCCGACCTGCTGGGCGCCGATGTTCTGGGACGGCTCGACGGCGGGGACGTCAGCACGGCAGAGCGGCTCGATATCGCCAGGGCTCTGCTGCAAGGCAGTGGCGTGCCGCGCGCCGAGGCGCTGGTGCCCGACATCCTTGCCCCGCTGATGGACGAAGGCGGGGATGCGGCGCCCGAGGCCGCCCTGCTGATCGCCCAGGCGCAGGCCCCCCGCGACCCGGCCGCAGCCTATCAGAACACGCTGACCGCCGCCGAAGGGCGTCAATCCGGAGCGATTGCGATGCTCGATCGGCTGGAAGAGCGCTTGACCACGATGCAGGTCCTGTCGGCCCAGGATGCCCACATAGCGGCTGGGCCCGCCCGCCCTGCGCTGCCGGCCGGCGAGGATATCCGCGCCGTGCGGACCCAGGCGCTGGCCTATTTCACCGGCCTTGGCGCGCCCCGCTCGTACCGCCAGGCGTATTATCTCGCGCTTATCGCCGAGGCGGCTGGCGATATCGGCGCCGGACCCTTGCGCGAAGACATCGAGAATCGCTTCGAGAATCGCGGGCCGGAGGTGCGGGAGACCTGGTCGGCCTTGCGGACCGAGATCCAGACCCGCGCCCTGACCGACTGGATCGAGGGCAACCTCGCCGGCCGCTACGCCAAGGAGGAATGATCCTGCGCCGTGGGCTTCTTGCAGGCGGCGTCTTACTCATCCTCTCGGCGCTGACATGGCGTGTGGTCGACAGGTACGAGCGGGGGATCCTCTATCCTTGGGTCGAGGCGCTGATCTATCCGGCCAATCCGCATGAGGGATTTTACGTGATCGACCGCAGACGAACCGCGGAGGATCCGCTGGCGGACCGGATCGCGCAGACGATCGCGCGGGGGTCGGCAACGCCGACGCTGCAGATCCGGCAGCATCGGGCCTTTTTCAAAGAGCGGCTGGCCCATAGCCCGGTCGCCATCGGATTGCTGTCGCTCGAGGTCTGCCTGCGGAACGATGGCGCAATCGAGCTGAATTCCACGAATGGCTGGGCGGTCCGGTATTGCCACCACGAGAGTGCCGACCCGATCGTGCTGAGGCCCGATGCCGGTGGCCGCCTGACATGCCGGGGCTGCACGAGCCGGGGAATGCCGACGCACTACCTGCGCGCCGACCCGCCGCGTTAGCGCCACCGAGCATTGCGCGGCACGCGGCCCTCACGTATGAAACGGGAAACTCTGAATGACCGACAAGAGGGATGGCATGTCGAAGGCTGAACAAACACAACAGGTGCGCGCGGGGCAAGGCTTTATCGCGGCGCTGGACCAGTCGGGCGGATCGACCCCGAAGGCGCTGCGGCTCTACGGGATCGAGGAAGACGCCTATGCCTCGGACGAAGAGATGTTCGACCTTGTCCACGACATGCGGACCCGTATCGCGCAGGCGCCGGCCTTTACCGGCGACAAGGTGCTTGGCGCGATCCTGTTCGAGATGACCATGGACCGCGAAATGGGCGGCAAGCCGTCGGCACAGTATCTGTGGCAAGAGCGTGGCGTGGTGCCTTTTCTGAAGGTGGACAAGGGGTTGGCGGACGAAGCTGATGGCGTTCAGCTGATGAAACCGATCCCCGACCTGGAAAACCTGCTGGGCCGGGCCAACGATGCGGGTATCTTCGGCACCAAGATGCGGTCAGTGATCAACGCGGCCGCGCCTGCGGGGATTGCCGCCGTGGTGGACCAGCAATTCGAGATCGGCAACATCATCCTCGATCACGGACTGGTGCCGATCATCGAGCCGGAGGTGACCATCTCGATCAGTGACAAGGCCGAGGCCGAGACGATCCTGCGCGACGAGATTGCCAAGCATCTCGACACCTTGCCCGAGGGGCGCGAGGTGATGCTGAAGCTGACGCTGCCCGAGACGGCCAACCATTAC
This sequence comes from Roseovarius atlanticus, assembly GCF_019802205.1. GTDB lineage: Bacteria > Pseudomonadota > Alphaproteobacteria > Rhodobacterales > Rhodobacteraceae > Roseovarius > Roseovarius atlanticus_A. The sequence goes on from NZ_JAHVHQ010000003.1 coordinate 1,909,802, forward strand.
AAGCCGCTGGTCGATCATCCGCGCGTGCTGCGGGTGGTGGCGCTGTCGGGCGGCTATTCGCGCGAGGAAGCCAATGACCGGCTGTCCAGCAACACCGGCATGATCGCCAGTTTCTCGCGCGCGCTGACCGAAGGGCTGTCGGCCCAGCAGTCGGACGCGGCGTTCAACGACACGATCGCGGCGTCGATTGACAGTATCCACCGGGCGTCTGTGTCCGGCTAACCCAATGAAATAGAAGACCTTTACCCGGAGAACTCGGTGCCGACGAATCTATCTGGCCCCCGGCATCCTTTCTGGGTAAAGACATCCATCATGGACCTTTCGACATTCCAGACCTTTCGCGTGGCGGCATGCGACCTCAATGGTCGTATGCGCGGCAAGCGCGTGCCGGGTGATTATGCCGGCAAGCTGGACAAGGGCGCGATCAGGATGCCCATATCGGCGCTCAACCTCGATATCTTCGGGGCCGACATCGAGGACAGCCCGCTGGTGTTCGAAACGGGCGATGCCGATGGCATCCTGTTGCCCACCGGGCGCGGCGCCCTGCCCCTGCCCTGGCTGGAAACCGAGCAGCCGCTGGTGCCGATGGCCATGTATCACGAGGATGGCCGCCCGTTCGAGGGCGACCCGCGCCATGCCCTGGACGCCGTACTGGCGCGCTATGCCAAGCGGGGATGGCGCGTGGTGGCCGCGACCGAGCTGGAATTCACCCTGGTCGATGACAGCGACGATACGCTCAGTCCGGTTAAGAACCCCCTAACGGGGCGTGAAATCGGGTCGGAAGAAATCCTTTCGATGGCGCAGCTGGACCTGTTCGACCCTTTCCTGTCAGAGCTTTACGAGGCCTGCGCCGCCATGGACATCCCGGCGCAGACCATGACCAGCGAAAGCGGTGTGGGTCAGTTCGAGATCACGCTGAACCACCAGGACGCGATGCGGGCCGCCGACGACACGTGGCTGTTCAAGCGGCTCATTCGCAACCTGGCGCGCACGCACGGATTCGCCGCGACCTTCATGGCAAAGCCCTTTTCCGACGACGCGGGCAACGGGATGCACCTGCATTTCTCGGTCTGGGACGAGGACGGAAAGAACGTTTTCGACAATGGCGGGGAAGAGGGAACACCCCTTTTGAAACAAGCGGTTGCGGGGTGCATTGCGGCGATGCGGGAAAGCACCTTGCTGTTCGCACCGCATGCCAACAGCTATGACCGGCTGGTGCCGGGGGCGCATGCGCCGACGGGGGTGGCCTGGGCCTATGAGAACCGCACGGCGGCCATCCGGGTGCCGGGCGGCAGCCCCAAGGCGCGGCGGATCGAGCACCGCGTGGCGGGCGGCGATACGAACCCCTACCTGACCTTCGCGGGGGTGATGGGTGCCGCGCTGACCGGCATCGAGGACGCGCTGGAGCCGCCGGAGCCGATCACGGGAAATGCCTATGATCTCAACCTCTTGCAGCTTTGCGAGGACTGGGAGAGCGCCATCGACATGTTCGAGACCGCGCCCATCCTGGCCCGCGTGTTCGAGCCGATGCTGATCCAGAACCTGGTGATGACCAAGCGGCAGGAACTGGCGCTTTTCGCCGAGATGGACCCGGCGGAGCACTGGAAAGTCTACCTGGAAACGGTCTGAGCGACTTAAAGGTTAACGCTGCAAACCCCCGTCGGTATCGCGTCGGTATCCGGGTGGTATCGCGGCGGTATTTTTTCAAAATCCGAAGTCGTTACCATGCCGGACGCGCGGACCCCGTGGCGCGGGCGCCGGAAATGGCCTAGAACGGCCTTGAACGGGCCGATTGGCTCGGCTAGCGTAAATTTGATCAAATTTCTGGTGTGACATGAAGATCGGCATCCTGATGACCGGACACGCCCTGCCCGACCTGATCGAGAGCACGGGCGATTACGACGCGATGTTCGCGGACCTGCTGGGGCGGCACGGCTTTACCTTCGAGCGCTACGACGTGGTGGACGAGGTCTACCCCGAGAGCCCCGATGACGCGGATGGCTGGCTGATAACCGGCTCGAAGCACGGCGCCTACGAGGACCATCCGTGGATCCCCCCGCTGGAGGCGTTCATCCGTGACATCCGCGACGCGGGCAAGCCGCTGATCGGGGTGTGCTTTGGCCACCAGATCATCGCGCAGGCCCTGGGCGGCAAGGTGGTGAAGTTTCCCGGCGGCTGGTCGGTGGGGCGCACCGAGTACGAGATCGAGGGCAAGCCCCTGGCGATGCACGCCTGGCACCAGGACCAGGTGGTCGAGCTGCCCGAGGGGGCCGAGGTGATCGGGCATTCGGATTTCTGCGAGAACGCGGCGCTGATGATCGGGGACACGATCCTGACGATCCAGCCGCATCCGGAATTCACCGCGCATGTGTTGCAGACCATCATCGACCAGCGCGGCGCGGGCGTGGTGCCGGACGACCAATTGGCCGAGGCGCAGGCCGGCGCCCAGACGCCCACGGACGCCGCCGCCTTTGCCGAACGCATGGCGGCGCATTTCAGGAAAGGGGCCTGACATGGCCGAGGACTGGACGAGCGGACTGCCCGAGGCGGCGCAGGCCTATCTGGAAAACCGGCGGCTGGACGAGGTGGAGTGCATCGTCGCAGACCTGCCCGGCATCGCGCGGGGCAAGGCGGTGCCGGCCACCAAGTTCGCGCGGCAGGAGTATTTCCACCTGCCCGACTCGATCTTCTACCAGACGATCACCGGCGACTGGGGCGAGGCCGCGGGCGCGGAAGGGTTCATCGAGCGCGACATGATCCTGACCCCGGACATGAGCACCGCCACGGCGGCGCCCTGGACCGGGGACTGGACGTTGCAGGTGATCCACGACGCCTATGACCGCGACCGCAAGCCCATCCATTTCGCGCCGCGCAACGTTCTGAAACGGGTGGTGAAGCAATACGAGAAGCTGGGGCTGAAGCCCGTGGTGGCGCCGGAGATGGAGTTCTTCCTGATCGCCCGCAACCTGGACCCCCGGCAGGAGATCGAGCCGATGGTGGGCCGGTCGGGCCGTCCGGCCGCCGCACGGCAGGCCTACAGCATGACGGCGGTGGACGAGTTCGGCCCCGTCATCGACGATATCTACGATTTCGCCGAAGCGCAGGGCTTCGAGATCGACGGGATCACGCAGGAAGGCGGCGCGGGTCAGCTGGAGATCAACCTGCGGCACGGCGATCCGGTGAAGCTCGCGGACGAGGTGTTCTATTTCAAGCGTCTCATCCGAGAGGCGGCGCTGCGGCACGATTGCTTTGCCACCTTCATGGCCAAGCCCATCGCCGCCGAGCCGGGGAGTGCGATGCATGTCCACCACTCGATCATCGACATGGAGACCGGCAAGAACGCGTTTTCCGGGCCGCAGGGCGGCGAGACGGACATGTTCTATCACTTCATCGGCGGCTTGCAGGAATACATGCCGGCGGCGATCGGGGTGATGGCGCCCTACGTCAATTCCTATCGCCGTTACGTCAAGGACAATGCCGCGCCCATCAACCTGGAATGGGGCCGCGACAACCGCACGACGGGCATTCGCGTGCCCCTGTCCAAGCCCGAGGCGCGGCGGGTCGAAAACCGGATCGCGGGGATGGATTGCAACCCCTACCTCGGCATCGCGGTCAGCCTGGCCTGTGGCCTTTTGGGGATCCGGAACGAGCTGCGTGCCAAGCCGCAATTCCGGGGCGACGCCTATGAGGGCGAGCCGGATTTCCCCGACGGGCTGGGTGCGGCGCTGGACCTGTTCGACGAGGCGGAAGAGCTGCACGACGTGCTGCACCCCGAGTTCGCGCGGGTCTATTCCATCGTCAAGCGCACGGAATATGCCGAGTTCCTGCAGGTGATTTCCCCGTGGGAGCGCGAGCATCTCTTGATGAATGTCTAGGGCGGCGGGACTAGCCCTTGGCGTGATGGTCGTTTTGGTGGCCGGGCTTTGGCTGTTGCGCGAGGGCCCTGCCCCGACACCGGCCGACGCCGACACGACGGGTGTCGAGCGGCATGACTTTCTGGAGGGGCTGCCGCTGGACGAGGGTGGCTATGCGCTGTTGCTGCACGAGCAGGCGACCGGCGACGGGCTGCGCGTGGTGCGGGATGCCGCCGCGCTGAAGGCGGCGCAGGGGCAGGCCTATTACACCGACAATCCCGGTGCGCAATTGAAGCGGACGCTGTTGTCGATCCTGTTTCTGAGCCCGCCGGGCATGCCGCCGGACGGGGCTTTCGTGACCGTGCTGAAGGACAAGCAGAGGGTCGAGACGTACCGCTGTTACCGCGCCTTCTGCGCCGGGACCGAGGCCTTCGATCCGCCGCATGAACGGGACATGGCGGGGCTGGTCGAGGCGTCGGAGCCGGTCGAGCTGGTGACCGAGCGCTTTGACCACCACGACGCCGCGCGGGGGCGGATGTTCAAGCTGATGCAGGACCCGGAGGTGGCGCTGATCGAACCTGCGGACCTGCCCGCGCCGGGCACCATCGTCTTTCCCCAGCGCGTGCGTCTGAGCCTGCCCGCGATCCTGCTGGAGACGGACGAGACCGGGCACGCGGCGCGCGTTCCGCTCGATCAGGACACGCTGGAGGCGCGGTTTGCCGCCGCGTTCGCCCATGTCTTTCCCGAAACCGACGCCTATCGGCTGAACCCGATGCGGGTGAGCGAGATCTACCCGCCGCAGCCGGGCTGGCCCGTGGTGGGCGAGGATGTGGACGGGTACTTACGCGACCCGGATGGGGACCTGCGCGGGCTGGACGGGATCATGGTGATCGAGCCATCGCTGACGGTCGATCTGACCGAGCGCATGGTCGAGGCGCTGCAGGCCGAGGATGCCTTTGCCGCGATGCCTGAGTTTGCGCCGCCCGAGCCGCCCTTTGTGGCGGACCGGCTGGCGGAGATGGCCGAGGCGCATCTGGGCCGCCCCTGCCCCGACTGTTTCAGGATCGAACTGCCCGTGGCGACGGTGGAGGGCATCCGGGTGGATCGACTCGATCCGCCGTCCTTTACCCTGGCCCATTACAGGATAGCCCCGCAATGAACCTGCTTTATTCCAACGACACGCCCGGGACATATCCCGACAGCTGGTACGCGGCCACGACCGAGCCGCTGGCGCCGTTCGCGCCGTTGCGCGGCGAGACCCGCGCGGATGTCTGCGTGGTGGGGGCTGGGTTTACCGGCCTGTCGGCGGCGCTGCATCTGGCCGAGGCGGGGCTGGACGTGGTCCTGCTGGAGGCGCATCGCGTGGGGTTCGGCGCGTCGGGGCGCAATGGCGGGCAGCTGGGCAGCGGACAGCGGCAGGACCAGCAGACGCTGGAACGGCTGGTGGGGCGCGAGGATGCGGCCCGGCTGTGGGAGTTGGCGGAGGGCGCCAAGGACCTGGTGAAATCGCTGGTGGCGAGGCACGCGATCGACTGCCATCTGAAGCCCGGCGTGGCGCATATGTGCTTTTCCAGGGCCGAGGTGCGCGAAGAGCATGACTATGCCGATTTCCTGTTTCGCCGCTATGGCTATGACCAGTTGGAGACGCTGGACCGGGACGCGGCGCAGGCGCTCTGCCCTTCTCCGAAATACTTGGGCGGATCGCTGGACATGTCGGCGGCGCATCTGCATCCGCTGGCCTTTGCCCTTGGCCTGGCGCGGGCAGCGCGGGATGCGGGCGTGCGGGTATACGAGCGGGCCGAGGTACACCGCATCGACGAGGGCGCGCCGGCGGTGGTGGCCACGGATGCGGGCCGGGTGACGGCGGATCACGTGATCCTGGGGTGCAACGGGTATCTGGGCGGGCTGAACCGGCAGGTCGCCGCCAAGGTGATGCCGATCAACAACTTCGTGGTGGCGACCGAGCCGCTGGGGGACGACGCGGACAAGGTGCTGACGCGGGACGTGGCCGTGGCGGATTCGAAGTTCGTGGTGAATTATTTCCGCCTGAGCCATGACAGGCGGCTGCTGTTCGGCGGTGGCGAAAGCTATGGCTATCGCTTCCCGGACGATATCGCGGGGCTGGTGCGCAAGCCGATGACGCAGATCTTCCCGCATCTGCGGGACGTGAAGATAGACCATGCCTGGGGCGGGACGCTGGCGATCACGATGAAGCGGATGCCCTATCTGGCGCGGGTGGCGTCGAATGTCCTGTCGGCCTCGGGCTATTCCGGGCACGGGGTGGGCATGGCCACCTTCTCAGGCAAGCTGATGGCCGACGCGGTGCGCGGAGAGGCGGAGGGTTTTGACACGCTGGCGCGGGTGCCGGCGCCCGCCTTCCCCGGCGGTGCGGCGTTCCGCTCGCCGCTTCTGGTGCTGGCGATGACGTGGTACGCGACGCGCGACCGGCTGGGGATCTGAGGCGGGTCAGCCGCACGGAACGCGAAAAGCATGATGGCGGGCGTCCGGGCCGGTGTGGCGGACGACCCTCAGGCGCCCGCGCCGCCAGGACGTGATCCCGGACGGGCCGGTGCGGATGGCCTCGAAGCCGAGATCCGCCAGAAGGTGCGGCGAGATATCGGCGAGGCGTTCGAGATCGGCCAGCATCATCCCGTCGGTCGGGTCAGGATTTCTCACGGACCGAATCCGATGGCGAAGACGCTGCGCGAGCGATGGGCGTGACGGCTTTGACAAGGTGATCTCATACATGAACAGACCTCACGGGATCGGGTTGCCTGGTGAGAATAGGGCGCGACGCGGCTTGCGCTCAAACCATTCTTTCTGGCACCATGGATGAGAAAACCTGATCCATGGAGCGGCGATGAGATTGCCCCCGCTGAATGCCCTGCGCGCCTTCGAGGCCGCTGCCCGCCACGGTGGCTTTGTCGGGGCGGCGGAGGAATTGCACGTGACGCGCGGGGCGATCAGCCGGCAGATCAAGCTGCTGGAAGAGGATATGGGCGCCCTGCTGTTTCGCCGCCACGGCAAGGGGGTGGAACTGACCGAGGCGGGGCGGCGGTTGCAGCCGGTGCTGACACGGGCCTTCGGCGACATCCTGGCCGAAACCTCGCGGATCGGGACGGAGGCGTCGGATTTGCGGATCATCTGCCCGCCCGCCACCTCGGTCCGTTGGCTGTTGCCGCGGCTTGAGAGGTTCCGTGCCCTGCATCCCGGGGTCGGCGTGCGGCTGACCACGGATTTCGTGGGGCCCTACGGGTTTGACGCGCACCAGTATGACGTGGGATTCTCGGTCACGCACTGGCCGGACCGGCCCGCCGATCTTAAGGTGCAGACGCTGTTTCCGGTCGAGGTGACGCCCGCCTGCGCGCCGTCGCTTCTGGAAACGAAAGGACGGCCCGAGCGGCCCGAGGACCTGGCCCGGTTCCTGCTGCTGCACGAAACGCCGCGCCACGCCGATTGGCGCGCGTGGCTGGAGGCCTTCGACGTGCGCGGCGTGGACGCCAACCAGGGCAGCGATTTTCCCAACCTGGACATGGCGGCCAAGGCGGCGACGCTGGGGGCGGGCGTGGTGATGGCGGATCTTGCGCTGAACCGGGACGAGCTGGAATCGGGCCTGCTGGTGAAGCTGTTCCCGGAGATGGTCTGTACCTCGCCCATGGGCGGCATCTGCCTGATTGCATCGCGCGACAGGTGGGACGACCCGAAGGTGGCGGCGTTTCGCGAGTGGGCGGTGGCCGAGACGCGGTGAGGTGTCAGCGACGTCGGAGGGGGACCAGTCCCCCACGTCGAAACGGAGTTTCGACGCCCCCCTGGGATATTTATCGCCAGAGGAAGAGACGGCGGAGCGGCGCCGTTGCCAAAACTTCGCTTTGGGGTTGGATGGTTTTGGTGTAGAGGTTTCGGAAAATCGAAAAACGAGCTTCAGGAAATCCGAACATGACCCAGGTTAGCACGTCCCCCGCCCCCAACGTCTATGACGCCGAACCCATCCCCGAGGCGGCCCGGGCCGAGATCGACCGGATGCTGCAATCGGGCGACCTGTTCCGCTATACCGCGCCCGAGGATGCGCCGGTCAGCCTGCTGGAGCGGGAATTCGCGGCGCTGATGGGCACACGCTATGCGCTGGCGGTGTCGTCCTGTTCGGCGGCCCTGTTCCTGTCGCTGAAGGCGCTGGGGCTGCCGCGGGATGCGCGGGTGCTGATCCCGGGGTTCACCTTTGCCGCGGTGCCGTCGTCGGTCATCCATGCCGATTGCGTGCCGGTGCTGTGCGAGGTGGGCGAGAATTACCGGATCGACATGGCCGATTTCGAGGCCAAGCTCGACTCGGGCATCGACGCGGTGATCGTCAGCCACATGCGGGGCCATACATCCGACATGGATGCGATCATGGGGCTGTGCGACGTGCGCGGCATCCCGGTGATCGAGGACGCGGCACACAGCCTGGGCACGGTCTGGGGCGGGCGCAAGATCGGCACGATAGGCCGCGTCGGGTGCTTCAGCTTCCAATCCTACAAGCTGGTGAATGCGGGCGAAGGCGGGATACTGGTGACCGACGATGCCGACTTGGTGGCGCGCGCGGTGATCATGTCGGGGGCATACGAGCATAACTGGGCCAAGCACATGGCGGGGGACGACCCGATGCTGGCGGCCGCCTTTGCCGACTGGCAGAACCGGCTGCCGCTCTACAATCTGCGCATGGGCAACCTGAGCGCGGCGATCATCCGCCCGCAGCTGCCAGAGGTGGCGCGGCGGGTGCGCGACGGGCGTGCCAATCACGATCATGTCGCCGGGCGGCTGAACACCTCGCCCTGGCTGCGGGTGCCGGACAAGCTGGACCGCGAAGAGCGGGCGCCGGATTCGATCCAGTTCAACCTTGTCGGCATGAGCGATGCCGAGGTGCGGGCGTTCGCCACCGCCGCCGCCGGGCGCGGCGTGAAGGTGCAGGTGTTCGGGATGTCGCAGGACAACGCGCGGGCCTTCTGGAACTGGCAGTTCCTGCCGGGGCCGACGCCGGAGCTGCCGCAGACGCGGGCGATGCTGATGCGGGCCTGTGACGTGCGGCTGCCCGCGCGGCTGAGCCGGGACGACCTCGACTTCGTGGCCGATGCGCTGATCGCGGCGGCGGAGACGGCGGCGGGTCCGGTGGAGCCGGAACGGGCCTACGGCACCTGAGGAAGGCGCGCGCCCGACCTGAAGCGTTTCGCACACTAGCCAATCTTTGCACGCGTTTCGCCTTTCGCTGACGACCCAGGTAATAGGCGAAGCGCTTCAGAGCAGGTCGAGTTGATCGGCGAGGAACGGGTACGCCTCCTGCGCCGGGGCGAGGATCGTGTCGCGCAGGATCGGGCGCAGGGTTGAGGCCAGCTGCGCCGGCAGGTCCTGAAGGATGTCCTTGCGCGCGGTCAGGCTGATGGTGCGGGTCAGCGGCTCGAACGGGAGCGGCATGACGTCGATCTGAGCGGCAAAGCGGCGGGCGCGCATCAGCGCCAAGGGCGGCAGGATGGTCCAGCCGGTCCCCTGCCCCACCAGCGCCAGGATGGCGTGGTAGCTGTCGAGTTCGAACCTATGCGGCAGGCTGAGTTTCTGCCGGGCAAGATGGGCCGAGAGCAGACGGCCCATGTAATGCCGCTGGGTATACTGGATGAGCGGCAGGCGTTTCAGCTGTCGCAGCACATCACCGTCCGGCTTGATCCGGGCCTTGGGGGCGGCCACGACGAAGCCCTCGCGCATCAGCGGGTGCACCTCGGCCCAGTCGTCGCCGGCGTTGAGTTCGGCGGCGACGATCATGTCGAGCGTGCGGCTTTCCAGGAGGTCGTAGAGGTAGTGGCTGGCGCCGGTTTCCAGCAGGAACTGGCTGGTCTTGAGCTCGCCCGCCACGTGGGTCAGCAACTGCGGCGTAACGTCGGCCTCGAAATCCTCGATCATCCCGAGGCGGAAGCGGGTCAGCATCGACATGTCCGACATGGCGAGTTCCGCGCGGGCCTGGGCGGCCTCGTTGAGGATGACCTGGGCGCGGCGTTTGAGGATCTCGCCCGCCGGGGTCAGGCGGATGGGCCGGGCGTTGCGTTGCAGGAGCGTGGCGCCGACCGCGCCTTCGAGGTTGGTCAGTTGCTGGCTGACCGCCGAGGGGCTGGCGCCGAGGCGCTTGGCCGCCGCGGAGATCGAGCGTTCGTCGGCCGCGGCCATGAACACCTCGATCCCCCACAGGGTGATGCGGCCGGGACTGTCGACCATGTGGGGGCCTTACTTGCCGAGCTTGGACAGCTTGTCCTGCAGGTCGGCCAGTTGCTTCTTGATGTCGTCGAGCCCCTCGTCGCCGGCCGCCCCCGTGGCGGGCTCGCCCTCCTCGGGTGTCTTGCCGGTCATGCCGGGGACGCCGCCGCCGGTCATGGCCTTGAGGAATGCCTCCTGCTGGGCGCGAATCGTTTCCATTCCGGGCATCTGGTTGAAGGAGCTGGCGAGCGGGTTCGCCTTGGCCATGTTCTCCATCATCTTGGACTGGCCCTGCTGCAGCATCTCGAAACTGGCAGACAGGAAATCGGGGACCATCGAGGTGGCGTGGGTCGTATAGCTGCGCACGAGGTCGGTGAGGACGTTGATCGGCAGCACGTTCTCGCCGCGGCTTTCGTGTTCGGCGATGATCTGGAGCAGGTATTGCCGGGTGAGGTCGTCGCCCGATTTCAGGTCGATGATCTGCACCTCGCGGCCGTCGCGGATGAACTCGGAAATATCTTCGAGCGTCACGTAGTCCGACGTTTCGGTGTTGTACAGCCGGCGGCTGGCATACCGTTTGATCAGGAGCGGTTTTTCGTCTTCGGCCACGTGTGTCCTCCCCGGAATGCGTGCACTGCAGCGAAGCCTATGCCAGTGCAGAACAAAAAGAAAGGGCGTGTGGATCCGGAGATGGAGGAGCGCCGCACCAGGGGCGTGCGGAGCGCGCGCAAGGGAGACGGCGCGGCAGCATTCTTGACATCGAAGGCGACCGGGGCGCCATGGCGTGGCCCGGACGCCGGGGTGAGCCGGCATCCGGAAAGCGACACCGTGCCCGGTGTCAGCCTATCGCGCCCGGCTCTTATTCGCTGGCTTCGTACTCGGCCTTGCGCCGCTGTTCCTCGGCAACATAGGCATAGACCCTGTCGGCGTCGATGGGTTTCGGGACCATTTCGCCGCCCCGGTTGGCCGTCTCGACGCCTTCCGCCGCCACGGATTCTTCGTAGCTGCGGACAACGACCGGAGCGCCGACCGGCACGCGCGAATGAAGGTCAATGATGTCCTGGTTGAACAGACGAATGCATCCGGCGCTGCCCTGGTTGCCGATCGTGGCCGGGTCGTTCGTGCCGTGGATGCGGTAATAGGTGTCGCGGCCGCCCCGGTAGAGATAGAGCGCGCGGGCGCCCAGGGGGCTGGCCTTGCCGCCCGGAATGCCCCCGGCGAAGGGTGCATAGGCCTCGGGGTCGGAGCGGATCATGTTGGCGGTGGGTGTCCAGCCCGGCCACTCGGCCTTGCGCCCGATGGTGGCGCGTCCGCTGAAGCCACGGCCTTCGCGGCCGACGGCGACGGGGTAGCGAATGGCGCTTTCGGGGCCTTCGACGAAGTAGAGGAACTTGGCGTAGGGGTCGACGACGATGGTGCCGGGCGCCTCGTCGCCCTGGTATGTCACCGATTTGCGCCGGTTCGGCTCGCGCAGGTATTGCGGGTCGATCGCGTCGATGGTGATGTGCCCTTCCTGCATTTCGCCGTATTCGGGGTAAGTTGCCCCGCCGAGAGTGTCCGAGGGCATCGTTCCCGCGCAGGCAGCGAGGAAAAGGCTGCACGCCAGGAGAACGAAGTTTCTTGCTGCGGCAATGGGCATGGGTCAGTCCGATGAGTCGTTGCGATTTGGGCTCACCTTACGCCGCTGCGATCTGTTGGCAATCACTTGGTCCCGGAGGTGTGGTCATGGGGTCACAAAGCAGTTCCCACGACCGGCGAATAGCGGCCGGTTGACGTAAGTTGGCGATGGTCCGGAGGAGGCCCATCCTGATCACGCGTCAGCTTGTGGCGAATGACCGAAATCCAATTGAGTATTCTCACAGGCACGGGTAGCATTGCGCATGGCCTTGCTCGGGCCTCCCCCCTCCACTGGGGCAGCATTTGACATGCGGAGCGACACGATTCGAACCTATCCTGTTCGAGCACGCGCATAAGGAGGGATTGCGGAGACCGCTCGTAATTGGAGGTTCAAGATGAAACTGTCTTCACCAATCTACACACTCAAGCGTCAAGCAAAACTGCTCGCGCGCGACAATGGCATCAAGCTTCACAAGGCACTCAACCAGCTTGCTCGCAAAGAGGGCTTCAGGGACTGGAGCCACCTGGCGTCCAGCTATTCCAAATCAACACCCGCCAAAGCCGTTTTGAGCCAGCTCAATCCAGGCGAGTTGGTGTTGATCGGTGCGCGTCCCGGTCAAGGGAAAACCCTGCTTGGGTTGGAGCTGGCCGCATTGGCTGAGAAAAACCGTCGCAAAGGTTACGTTTATTCATTGGATTACAATGAAGTGGACGTCTGGGATCGGTTTGCGGAACTTGGGTTCGACCAAGATGCAAATGCCCGTTCAATCGTCGTTGATACCTCGGACGATATTTGTGCGTCCTACATTATCGAATGCCTCGATAATGCGCCTTGTGATGCACTGGTCGTTGTCGATTACCTGCAACTCCTGGATCAACGACGAAGCAATCCTCCGCTTGAAGAACAAATCCAAGCGCTCAAGGAATTTGCCATCGGACGAGGGGCGATCGTGGTTCTGCTCTCGCAGATCGACCGCGCTTTTGAGCTATCGTCCTGCGGCATGCCAAACATCGAAAATGTAAGGCTGCCCAACCCCGTCGATCTGTCACTTTTCGACAAGCGGTGCTTTCTGCATGATGGCGAAATCCAGTTGGAGATGGCGGCATGAGGCCTGCCTAGCCTCCTTTACGGACGTTCGGTGAATGTCCGCAACCTCCGCATAGCGGCCGGTTGACGTAAGTTGGCGATGGTCCGGAGGGCGCCCAAATTTCGCCACGCTTTGCCATTAACGTTCAGGCGTAAGGAATTTACCTTACAACCGTAAGAAATTTATTTTCAACCATAAGAAATACTTTGGAGGGATTGATGAAAACCGGAATGGTCACACTCGCAATTGGGTTCGGAATACTGGCAGCAACGGGGATCAGCTATGTCCGGGCAATCGCGTCCGAGACTGCGGTTTATACCTTTCAGGTGAAGGATGGCAGTGGCTCGATGAGCTATCGCTGCGCGATCGCGGCAACGCTGGCAAGTTCAGAGACCAACGCCCGTGCCGCTCATGCGATGTTTGAACCGGCCATGCTGACCTCTGCGCGGCTACAGGCAAAAGCCATGGTTGCCAGCATGTCGCCGGACCGTGTTTCCTCTGATGTGGTGGCCGACCTGGACAGCATCAACGCCGAGGCTGACGCGCTTCGAGGAGAAACACATCGCGAGATGCAACGTCGGTTCGGCTGCAATTACATCGGCAGCACCTGAAAACGCTCGACGTCCGTTTCTCGTCAGCCGTGTCGCCTTCGGGCTGTCCTTTCAGAAATACGGACATCAAAAAAGGGCGAGCCGGTGAGGCTCGCCCTTCGGTCATCCGGGCCAAAAGGGAGGAAGTTGACCCGTACTCGTTAAACCGTTGACCGGCTCCGCTTACTTGGCAGCGGTGGTCGAGGCTTTCTTGGCCGCGGCGGTCATGTCGTCGGTGGCTTTCTTGACGGCCTTGGAGGCGTCTTCCTGCAGGTCTTTTCCAGCAGCCATCATCAGCTCGACCGTGTCCATCTGGACCTTCTTCGCGATCTCGGCGAAGGCGGCCATGTGCTCGGCAGCCGATTCAGCGTTGGCCGACGCGAAGTCGGTCATGGCCTTGGCGTAGTCTGCCGGCTCGGATTTCGCCTTGGTGACGTCGCTGAGCTTGGACAGGGTTTCCTGGGTCCATTTGCCCGACAGCTCGGCCGACTTGGTGGCGGCTTCGAGCGCGACGCCCGACATTTTCTCGCTCAGGGCGGCCTGGTTCTTGAACGCTTCTTCCATCGCCTTGGTGTCGACGGGGAATGCGCCCATCATGTCTTTCATCATCGCGTTGATGTCTTGTGCTTGTGCTTTTGCCATTGGTACGGCTCCTATGTGTTCGGTTTCAGTCGTGTTCTGTTTGCAGGCGGTTGGTCCGCTCTTTGCATCTGCAACATATATAGATGCTGCATCGCAGCATTGCAACCCCTTTTGCTGCACTGCAGCAAAACTTTCACACGATCTGAAAAAGCGTTTCGCGTCAGGCGGTTGCCTTGCGCAAAACGTAGGTTCCGGGCGCCGGACCGAGGCTGGGATGCTCGGAATCGCCCGGTTTGCGGGCCTTTACCTTGGTGCCCGAGCGCTTGCGCAGCCAGGTTTCCCACGTCGGCCACCAGGAGCCGTCGCGCTCGGTCGCGCCCTCCAGCCACTCATCGGGCGTGGGCGGCAGGTCCTTGTTCATGTAATAGCCGTACTTCTTTTTCGACGGCGGATTGACGATGCCGGCGATGTGGCCGGACTCGGACACGATGAAGCTGCGGTCGGTCGATCCGGTCTGCATGAAGCCGCGGTAGCAGTCGCGCCAGGCGGCGATGTGATCGCTTTGGCAGGTGACGGCCATGATCGGCACGGTCACGTCGCTGATATGCACCTTTTCCCCGCAGACGGTCATGCCGTCGGTGACGAAGGCGTTGGCCTGGCAGAGGTCACGCAGGTATTGCTTGGTCATCGCGCCCGGCAGGTTGGCGCCGTCGCCGTTCCAGTAGAGAAGGTCGAAGGCGGGCGGGGTCTCGCCCATCATGTAGCTGCGGATCGCGGGTTTGTAGATCAGGTCGTTCGAGCGCAGGAAGGACATGGTGCGCCCCATGATGAACGAGCGCAGGACGCCCTGCTCTTCCACTTCGCGTTCGATGCCGTCGACGAAATCGTCCTGCAGGAAGGGCACGAACTCGCCCTGCTCGCCAAAGTCGGTGAGCGCGGTGAAGAAGGTGGCGGATTTGACGGACGTGTCGCCGCGCCTGGCCATCAGCGCCAGGGCCAGGTGCAGCGTGGTGCCGGCGATGCAGTAGCCCACGGCGTTGACCTGTTTCTCGCCGGTGATCGCCTTGGCCTCGCGGATGGCGGTCAGGAAGCCTTCCTCGATATAGTCGTCGATCAGCACGTCACTGTAAGACGCGTCGGGGTTGACCCAGGACACGACGAACAGCGTGTAGCCCTGATCGGTGATCCACTTGATCAGGCTGTTTTCCTGTTTCAGGTCGAGAATGTAGTACTTGTTGATCCAGGGCGGGAAGATCACCACGGGGGTCTTGTGGACCTGCGCCGTGGTGGGACTGTACTGGATCAGCTCCATCAGGCGGTTGCGATAGACCACCTCGCCTTCGCTCACGGCGACGTTCTCGCCCAGCTTGAAGGCCTCCTCGTCGCACAGGCGCACGACCATTTCGCCGTTGTTGGCCTCGAGATCCGCCACCAGGTTCTCCAGCCCCTTCACCAGGCTTTCACCCTCGGTCTCGAGCGCGCGTTCCAGCGCGTCGGGGTTGGTGCCCAGGAAATTCGTCGGGCTCATCATGTCGACGATCTGGCTGGCGAAGTAGGTCAGGCGCTTGCGGTCCTTGGGGTCGAGGTCGTCGGCCTCGGCCACGGCCTTTTCCACGGCCTGCCGGTTGAGCGCATATTGCTGTTTCACCAGCCGGAAATAGGGGTGGGTCCGCCACAGGGGATTCGTGAACCGCTTGTCGCCCTCCAGCGGGTCGGGATCGTCTTCGTCAGCGTCGGACGGGGGGTGACCCTGAAGCAGCGATTGCTGCGCCTCCATGAAGTGGCGCACGGATTTACCCCAGTATTCGAGCTGCTGTTCGTAGATCTTTCCGGGGTTTTCCATCAGCGCCTGCCAATAGGAGGCTGCTGCACGTGCATAAAGATCCTGCCCCGGACCGTTCAGTTCGGGCATGGGCGGATTTCGGTGGCTGAGCGCCTGAACGAGCCTTTGTGACAAGGCTTCGACCTTCTCGAGATTTTCGTTCATCCGCTCCAGATTTTTTTCATCAGCGGTGTCGGGCGTTGCCATTTCCACGAAATCCTCTAATCTTTCTGCCGTGCAGCATGGCGCAGGAGGCCTGCGTCTGGTATGCAAGTGTTAACGTCGCCCCGCCTATACAGGTCCCCGGGGCCTGCGGGACTGCGACGAATGGAACCAACTCGGTCGGTCCGGCCGAAGGAGTAAGTAATGCGTTACATGGCCACCTACGACTTGATGGAAACCATCCGCAACACCAACCAGTGGCTGGGTGCGACGGCCTATTCCATGGCATCTTACCCCATCTTCGCGCTGACCCCAAACCCTGCATTTCAGTGGTTGGCCGCCTGGGGCGAAGTGACCGAACGCACGTTCCAGCGGATGGTCGCCAAGCCCGACTGGGGAATCGAGTCGATCACCGGCGAGGACGGGCGCGATCACCTGATCAGCATCGAAACGGTGGTGGAAAAGCCCTTTGGCGACCTCATCCACTTCAACGTGCAGGGGCGCGACGAGATGGATCGCCGCGTTCTGCTGGTGGCGCCGATGTCGGGGCATTACGCGACGCTGTTGCGCTCGACCGTGAAATCCCTGCTGCCCGATTGCGAGGTCTATGTCACCGACTGGCACAATGCCCGCGACATCCCGGTCAGCGAAGGCAAGTTCGATGTCGAGGATTACACGCTCTACCTGGTGGAATTCATGCGGCATCTCGGCAATGACCTGCACGTCATTGCCGTGTGCCAGCCGGCGCCGCTGACGCTGGCCGCCACCGCCTATCTGGCCGAGCAGGACCCCGAGGCGCAGCCGCGCTCGCTGACGCTGATCGGCGGGCCGATCGACCCCGACGCCACGCCGACCGAGGTGACGGATTTCGGCCACAGCGTGACCATGGGCCAACTGGAAGGCACGATGATCCAGCGCGTCGGGTTCAAGTATCCCGGCGTGGGGCGCAAGGTCTATCCCGGCCTGCTGCAGCTGGCGTCGTTCATGTCGATGAATGCCGAGCGGCACAGCCAGGCCTTCATGAACCAGATCACCCGCGTGGCGCAGGGCGAGGCCAGCGACCGCGACCCGCACAACAAGTTCTACGACGAATACCTGGCGGTGATGGACATGCCGGCGGAGTTCTACCTGTCGACGGTCGAACGCATCTTCAAGGCGGGCGAGATCGCCAAAAACGAATTCGTGGTCGATGGCCACAAGGTGGATATCGGCGCGATCAGCAAGGTCGCGGTGAAGACGGTCGAGGGCGGCAAGGACGACATTTCGGCCCCCGGGCAATGCGTGGCGGCGCTGGACCTGCTGACCGGGTTGCCGGACGACATGAAGGCCAGCCACCTGGAGCCCGACGCGGGCCATTACGGCATCTTCGCGGGCCGATCCTGGCGCAACAACATCCGGCCGCTGGTGCTGGATTTCATCGACGCCAATTCCGAGGACCCGGCGGCGCGCAGCCGCACGAAGTCTCGCAAGGACAAGAAGAAGGCCAAGATCGCGGCGGAGTGAAGCGGCGCGCTTGGGCGGAGAGATCCCGGATCAGGTCCGGGATGACCCCGTCTTTGTCCACGCGCGGAACAAAGGCGCGGCAAAGCCGCGCCGCCGCGCGATCGCCAGACCGCCCCCCGGGCTGGCGATTGGTCGATGTAAGCGCCCAACACCGAGATTTTGCGGAGATGGCTACCATAAAGTGCCTTGAACGCCGGGCGGTTCGCCATCCCGCGGTCTGGCAATCGCGCGGCCAAGTCAAACAAACGTCATCCCGGACTTGATCCGGGATCTCGCGCTCAAAAAGGTCCTCGGGTCAAGCCCGCGGATGACAGGCTGAATTGCCGGGTTGCCCGCCCTACCCCGCCTCGACGCGCCGGTGCAGAACCAGGGGCTGTTTCAGCCAGACGCGCATCGCGGCGGTCACGGCCTCGGGGGATTCAAGCGTCGGCAGGTGCCCGGCCTCCTGCACCAGCGCAAGCTCGGCGTTGGGGATGAGACCGGCCATGAATTCGTGCCGCTTCACCGGGGTCAGGGTGTCGTGCACGCCGCACATCACCAGCGTCGGCACGTGGATCTTGCGCAGGGTCGCCTGGTAGTCGCGGCGCCGCTGCAGGGCGCGGACCTGGCGGGTGATGGCCTCGGGTCCGAGGTTCTCGGCCATCTTGGTGACCATGTGCAGGATCGAGGTGCGCTCGGCATTGGGGGCCAGGTGTTCGGGCCGCAACAGCGCCGACACGGCCTGGTCGATGAAGCCCGCCCGCAGCTTGGTGACGACGGGCTCGTAATTCGCGGCCGATTGCGGCGTCTCGGCCATGGAATTGGTGTCCATCAGGCAGAGCCGCGTCACCCGGTCCGGCGCGCGGCGCACGATTTCCAGCGCCACGATCCCGCCCATGGACAGCCCCGCCAGCGCAAAGCGGCGCGGCAGGTGGTCCAGGAGGCCCGAGGCGATTTCCTCGATCCGGTCGCCGTGGGAAATGGGCGCGACAGTGACCGGCAGGTCGGGGCTGAGCGCCGTCATCTGGGGGCCGAAGACGCGTGCGTCACACATCATGCCCGGCAGAAACACCAAGGGGTCCTTCATCGCTTTTTCCTTAACCTGCCCGCGCGCTTTGCGCTGTTTTATGGACGCGATTCTGCCACAGGCGCGCGGGAAAACCAAGAAAACTCGCGCGGGCTACGGCAATCCGCCGATCCGGCCGGGACGGTGCCGGCGCTCACGCGATGCGCTCCAGCACGTCCTCGATGGAGCGGATGATGAGCGCGAGGCAGTCGGGGTCGGAAAAGCGGTGATCGGCGCCGTCCACGAGCGTGAGGCGCATGTCGCGGCCCTTGGCGTGGTCGAGAAGGCGCAGGGCCACGGACATGTCCACATCCGCATCGGCAGTGCCTTGCAGGAAGCGCGCCGGGAACGGCAGTTTCAGGTCCGAGCGCAGGACGAGGTTGTCGCGCCCGTCCTCGATCAGGCGGTGGGTGATGATGTAGGGCTCGTCATACTCGCTGGGCGACGCGAGGCGGCCCTTGGCCTTCAGCTCGGCGCGCTGCGCCTCGGTGAAGCCGGCCCACATGCTGTCCTCGGTGAAATCGGGGGCGGCGGCCACGGTGACCAAGCCCGCGATACGGTCGGGGATGGCACGGGCCATGAGCAGGGAAATCCAGCCGCCCATGGAGGAGCCGACAAGGATTTGCGGGCCGTCGGTCAGTTCCTCGATCACCGCCTGGGCGTCCGCCGCCCAGTCGCCGATGCAGCCATCGGTGAAAGCTTCGCCGCTTTGGCCGTGTCCGGAATAGTCGAACCGCAGAAAGGCGCGGCCGGTGCGCTTGGCCCAGTCTTCGAGATGGAGGGCCTTGGTGCCCTCCATGTCGGATTTGAAACCGCCGAGAAAGACCACGCCCGGCCCGTCCCCGTCGGTCTTGTGATAGGCCAGACAACGCCCTTGCGGCGAGGTCAGCATCTTGGTCTCTGACATCTTGGGTTCCCTTTCGAGGTTTGAAGGGAACCTGTCACCCTAAGGGCGGCGTTTCAAGCCGCCAGCGGTGGTCAGAGAATGGAGCCTATCGTGCGCTCGATGCGGTCGAGCGTGTATTCCCGCTCCTGCCCCGGTTTGTCGGGGACCGCGCTGGCCGGGAAGCCGAGATAGGTGGTTCCCGCTGCTTGATCGGGATCATCCGCATCCCCCGCATCATCGGAGGTGTCGGAGCTGATATCGAAACGTGCCATTTAATCTACCGTTTTCTTTGTCCGCGTCTGCGACCCGTGGGTCCGTGCAACAAAGTTAGCATTTCATCTGGAAATGAAAATTCTCTTTATGTCACAATATGTTACAGTGAACACACGCATACGGACGAATACAGCGCGATACAATTGTATACGGCAGTATGCGGTCAGGTGACATCTCGCAGGCCCAGCGCGGCAAGGCCACCAAGCGCCGACATCGCCGCAAACCCGATGAGGGCGGCATTGGGACCGACCCAGCTGAGCGCGCCGCCGAAGGCGCCGGCCAGCAGCAGGATGATCCCGATGGCCAGGTTGGCGACGGCGGAATTCACCGTGCGCCGGTCCTCGGGCGAGATGTCGACAAGGTAGGTGGAGCGCACCTGGCGCACGCCGTGATAGGCGACCATCAGGACGAAGAGCACGCCGGGGATGAGGGCCGTGGTCTGCGCCCAACCGGCAAGGTTGGCGGCCACACCCGCCGCCATGGCCAGCGCCCCCAGAAGCCCCGCCGCGAGCAGCATCAGGCGGCTGGAGCGGTCGGCGAGCCAGCCCCAGGCGTAGGAACTGACGACCCCCGCCGCCGCGGAGGCCACCAGCAATGCGCCCAGGGTGCGCAGGTTGTTGTCGTCGCCTTGGGTGGTCATCACGGCCAGGAACGGCGGCGCAAGCGCGGTGGCGGTCAGAAGGCCGCGCACCAGGATGAAGCGGCGCAGGTTCGCGTCTTCGCGGATCACGTCGCGGAAGCGGTGCAGGCCGGTGTCGGTTTGCGGGGTGCTGTCATCCTCGTTGAGGGTCGAGAAGATCAGCGCGGCGGCGATCCAGAGGCAGGCGGCGAGCGCGATGGCGGCGATCACGGCGGCTTTGGTCTGGATCAGGCCCGACAGCATCAGCCCGGCAAAGACCAGCACCGCGATGGACGCGACCGAGCCGGCCATGCCGGTGACCGCGCCGCGCTTGGTCTGGCCCACGGTCTTGCCCAGGATGTCCTTGTAGGAGACCGAGCAGGCCGCACGGAAGACCGCCAGCGCGGCCAGAAGGATGCAGATGGCGAGCCCCGCCGCCCAGCCCTGCAGGAAAATGGCCGAGGCGGCGATGCCGGCGGCCATGAGCCCCTGCCCCGCGCTGCCCGCGACCCACATCCAGCGGCGTTGCCTGCGCTGTTCCAGCCACGGCGCGAGAAGGACCTGTGGCAGAAGCGCCCCGGCCTCGCGCAGTGGCACCAGAAGGGCGACAAGGCTGCCCGGCGCGCCGAGGACACCCAGAAGCCAGCTGAGCACCAGCTTGGGATCGATGAGACCGTCGGCAATTTTGGTGAGGCTGAGGGAAAAGATATGCCGAAGCCCGTTGCGGGCCTCGGCCTTGTCACTTTCCTGTCCTGTCAGTCGTTCGAATGTGCCTTGCACTGCGCACCGTGTCGTTGAGGCTGGTTAGCCTCCGACATAGGGCGCGGACTTGGGACGGTAAAAAACTTTTTGGTTGTGCAGCCGACCGAGGAGGTCGTGGATGCGACGGGTCACCGGCTCGGGCTGGTTCGATTTCGAGCTGTGCAGAGCGCTTTCGATCAGTTCCATATCCTCGACGGAGAGTTCGAATTTGTCGTTGTAGCGTGCCATGGTCTTCTGCTCCTTCCGATGCGGCGACGTGCGATAAGTAAACCTGAATGCACGTTTCGTTATTGTTATATAGGAGATTTCGGCGGATCGTAAAGGGGATTTTTTCTTTCCTTATCAACGGCTTTCAGGAGCGTGCGCTGCGACGCGGCGAGGCGGATTCGCATACTTTTGCACACCGAATCCGCGTTCGGACGGTCGACCGGGCCAGCGGAACGCCCAGCCTGGGCAGGCCGCGCTTGACTTGGGCCCCGGCCCGCGCCACAACCCGGGCCAAGACACCATAACCCGCAACCGGGCGTTCCGTGGGCGCCAAACTGACGAGGAGGCCAGACATGGCTCAGATCTCCCTTACCCTTCCCGATGGCAATGCGCGGCAATACGACGCTGGGGTGACCCCGGCCGAGGTCGCCGCCGATATTTCCAACTCGCTGGCCAAAAAGGCGATTTCCGCCCATGTGGACGGCAAGCACTGGGACCTGGCCTGGCCCATCGAGCAGGATGCCGAGATTTCCATCAACACGATGAAGGACGAGGACGCCGCCAACGAGCTGGTGCGCCACGACCTTGCCCACATCATGGCCCGCGCGGTGCAGGAGATCTGGCCCGAGACCAAGGTTACCATCGGCCCGGTGATCGAGAATGGCTGGTATTACGATTTCGACCGGGCCGAGCCGTTCACGCCCGAGGATCTGGGCGCGATCGAGAAGAAGATGCGCGAGATCATCAACCTGCGCGATCCGGTCCGCACCGAGGTGTGGGAGCGCGACCGCGCGGTGCAGCACTACAAGGACAATGGCGAGCCCTACAAGGTGGAACTGATCGACGCCATTCCGGGCGACGAGCCGTTGCGGATGTACTGGCATGGCGACTGGCAGGACCTGTGCCGGGGGCCGCATTTGCAGCATACCGGCCAGGTGCCGGCGGATGCGTTCAAGCTGATGTCCATCGCGGGGGCCTATTGGCGCGGGGATTCCAGCCGGCAGATGCTGCAGCGGATCTATGGCGTGGCCTTCACCGGCAAGGAAAAGCTGAAGGCGTACCTGAATTTCCTGGAAGAGGCCGAGAAGCGCGACCACCGCAAGCTGGGCCGCGAGATGAGCCTGTTTCATATGCAGGAAGAGGCACCCGGCCAGGTGTTCTGGCACCCGAACGGCTGGACGATCTATACCCAGCTGCAGGATTACATGCGCCGCAAGCAGCGCGCCGGGGGCTATCGCGAGATCAACACGCCGCAGGTCGTGGACCGCAAGCTGTGGGAGAAATCGGGCCACTGGCAGAACTACCAGCACCACATGTTCATCGTGGAGGTCGACGAGGGACGCGACGGCGAGACCGACGATGCCACCAAGTCAAAGGACACGTCCCAGACCCGCATCAACGCTCTCAAACCGATGAACTGCCCCTGCCACGTGCAGGTCTTCAACCTGGGTCTGAAGAGCTACCGCGACCTGCCCCTGCGGCTGGCCGAGTTCGGCTCGTGCAATCGGTACGAGCCCTCGGGCGCGCTGCACGGCCTTATGCGGGTGCGCGGGTTCACCCAGGACGACGCGCATATCTTCTGCACCGAAGAGCAGATTCAGGAAGAATGCGCCCGCTTCATCGACTTTCTCGCCAACATCTATGAAGAGCTGGGCTTTCCCGAGTTCGAGATCGCCTTCGCGACCCGGCCCGAAAAACGTGTCGGGACCGAAGAAAGCTGGGATTACGTCGAGGGGGCGCTTGAGAACGCGATCAAGTCCGTCGGCCGCGACTATCGGCTGGAGCCGGGAGACGGGGCGTTCTATGGCCCCAAGCTGGACTTCTACCTGACCGACGCGATCGGCCGGGTCTGGCAGTGCGGCACGTTCCAGGTGGACCCCAACTTGCCCGAGCGGCTGGATGCGACATACATTGGCGCGGATGGCGAAAAGCACCGGCCCTACATGCTGCACCGCGCGACGCTGGGCAGCTTCGAGCGGTTCATCGGCATCCTGATCGAGAACTGGGAAGGCAAGCTGCCATTCTGGCTGGCCCCGCGGCAGGTGGTCGTGGCCTCGATCGTGTCGGAGGCCAATGACTATGTGCTGGAGGTCGTGGACCAGCTGAAGGCCGCGGGCGTGCGGGCCGAGGCGGACCTGCGCAACGAAAAGATCAACTACAAGGTCCGCGAGCATTCGGTGGGCAAGGTGCCGGTGATCCTGGCCGTGGGGATGCGCGAGGTCGAGGAAAAGACCGTGTCGGTGCGCCGCCTGGGCGAGAAACAGACCAGCGTGCAGAGCCTCGAGGAGGTCACCGCTGTCCTCGCCAGGGATGCGACGCCGCCCGACCTGGCCTGAGGGGGCACATCTTGCAAAACGCGCCCCGGCCCCCGAGCCGGGGCCACCCAGCCCGAGAGGCCCCGGGTCAAGCCCGGGGCGCGATGCGCCTTAGAAATGCGCCTTGGGTTCGTCCGGTTTGCCAGCGGCGATGGCCAGCAGCCCAGCCAGACCGACGAAACCGATGGGGAACAGCGTGAAGGCCCCGATGCCGAACGTGTAGGCCATCAGCCCGGCCGAGATCAGCATCAGGATGCCGCCCCAGAGCGCGCGGGACTTGGACATGGCCGCGCCCGCAATCGCCAGCAGCGGCGAGACGAAGCTGGCGGTGCGTACCAGCCCTTCCCGGTCGAGCGCGGTGGCCAGCCCCTCGACCTCGCCGTATTCGCGGATGAACTCGGTATAGCCGAAGGTGAAGAAGCCCACGATCAGGGCGAGGCAGCCGCCGATGAGGCCCAGGACAAGTGCCGCGTTGCGCATGGTCGTCTCCTGTCTGCGTTACGTCAGCGCCGCCTGCACGTCCTTGCCCCAGCCGAGGTAGAGCGTGCCGCCATCGTCGATCAGCGGGCGTTTCATCAGCGTGGGATGCGCCGCGAGCAGGTCGAGCGGGTCGCCCGCGCGCTCGGCCTCGCTGAGGCCGCGCCAGGTGGTGGAGCGGGTGTTGAGCAAGGCTGCGCCGAATTTTCCGTGCGCCGCCCGCAGCACATCGGCGGGCACGCCATCGGCGCGGACATCGCGAAACCCGGCGTTTTCAAGAGATTTCAGCGCCTTGCGGCAGGTGTCGCAGGTCTTCAGCCCGTACAGGATCATGGTGTCGTCCGCTCACGTTTTCATCAGGTGTCCCCTACCTAAGCATTGGCCCGCCGTGTTTCACTTGCTTTTTACACGCTGTGCACAATCTTCATTACTGTGGTCTTGGTCTTGCAACCTCCGGCCGACGTGCCGGGGGCCAGCAGAGGCCCCCTTGGCCGCATGGCCCGGCATACCCGGGGAATAGAACGGCAAGAAGGAGAAGCGGAATGCCGACAGGCACCGTTAAATGGTTCAATACGACGAAGGGCTATGGCTTCATCGCCCCGGAAGAAGGCGGCAAGGACGTCTTCGTGCATATCAGCCAGGTGGAACAATCCGGAATGACCGGCCTGGCCGACAATCAAAAGGTTGAATACGAGCTTCAGGAAGGCCGCGACGGTCGGCCCATGGCGGTCAATCTGAAGGCGGTCTGAAACCGCCCGAGCGTGTGTGCGACGCGAAAGAGCGGTTCAGGCCGGGTTGTCGGCCTGAACAACGTCCCAGTTTTCCCCCATTGCGACGATGCAGGACGTGCCGGTGGCATAGGTGACCACCAGCGTCCAGCCGCCGCTGTCATCCGTCCAGACCTCCATGACCTGATCGGGACCCTGGGTGCCCCGCGCGAGACGCGACTCGCCGAACTGGCGGGTCAGCTTCTGCGTGAGGCTGTGGCTGGGCGCGCAGAGAATGTCCGCGATGGGGCTGGCCGCAACCGCCGCACCGGCGCCGAGGGCGGCCAGGGCGACGGGGACGATACACCTGAACATGGGGCTACTCCTGTAGATCACCGGGAGGCGACATGTAACAGATTCATGACGGCAAGTATAGTGCGCGTATATACGCAAAATATACGCACGTGCCCACAGGTCCGCCGCCGCAACACGAAAAAAGAGCGCACCCCCGGTACGCCCTTTCCCCGAATTTCACATCCCTCGGCGGTGGATCAGAAGCAGCCCTTCTGCCCTTCGGCGCAGTTGTAGGACTGGCGGGACTTGTGGACATAGTGCCGTTTCTTGGGCGCCGGGTGCTGCATGACCTGTTTGTAGCTTTGCGTCTGGTTCGGCGTACCGCAGGAGATGACACCGGAAATGGTGATCGGCTGCAGGCCGTAGGGGCAATAGTTTTCCTTGGAATGATAAGGGTAGATCTTGGCCTCGGCGAGCGCCGGCCCGGCGATGGCGGTCATGGCCAGAGCGGCCACGATGGGTTTAAGAATGCGCATAAGGTCCTCGTTCGCTATGAATTTTTTTATCCCGTCGCACGGATACCAGATATGGTACGCGAAGGTTGGGGTGTGTCAATTTTTTTGATGTGCACAGGTTTCGTGGAACTTGGGCATCCAGAGTGGCATAGCGAACTTCGAAGCAAATGTTACTCCTTTAATAAAGGCCAAAGTACGGGAACTTTCTTTGCCATTTTCTCTTGCCTACTATTCATTAAGACCGCGCTCCAACCAGCACCCGCAGCTAGAGCTTTCGTCATCAGAAGCTCTGATTTAGAGAATGCAGGTTTCTTCAGTTCAAAATTACCGTTTTTAATTTCTTTATTCAGGCGAGCACTCAAAAGTGTGAGATTTCCTAAGCGATTGACAAGTCTTCCATGGTCTTCCCAACGCTCACCCTCTTTTGGCTTCTGAGGGTATATATGCTCGACGTGAACTCGCGAAGGACTAGCGATATCGAGTTCCTCCGTCTGGCGTAAATCCAATTCAAACCTTTTTAGAATTGCCCGCCTGGAGCCGTTGTGCGTGATCGACAGCTTTTTAAAAGCAGAAACAGACTCAGCATCGGTAGGTGCGTATTCTGAGATGGTTTTGTTAAACTTTTGTGCGCTTGCATCACTTCTAAGTTCGCGAACCGCTGCATAAATCACATTTTCTAGCTTGCTGTTTTCTCTGTTGGCAATCACTGAGTGTCTTACGAAAACATTCAGCAGGTTGCTCGAACAAATCACCAAGTCTGGCCCGGATACCGTTTCGAAAAGGCCCAAAAGTACTGGCAGCAATATTGAGGACGAGGCACCGAACTCCTTTACTTCTGAGAGCACCTTATTAAATTCCGCATCGTCGGTGTTTGCGCCGAGAAGCATTCTATAACTCGCTGCAGAATCGCTAAGGCTGGTCGAAAGCGCAATACTATCTATTTTTTCTGCCTCAACCTTCCGTTTTATTTCTCGGTATAGGCTCTGACTTTTAACGTCCCCGTATCGCGAAACCCAATAGTGCCTAAGAAAGTTCTTTATGGCTCCGTCTGTTTCGAATGAAACCACCTCTTGCCAAAGTTCAACTACGGTATCGCGTTGTTCTTCATCAGCGCGGCGAATGATCAGATTACGAAGTAAGTCAGGAGTTGAGAGACCAATTCCACGATCATTAAGCGTCTCGAACACCTCTGCCGCGCTATCCTCGTCAGTTGAGTAGACTGAAATTACAGTCATGTGGTTGAGCAGACATCTTGCGACAAGCATGCACTTCTCAAACCTTTCTTTTTCACTGAGACCAGAGATCAAATCTGAGATGGCACCTTCAAAAAAGGTTCTAGTGTTATGCAAAAGGTAGTGCGACGATATTTGAGGGGTTGGCTCCTCATAGTCGCCATCACGCTCTATCAAAATTAACCTTCTAAAGTACTCTTTATCATAGACATTTAGTCGAAGTTTATGGATGCTCTTCTCTTCAACGTGATCAAATCCTACTAGGAATTGGGACTGAAACTGATCTGCCGCGTTCGGTTTGTAGGATTTTATTTGGTCGCGAATTACTGATAGAAGTATTGCCGATGTCGCTAGTCTTTGCTGGCCATCAAGCAATTTGTAATCGCCACTTTGCGTTTTTACGATTACCACTGAGCCGAGAAAGTACTCTCCTTTCGGCTTCGGTCCTTCGCGGTCCATAAAAAAAATTAAGTCGTTCCAGAAAACCTCTACGTGTTCGGTCTTCCAACTATAGTTTCGCTGCCAATCAGGTACGATCAAAGACGGATTAGTAAGCGATAGTAGCTGGCCAATCGGTTCTTTTTTGGGATCGTACGATGAGACCGGATTTTCAGTCTGCTTTGCCATTGGGAGCCTCCGTCCAATCCTGCGCCGTTTCTACAGTTCGCACTCTTAACAACTCCACCACCTCACACCGCGGCTCTTCCTCCTGAAGAACAAACCGCACGCTCTCCCGCCACTCCGCCGCCTCATACTCCGGGAACCACGTGTCGGCGTCCTCGACGGCCAGGTCGACCTCGGTGATCACCAGACGGTCGGCGCGGGGCAGAAGGGCGTCGTAGATCCCCGCCCCGCCGATGCCGCAGATATGGGCGTAGCCGGCAGCATGCGCGGCGGCGATGGCGCTGTCGACGGAGGGGTGGACGTGCTCGGCGCCGTCGGGCGCGCCGGAGGACACCACGAGGTTCAGCCGGTTCGGCAGGGGGCGGAAGCGCTCGGGCAGGCTTTGCCACGTGCGGCGGCCCATGATGCAGGCGGTGCCGGTGGTCTCGCGCGAAAAGAACTTGAGGTCGGCGGGGATGTGCCACGGGATGCCCCCCTGCCGCCCGATGGCGCGGTTGCGGTCGGTCGCCACCACCAGCGAGATCATCAGACCGCCACCGGCGCGGGAATGTGCGGATCGGGATCGTAGCCGGTGATCTCGAAATCCTCGTAGCGGAAGTCGAAGATCGATTTGACATCACGGGTGATGCGCAGCGTCGGCAAGGGCTTGGGCGTGCGGGAGAGCTGCAGTTTCACCTGATCCACGTGGTTGGAATAGATATGCGCGTCGCCGAAGCTGTGGACGAAATCGCCGGGCTCGTAGCCGGTGACATGCGCGAGCATGTGCAGCAATAGCGCGTAGGAGGCGATGTTGAACGGCACGCCGAGGAACATGTCGGCCGAGCGCTGGTAGAGTTGCAGGTGCAGTTTGCCACCCGCGATGCGCACCTGCCAGAGCGTGTGACAGGGCGGCAGGGCCATGTCGGGCACGTCGCCCGGGTTCCAGGCCGAGACGATCAGGCGGCGGCTGTCGGGGGTTTCGCGGATCATCTGTATCAGGGTTTCGATCTGGTCGATCTCGCCCACCGGCCCCGGCCAGTGGCGCCACTGGTGGCCATAGACGGGCCCAAGGTCGCCGTCCGCGTCCGCCCATTCGTCCCAGATGGAGACGCCGTTTTCCTTGAGATACGCGATGTTGGTCTCGCCCGAGAGGAACCACAGCAATTCGTGGATGATCGAGCGCAGGTGCAGCTTCTTGGTGGTCACCAGCGGAAAGCCGTCGGCCATGGCATAGCGCGATTGCAGCCCGAAGGCCGAGATCGTGCCGGTGCCGGTCCGGTCGGTCGAGGGCACGCCATGGGTCATCACATGGGCCAGTGCGTCGTGATATTGCTTCATCGGGTCTTTCCGCCGTTGGACATTTGCGGGGCGCGGACAACTAATGCGAGTCGCACCCCACTATATCTTGTGAGGCGGCGCAAACAATCCTCCAGATCGGGTGGCGGTTGCGGGGCAACACAGCCTGATTTTCCTGCCGCGGCGCATGAAAAAAACTTTGACTTTGCAGGCTTGCACGCTGACTCTCGGGCAAAACAATACAAAAACGACCACATATTGAGGGCAGTACTCATCATGAACCGTTTCGTGGCATCACTCGTGCTGCCGGCGTTCCTGCTGGCATGTGGCGGGGGCACCAACCCGTTCACCCCCGACCCTGCGGCGCCGGACCCCGGAACCGGCGGGGACGATGACAACCCGACCACCGACGCAGGCATCCCGACCGCGCTGGCCGGGGACCTGACCCGTCTGAACTACAACGCGGCGACGGAGACATTGACGGTCGAGGGGCTGACGCTGGACGGAGGCGACGATCCGCTCGTGTACAGACGGCGCCCCGGCATGGATCGGAACGGGTACCAAGCCTATACGTTCCAGGACGATGGGCGCGACCGTCACTATACGATCTACGTCGCTGAGGCCAACAACAACTCGGGCGTTCGAGCCGGTGCAGGCATATCGGGCGGACCGCGCAACCGAGTTTTCGGGGGTGGCTATTACGAGCGGGATGGCGACTTTTCGCCGGCAACGGGCCAGGTCAGCTATGCTGGCAATTACGTCGGCGTAACGAACCTGAACGGAAGCGGCGAAGATCTCACGCCCCCTCCGGCCGGTCTGGACCCGGACCTTGTTCCGACCCAGGCGGCCGAGGTCACCGGGCGCGTGGAGCTTCAGGCGAACTTCGGAGATGACGCTACGGTCGAAGGAAACATCATCGAACGTACGCTCGTGGACAGCGGCACCGCGCTGCCCTCGATCGTCCTGGTCAACACGCCGATAAGCTCTGATGGCACCTTCGTCGGCCAGGCCGAATACGAGCAGGGCGATTTTCCCGGTGAAAACGTGATCGGCCAGAAGATTGGCGACTATGGTGGTATTTTCGGAGGCACGAACGCGTCCGGCGTTGCGGGCGTCATCCACCTGGAAGAATTCGACGGACCGAACAACCCGCTCGGCTTCGAAACCGAAGAGGAATACGGCGTTTTCGTGCTCGACCAATGTGGCCAACCTGTCGAAGACGCCGTGGGCTGTGCCGGCACGAACCCGTAACGCACGCGCCTCGGCCGCGTTTGCGCTGATCGCGGCGCTGTCGGCCTGGGGTCTTTCGGCCCCGGCCGAAGACGGCGTCGAGATGACCCTGCCCCAGGTGCAGGCGCTGGCCGTTCAGGCGATCAAGCAGAACCGTCCGAAGCTGGCCTATCAGCTGAGCGAAGGCCTGCTCAAGGCCAACCCGCGCGACGGTCAGGCGCATTACACGCAGGCGCTGGCTTTCGCGCAGGTCAAGGCCTACGGGTTTGGCCGCAAATCCGCGCGCAAGGCGTTCAACACCGCCCAGACGCAGGTGCAGAAATACGAGGCCGCGCAGCTGGCCTCGCAGATGGCCTATGCCGACGACCGGCTGACCCTGTCGCAGTTCTGGCTGCGCCGCGCGGTGCAACACGCGCCGACCGAGGAGGTGCGCCAGGACTCGATCAAGGCGTTCCGCACCGTGCGCGCGCACAACCCGCTGAATTTCAACCTGAAATTCTCGGTCTCGCCGTCCGACAACGTCAACAACGGATCCAACAGCCCCTACAACATCATCGACGGCGTGCCGGTGGTGGGCGTGCTGTCACCCAGCGCGCAGGCGATCGACGGGGTGGTTGCCACCACCGATCTGCAGGGCAGCTATCGCATCGCCTACGGCGAGCGGTACATGACGCGGCTGACCGGGCGGGCCTATACGCGGCGGGTAAAATTCAACGATGCCGTGCCGGGGCTGAGCGGATCGGACATTTCGTCCTCGCGGTTGCAGGTCGGGGTGAACCATCTGGCGGTCGACGCATCCAAGCGCGGTCAGTGGGAATTCGACCTGACCGGCGGGCGCGTCTGGTACGGCGACAGCCCGCTTTACGATTTCGCGCGGCTGGGGGTCGAACGGCACAATCGCCTTGGCGAGAACATGCGCCTCGGCTTTGGCGGGGCGGTCGAGTTCCAGGAAGACGAGACCTGGCCCTATAACGACGCCATGCAATTCGAAGGCTTCGCGCAGTTGAGCTACAAGCTGGCGAATGGTGCGCGGATTGGCGGATACCTGAACTACCGCACCACCGAAACGGACGGGGTGAACCGCGCGCGCGACCAGTGGACCGGGATCGTCAGCTACACGATGGGGCGCGAGATCGGACCGGCTCTGTTCAGCTTTCAGCTGGGCCACAGCCTTGTCGAGTACGACAAGTACCGCATCATCGGCCCCGTCCCCGGCGGGCGCAGCGACAACAGCACCTTCGGCGGCGTGACAGCGACCTTCCAGGACTGGAGCTATCTGGGCTTCGTGCCCACCGTGTCGGTGAATACCGAGGCGACGGATTCCAACATCAGCCGGTTCGACGTGGACGAAACCTCGGTCAGTTTCGGCATCCGTTCGGAATTCTGAGGCCCCCCGCCCCCGCTCTGGACAGCGCGGTGCTTTCGGCTAACTGTGGTGGGGAATTCAAAACAAAGGAGCCGCACGCTCATGGCGCTGAAATACCTGCACACGATGGTCCGGGTGAAGGACCTGGAAAAATCCATGGCTTTCTACGAACTGCTGGGCCTGAAGGAGACCCGGCGCATGGACAGCGAAGAGGGCCGCTTTTCGCTGATCTTCATGGCGCCGCCGGGACAGGAGGAATGCCCGGTCGAGCTGACCTTCAACTGGGACGGCGACGACGATCTGCCCGATGACAGCCGGCATTTCGGGCACCTGGCCTATTCGGTCGATAACATCTACGACATGTGCAAGCATCTGCAGGACAACGGCGTGACGATCAACCGCCCGCCGCGCGACGGGCGCATGGCCTTCGTGCGCAGCCCCGACAACATCTCGGTGGAATTGCTGCAGGCGGGCGACGCGCTGGAGCCGGCAGAGCCCTGGGCCAGCATGGAAAGTACCGGGCACTGGTGATGGGTCTGCACCGTCCGCTGATCGCGGTGGCGGTGCTGGCCGCCCCTGCCCCGGCCCTGGCCGACGCGCTGGCCGAGGCGGCGGCGGAGCAGGTGGGCGTGACGGTGATCTACGATCCGTCCTATGTGGGGCTGGAGTTTCCCGGCGGCGACGTGCCGCGCGACCGGGGCGTGTGCACCGACGTGGTGATCCGGGCGTTGCGCACTGCGCACGGGATCGATCTGCAACTGGCGGTGAACCGCGACATGAAAGCCGATTTCGCCGCCTACCCCGCCATCTGGGGCCTTACCACGACCGACCGCAACATCGACCACCGGCGCGTGCCGAACCTGGAAACCCTGCTGCGCCGGATCGGCGCGGCCGAGGGTCCGAGCGATGACCCGGAGGATTTCGCGCCGGGCGATATCGTCAGCTGGCGGTTGGCGGGGTCGGGCCTGCCGCATATCGGGATCGTGGCCGAGAGCCGCAGCGCCGGCGGCGCGCGCCCGCTGGTGACCCATAACATCGGCTGGGGGACGCGGACCGAGGACATCCTGTTCGACCATGACATGGTGCTGCGCGCGCGGCTGGACGCGGCGGCGCAGGACCGGCTGCGGGCGTTGGCGCGATGAGGGCGTGGCGCGCCCTGGCCCTTGCGCTCATGGCGCTGATGCCGCTCAGGGCCGGGGCCGAGGGGTGCCGGCTGGCGCTGGTGCTGGCGGTCGACGTGTCGTCGTCGGTGGATGCCGCCGAGTACGATCTGCAACGGGTGGGGCTGGCCGCAGCCCTCGATGCCGAGGAGGTGCGCCACGCGATCCTGCGGGGCGCGCCGGGGCACGTGGCCCTGGCGGTCTACGAATGGTCCGGGTTCTACCAGCACAAGCTGCAGCTGGACTGGACGGTGCTGGACAGCCCCGGCGCGATCGACGGCGCGGTCGAGACCCTGCTGAAGATGCGCCGCAGCCATGACGAGTTTCCCACCTCGATGGGTCCGGCGCTTGGCTATGGCGCGAGCCTTTTGCAGAAGGGGCCGGCCTGCGAGCGGCGGGTGATCGACGTGTCGGGCGACGGGGTGAACAACTATCGCTACGGCCCGCGCGAGGCGTACCGGCATTTCCCGATGCAGAACGTCACGGTGAACGGCCTGGTGGTGCTGGGCGAGGACCCCGGCGTGCTGACCTGGTACGGGGCGGAAGTGCTGCACGGGCCGGGCGCGTTTCTGGTGGTGGCCAACGGGTTCGACGAGTTCACCGAGGCGATGACCCGGAAACTCTATCGTGAAATCAACGATATAATCCTGGGCGGCGTGACCCGCCCCGGTCCGCACGGATGAGCCTGCGGGCGCTGGCCGTCTGTTGCATTGCAATGTGGGCGGGCGTGGCCCAGGCCGAATGCCGGCAGGCGCTGGCGCTGGGGCTGGACGTGTCGGGGTCGGTCGACGCGGGTGAATATCGGCTGCAGACCGACGGGCTGGCCGCGGCGCTGCTGGCGCCGGAGGTGCAGGAGGCGTTCCTTGCGGTCCCCGAAGCCCCTGTGCGGCTGATGATCTACGAATGGAGCGGCGTGCGGGACCAGCGCGTGCTGCTGGACTGGACCGAGATCGACGGCGCGGCGCGCCTGGCCGAGGTTGCGGCCCGCCTGCGGGCGACGCAAAAGGCCAGGGGCGACGATCCCACCACGGCGATCAGCGCGGCGATCCTGGTCGGGGTGGCGGCGCTGAACCGGCAGGCGGACTGCCTGCGGCGGACGCTGGACATCTCGGGCGACGGGCCGGCCAATATCGGGCTGCACCCGCGCGAGTTGACCGAGGAGGATCTTGGGGATGTCACGGTCAACGGGCTTGTGATCGGGCCGCAATCGCGGTCGAACACGTCGAAGAACCTGCATAACGTGAAATCCCTGGAAGGCTATTTCCGCGCTTTCGTCTTGCACGGGCCCGGCGCCTTTGCCGAGACCGCGCGGGACCATGCGGATTTCGCCGCCGCCATGCGCCGCAAGCTGGTGCGCGAGCTGCAACTGCCGAACCTGTCCCGGCTCGTGCCGCCGCAGCCCGCGGGCCTGCGCCTGCCTTGAGGTGTTCGCGTCCGACCCGGGTTTTCAGCGCAAGGCGTAGCGCGGTCGTCAACCGAAAGGGGCTCGGGTTTCCGGCGAGACGCGTCAGTAGATATAGCGGATCTGGTCGGTCCAGTAGCGTTCGACCCGGCGCAGGGCGCCGGTGATCTGGTCGATGCCGTCATGACTGATCACACTGCGCGATTGCAACCCTTCGGCGTGCCGTTCGAACAGGCCGGCCACCACGTCGCGGATACCCCGCCCCTTCTGCGTCAGCCGCACGCGGACCGAGCGGCGGTCGATCTCGCAACGCTGGTGGTGCATGTAGTCCATCTCGACCAGCTTCTTGAGGTTGTAGCTGACATTGCTGCCCTGGTAATAGCCGCGGGTCTTCAACTCGCCCGCCGTGACCTCGTTGTCGCCGACATTGAACAGCAGCAGCGCCTGTACCGCGTTGATCTCGAGCACGCCGATGCGCTCGAACTCGTCCTTGATGACATCCAGAAGCAGCCGGTGCAGCCGCTCCACCAGTGACAGCGCATCGAGATACCCCGCCATGAATCCATCCGACTGCACAGCGGTCGGCATCTGTTGTTGAAAACTCATCACTGTCTCCGTGCGCTACTGCTCGGAGACCGATGTGACAAAGAAAGCCGAATAATCGGTTAAATGCCGCCAATACCGCGTAAAATGCGAACTATTTCGCGGCTTGAATCAGCCGGCGGAGACGGCCCGGACCTGCCCGATCAGGTCGGCCAGGTGTGGCGGCGGCGGCGTCTGCCCCGTGACCCACTGGTAGAGGTCCTGGTCATTCTCTTCCAGCAGCGCCTCGTAGAGATCCAGTTCGGCCGGGGACAGCGCGGCCAGACGCGCCTCGGAAAAGCGCATCAGCAGGATGTCCATCTCCTTGGTGCCGCGCCGCATCGACCGCATGCGTAGCCGCTTCAGCCTGGTGTCGCCGGTCTCGGTCACGGGCGGGATCAGACCCGGTCCTGCAGCGCCTTGCGCAGTTTTTTCTCAAGCAGACCAAGACGTTCGGCGGTGCCGACCACCTGGGTGCGCAGGGCGCGGATCTCGGTCACGAGAGCGGTCACGTCCGCATCCTCGGCGGCGTCGGTGGGCGCGTCGGGGCCGTCGCCCTCGGCCATCAGAAGCCAGCGCAGGCTGACGTTCAGCAGCCCGGAAATGGTGGAAAGCTTGTTCGCCCGCGGTTCGGTGACGTCGTCTTCCCAGCCCTGCAGAGTCTTGAGCTTGACGCCGAGGCGCTGCGCCATCTGCTTTTGCGTCATGCCCGCCGCCTCGCGCGCGCCCGCAAGGCGGTCACCGAACGTGGTGGCCTCGGGATCGTACCAGTCGTTTTGCGTTTCGGCGGTCATGGTCTTCCTTTCCGGGGCGTGGCCCATCGAATGCGTCTTGCCTAGCATACGGGCCATGACCTACGAAGACCACAGCCGAAAAACCACCCGAGGTGCGACATGAATCCGCTATCCGCGACATTGGCCCGTGTGAAACCCTCGCCGACCATGGCGATCTCTGCCAGGGCACTGGAGATGAAAGCCGCCGGCGAGGACGTGATTGGCCTGAGCGCGGGCGAGCCCGACTTCGACACGCCCGAGAACATTCGCGCGGCGGGCATCCGCGCCATCGAGGACGGCCGCACGCGCTATACCGCGCCCGACGGCATCCCCGAGCTGAAACAGGCGGTCTGCGCCAAGTTCAAGCGCGACAACGGGCTGGACTACACGCCCGCGCAGGTCAGCATCGCCTCGGGCGGCAAGCAGATCCTCTATAACGCGCTGATGGCCACGCTGAACCCCGGCGACGAGGTGGTGATCCCGGCGCCCTACTGGGTCAGCTACCCGGACATGGTGACGCTGGCCGGCGGTACGCCGGTGATCGTCGAGGCGGGGATAGAGACCGGGTTCAAGCTGACACCCGAGGCGCTGGAGGCGGCGATCACGCCGAAGACCCGCTGGTTCATCTTCAACTCGCCGTCCAATCCCACCGGGGCGGGGTATTCGTGGGACGACCTGAAGGCGCTGACGGATGTTCTGATGCGGCACAGCCATGTGTGGGTGATGACCGACGACATGTACGAGCACCTGGCCTATGGCAATTTCCGCTTCTGCACGCCAGCGCAGGTGGAACCGGGCCTTTACGAGCGCACGCTGACCTGCAACGGGGTTTCCAAGGCCTACGCGATGACCGGCTGGCGGATCGGCTATGCCGCCGGGCCCGAGGTGCTGATCGGGGGGATGCGCAAGATCCAGTCGCAATCCACCTCGAACCCCTGCTCGATCAGCCAGTGGGCGGCGGTCGAGGCGCTGAACGGGACGCAGGATTTCCTTGCCCCCCATAACGCGATCTTCGTGCGGCGGCGCGACCTGGTGGTCGACGCGCTGAACGCGATCCCGGGCATCACCTGCCCGCGGCCCGAGGGGGCATTCTATGTCTATCCCTCGATCGAAGGGCTGATCGGCAAGACCAGCGCGAGCGGCACGGCGATCGACAGTGACGAGGCCTTCGTGACGGCCCTGCTGGAGGAAACCGGCGTCGCGGTGGTGCATGGCGCGGCCTTCGGCCTGTCGCCCTATTTCCGTGTCAGTTACGCCACATCGGATGCCGCCCTGAACGAGGCCTGCGCCCGGATAGCGGACTTTTGCGGGAAATTGTCGTAATGGGTCAGGCGATTGACCGAAATCCTGTCACGTCGCAGGGGAGGCCCGCGTGAGCGGCGAGTTGCCAGACTATTACTTCCGCGTCCGCGAGAATGGAGCATTCGTGTTTCGCGTGGACACCGAGAACCGCCAGCGGCGGATCGAGATGGACCAGATCGCGGTCATCAACATCAAGAACGGACAGGTCAAACCGCATGGCGACAGGGCGTTGACCGACGAGGATGCGCGGGTCATCAAGGAATGGATGGATGCCCGCACCGAGCTGCTGGCAAGGCGGGACATCGACGACATCCACCGGGCGGTGGATTACCTGAACCTGACCACGCACTGGGCGCAATCGCGCGCCACGGACGAGCAACTGGAAGACGTGACCGACGCGCTCTTGCTGGCGATGCACGACCTGCGCTCGGTGCTGGTGCGCAAGAAGGCGGACCGGCTGTTGTCCGGCGACACGGACGAGGGCTGAGCCACCAATTTCCGCGCGGAAATTGGCCCGGAAAATGCGTATTTTCCGGGACAGGATTTACGCAAATCCCGGGGCATTTTCTTGCAAGAAAATGGTGCGGAAATTTGCAGATTTCCGCCCGCGCCGTCAGTCCTGCGACAGCCGGTCCCGCAGCACGGTCTTGACCACCTTGCCGTAATTGTTCTTGGGCAGTTCATCCACCGCGACATAGGCCTTGGGGCGTTTGAACCGGGCAATCCGGGCCAGGCAATGGGCGTCGAGTGCGGCGTCGTCCAGCGTCTCGCCCACGGGCACCACGAAGGCCACCACCTCCTCGCCCCATTCGGCGCTTTTGCGGCCCACCACGGCCACCTCCGACACGGATCCGTGGGTCAGCAGCGCCTCCTCGACCTCGCGGGGATAGATGTTCTGCCCGCCCGAGATGATCACGTCCTTCGAGCGGTCCTGCAACGTGAGGTAACCCTCGGGATCGAGGCTTCCCATGTCGCCCGTCATCAGCCAACCGTCGCGGAGGGTCTCGGCGCTGGCAGCCTGGTTGCGCCAGTAGCCCGGCATCACCAGGTCGCCGCGCACCATGATCTCGCCCACCGCGCCCGGTGGCAGGGGGCGGCCCGCCGCGTCGCCGACGCGCAGTTCAACCCCGGCCTGGGCGCGGCCCACGGTGGCAAGAGCGCGGCGGGCGACCACGTCCTCGCGCGGCAGGGCGGTGATCGCCATGGGCGCCTCGCCCTGTCCGTAGATCTGGACGAAGACCGGGCCAAACACGTCCAGCGCCGCCTCGATATCGGCCACGTACATCGGCCCGCCGCCATAGATCACGCTGCGCAGGCCGGTGCCGTCGCGGCCGTGTTGCCGGGCATGGTCGGTCAGGCGCCGGACCATCGTGGGCGCCGCGAAAAGGTGCATCCGCCCGAACTGCGCCGCGAGGTCGAGGATTTCGCCCGGATCCACGCCGCCGCTTTCGGGGACCACGTGGCGGGCGCCCATCAGGACATGCACCAGGCTGTAGAGTCCGGCGCCGTGGCTCATCGGCGCGGCGTAGAGCGTGGTGTCTTGCGGGCCGACCGTATCGACCGAGGCGAGGTAGGCCAGGCTCATCGCCTGAAGCATCCGGTGGGTGATCTGCACGCCCTTGGGTCGCCCGGTGGTGCCGGAGGTGTAGAAGAGCCACGCGAGGTCCGACGGCGCCCGCGACACGAGGGGCAGCGCGTCGCCCGCGACCTCGTCCGGGGACGCCACCGGACAGGCGGCCCCCTCCAGCGCCCCCGCCAGCGCCTTGGCCTGCGCTCCGGTCGCGATGCAGAGCGACGCCGCGGCGTTGTCGAGAATCCAGGCCGCCTCCTGCCCGTGCAGGCGGGCGTTGACCGGCACGGCCACGGCCCCGGCGATCCAGCTGCCGAACAGCGCCACGAGATAGGCGGGGTGGTTCGCCATGAAGAGCGCCACACGGTCGCCGGGACCGATGCCGCGCGCGACCAGGCCGCCGGCGAAGGCAGCCGCGCGGGCGTGGAACCCGGCATAGTCGGCGACGCGTCGCGTGCCGTGAAAGAGCGCGGGCGCGGTCCCGCCTGCCTCTGCCTGGCGCTGGAGCCAATGGGCGATGTTCATGCGCATCCTCGCGGTCGGAGTGTCGCGGCCGGTGTTTCGCCGACCGACGCCCGGATCATGGTAAACCCTGTCCCGGCCCGGTGGAACAGACTTTCGATGGCGAAAAGCCACCCGGTTGCGGCCGGTTTGATTTTCCCCTCGCAATCCGGCGCCAAATGCCCCAGATTTCCTTGCAAATAGGCGCTTTCAAGTAGGCCCGTCCTGGCCTATAAGCGCGCAAAACAAGACAGGCGCGGCCGGACGGGACAGTGGGCCGCGACCCTAGCTTCGAGGATACGGGATGCCGGACAAGACTTCCAAGACGAACCACGACGCGGATGTGGCGTTTATCAAGGCGCTGGCCGAGGTGCTGAACGACAACGACCTGACCGAGCTGGAGGTCAAGCGCGAATACGGCGACGACGACACGCTGAACGTGCGCGTCAGCCGCAAGCAGAAGGTGGTACAGCAGATGTCGGCGCCCGCCCCTGCCCCGGCGGCGCCGGCCGCGCCCTCTGCCCCGGCCGCGGCACCGGCGTCGGACGCCCCCGCGCCGTCCGAGGACCCGGCCAGCCATCCCGGCGCGGTCACATCGCCCATGGTCGGCACGATCTACATGCAGGCCGAACCCGGCGCGCCCGCCTTCGTCGCGGTGGGTCAGCAGGTCGCCGAGGGCGATACGCTGCTGATCGTCGAGGCGATGAAGACCATGAACCACATCCCCGCCCCGCGTGCCGGGACCGTGAAGCGCATCCTGGTCGAGGACGGCGCCGCGGTGGAATACGGCGCCCCCCTGATGATCATCGAATAAGGGCCAAGCGATGTTCGACAAGATCCTTGTGGCCAACCGGGGCGAGATCGCCCTGCGGGTGATCCGCGCCGCGCGCGAAATGGGCATCCGGACCGTCGCGGTGCATTCGACCGCCGATGCCGACGCGATGCATGTGCGCATGGCCGACGAATCCGTCTGTATCGGCCCGCCGCCGGGCTCCGAGAGCTATCTGTCGATCCCGTCGATCATCGCCGCCTGCGAGGTGACGGGCGCACAGGCCATCCACCCCGGTTACGGTTTTCTGTCCGAAAACGCCAATTTCGTGCAGATCGTCGAGGACCACGACCTGATCTTCATCGGCCCCACGGCCGAGCATATCCGGGTGATGGGCGACAAGATCACCGCCAAGGACACGATGAAGGCGCTTGGCGTACCCTGCGTGCCGGGCTCGGAGGGCGGCGTGCCGGACCTTGCGGCGGCCAAGGCGCTGGGGGACGAGATCGGGTATCCGGTGATCGTCAAGGCCACCGCCGGCGGTGGCGGGCGCGGCATGAAGGTGGCAAAGACCGCCGCCGAGATGGAGCATGCCTTTCTGACCGCGCGGTCCGAGGCCAAGGCGGCCTTCGGCAATGACGAGGTCTATATCGAGAAATACCTGACCACGCCGCGCCATATCGAGATCCAGGTCTTTGGCGACGGCAAGGGCCGCGCGGTGCACCTGGGTGAGCGCGACTGTTCGCTGCAGCGCCGCCACCAGAAGGTGTTCGAGGAGGCCCCCGGCCCCTGCATCACCGAGGAAGAGCGCGCGCGGATCGGCAAGACCTGCGCCGACGCGGTGGCCAAGATCGACTATGCCGGTGCGGGCACGATCGAGTTTCTCTACGAGAAGGGCGAGTTCTATTTCATCGAGATGAACACGCGGCTTCAGGTCGAGCACCCGGTGACCGAGGCGATCTTCGGCGTCGACCTGGTGCAGGAGCAGATCCGCGTGGCCGAGGGGCTGCCGATGTCCTTCACCCAGGAGGACCTGAAGATCAACGGTCATTCGATCGAGGTCCGTATCAACGCCGAGAAGCTGCCGACCTTCTCGCCCCGGCCGGGCCGGATCACGCAGTTCCACGCCCCCGGCGGCCTGGGCGTCCGGATGGATTCGGCGCTGTACGATGGCTATTCCATCCCGCCCTATTACGATTCCCTGATCGGCAAGCTGATCGTGCATGGACAGGACCGTGCCACCGCGCTGGCGCGGCTGAACCGCGCCCTGGGCGAGTTGATCGTGGACGGTGTCGACACCACGGTGCCGCTGTTTCACGCGCTGTTGCAGGAGCCCGACATTCACTCGGGCGACTACAACATCCACTGGCTGGAGCACTGGCTGGAAACCAACCTGCAGGAGGGCTGAGGCCGCCATGGCCCGGTCCCGGGGCCTGTGCGATGCCCGCCGGACCTCACGTTCCGGCGTCGATCAGCGTGAAACTCGCGCGGGCGATGGGGCCGGAGCGGTAATAGTCCGACAGCCCCTCGCGCAGCGACGGCGGCAGTTGCGTCCAGTCGGTCCAGTCCACCTCGAACCCATTGGCGGTGGCAGCCTGGGTGATCGCGCCGCGGCTGGGGATCATGTGCGGCGCGCGGGCCGTGGCCCCGGCGGCGCGGCGCGGTTCCAGCCGCAAGAGCGGCTCCGCCGAGGTGGCCAGCACCCCGTCCCCCATCACCATCCTGGGGCGAAGCCTGGCGATATCCTCGAAGACCTCGTGGAGGTCGGACACGTCGCGCAGCACGTCCATCAGCACCACGAGGTCGAACCTCTTGTCCATGTCGGCGGCGGTTTGCAGAAAGTCGAGCGGCGCGGCGCGGCGCATCTCGACCCGTTCCCGCGCCCCGATGGAGGGCAGACCGTCGAATCGGGCGATAAGCTCGTCCTGCGCCTCGACCCCGACGACCTGCAGGGCGCCGGCCTGCGCCAGGTCGGCGCACCACCTGCCATCCCCGGCGCCGAGATAGAGCACGCTGCTGTCGGTGATGACGTGGCGAAAACAGTCGAACAGCATCCCGTACCGCGCCTGCCGGCGGTTGGCGCGTTGCCGCAATGTCACCTCGACAGTGCCGGGATCCCCGGCCGCGCCCGTATCCGGCGCGTCATTCAGGCCGTCCATGTCATCTCCTTTGCCATGACCCGGGCAAACGCTTAGCATGACATCCCGTAACGAACGGTAAACGCCGCCCTGCCCGCCGACACGAGTGTCCATGTCCGACCGCCAGCCGCCTCTCGATCCGGAACTTCTGCTACAGGCCTACGCGGCGGGAATTTTCCCGATGGCCGAGTCGCGCGACGATCCGGAGCTGTTCTGGGTCGATCCGCGGTTGCGCGGCGTGCTGCCGCTCGACGGGTTTCACGTGTCGCGGTCCCTCGCCCGCCGAGTGCGCCGGGGCGCCTACACCGCCACGCTCAATGCCGATTTCAAGGGCACCGTCGACGGCTGTGCCGCCCGTTCGGAAACCTGGATCAACGGTCCGATCCGGGCGCTTTACATGGACCTGCACCGCATGGGCCACGCGCATTCGATGGAGATCTGGCAGGACGGCGTGCTGGCGGGAGGGGTCTACGGCGTGACGCTCGGGGCGGCCTTTTTCGGCGAAAGCATGTTCTCGCGCCGCACCGATGCGTCGAAGCTGGCGCTGGCGCACCTGACCGGGCATCTTCGGCGCTGCGGCTTCGTCCTGTTCGACACGCAGTTTCAGACCGAGCACCTGGCCAGCCTGGGCGCGCAGGAGATTCCGCGGGCGATGTACCGTGAAGCGCTGGAACACGCGTTGCGCATCGACGCGGATATCAACCACCCGCCCTTCGATCCCGCGCCTCACTGGGTGAT
This sequence comes from Roseovarius atlanticus, assembly GCF_019802205.1. Classification (GTDB taxonomy): domain Bacteria; phylum Pseudomonadota; class Alphaproteobacteria; order Rhodobacterales; family Rhodobacteraceae; genus Roseovarius; species Roseovarius atlanticus_A. Next base: position 1,951,995 of record NZ_JAHVHQ010000003.1, read on the forward strand.
GCAGCGCAGCACCCAGATATCGTAGCGTTGATGCTCGACCGCGTTCAGCGCGGGCGACGAGGCCATCATCCAGCCCGAAAAGATCGGCGGCGCGTCCTCTTCGGGGTGGACCGTGAGAAAGGCGAAGGCGTCGCCCGCCGGGTTGCCCGCGGGATAGCGGCACTCGCCCAGCTCGATCCGCATCCGGCCGACATTGCCGGCGCTGGCATTGGCGATTTCCAGGTCGCCCGTCTCGGTGGTGATCTTGTCGACCCAGCGCAGCACGACGCCGGTGCCGACCTCGACCTCTTCCTGCGCCTGCGCGCCGGAGACACAGAGCAACGCCGCCAGAATGGCGGTCACGGCACGATGGCGTCGGATCATTCGCCGGCCTCTTGTCCGGCCTCGTCGCCGGCCACGAACTTGGTGAGAAGCCCGATCAGGCTGACCGAGCCCTGGGTAAACTCGATCTCGTCTCCGGCGGCGAAATAGAACGGCGAGCCGCCGGGCATGATTTCCACGAAGTTGCCGCCCAGCAGCCCCTCGGAGCTGATCGCGAGCGCGCTGTCGTCGGGCACCTCGATATCCTCGCGCACGGTAAAGACGGCGCGTGCGCGGTAGGTTTCGGGATCGAGCTGCATGTCGGTCACGCGCCCCACCTTGACCCCCGCGAGGCGCACATCGGTGCCCACGTCGATGCCGTCGGCGCTGCGAAAGCTGGCGCGCAGCTGGTATTCGGGGGCGGCGGCGGAAAAGCCGCTGACCTGTCCGGCATAGATCACGAAGGCGGCGGCGATGGCCAGGACGGCCCCGCCGACCGCAACCTCGGTCAAGTTCTCGCTGGCCATGCACGGCCTCCTGGGTGAACGCGTCCGGGGACGCCGGGTTACTCGGGGCTCCACGCCTCGTAGTCGCGCCGCTCGGCCGGTTCGGCCCGGCGGATCGAGCCCGCGGGGGCATAGGCCAGCGCGGTGCCGGTGAGGTTTTCCTCGTGCGGCTTTTCCCACGGCTTGCGCTTCAGCGGCGCCTCGGTGGGCGGTTCCTTGTAGGTGTGGTGCAGCCAGCCATGCCATTCCGGGCTGACCCGGCTGGCCTCGGCCTCGCCGTTGAAGATCACCCAGCGTCGCTTGCCGTCGCCGGTCTGGTAGAAGATGTTGCCCTGATCGTCCTCACCGACCTTCACGCCCTTGCGCCGGGTGTGAATCATCGTGTTCAAAGTGGCGCCGTTCCACCAGGTGACGGCGCGCAAAAGAGAGGTGAGCAGACCCATCATGATCCTCCGAAACGTCGCTGGTCCCGATATGCCGCAGATTGCCGCCAAGGTCCAGCCCGCAGGAGGCCGCGGCGGCCTCTATCCGCCAGTCCGGCGCCTTTTCCGGCAAGGCGGCACATGACGCGCCGCGGCGCTGCCGGCCTGGTCCCTGCCTGTGCGGGCCAGCATTTTCTTGCAAAGAAAATGCCCATGAAAATCGACAGGATTTTCATGGGCAAATTTTTCGAAAAATTTGTCCGCGCCGGGGCGGAGGGCGCTCAGCTGGCGCTGGCCTCTTCCTTCTTGGCGTCGGCATGCACCATCAGCGGCGCGGCTTCGGCGGTGACCGCTTCCTCGTTCACCACGACCTCCTCGACATTGTCCATGCCGGGCAGTTCGAACATCGTGTCGAGAAGGATATCCTCGAGAATCGAACGCAGGCCGCGCGCGCCGGTCTTGCGGGCGATCGCGCGCTTGGAAATCGCCGTCAGCGCGTCGTCGGTGAAGGTCAGTTCGACATTCTCCAGCTCGAACAGGCGCTGGTACTGCTTGACCAGCGCGTTCTTGGGCTGGGTCAGGATCGTGACCAGCGCATCCTCGTCCAGGTCTTCCAGCGTCGCGATGACCGGCAGGCGGCCGACGAATTCCGGAATCAGGCCGAATTTCAGCAGGTCCTCGGGTTCGAGATCCTTGAAGACCTCGCCCACGTTGCGCTCATCCACGTTGCGCACGTCGGCGCCGAAGCCCATCGCGCTGCCCTTGCCGCGCTGGCTGATGATCTTGTCGAGGCCGGCGAAGGCGCCGCCGCAGATGAACAGGATGTTCGTGGTGTCCACCTGCAGGAATTCCTGCTGCGGATGCTTGCGCCCGCCTTGCGGCGGCACGGCGGCCACAGTGCCTTCCATCAGTTTCAGAAGCGCCTGCTGCACGCCCTCGCCCGACACGTCGCGGGTGATCGAGGGGTTTTCCGACTTGCGGGTGATCTTGTCGACCTCGTCGATATAGACGATGCCGCGCTGCGCGCGTTCGACGTTGTACTCGGACGCCTGCAACAGCTTGAGGATGATGTTCTCGACATCCTCGCCCACATACCCGGCCTCGGTCAGCGTGGTGGCGTCGGCCATGGTGAAGGGCACGTCGAGGATCCGCGCAAGCGTCTGCGCCAGCAGCGTCTTGCCGCAGCCCGTGGGGCCGATCAGCAGGATGTTGGACTTCTGCAGTTCGATGTCGTTCTTGCCGGAATGGTTGAGACGCTTGTAATGGTTGTGCACCGCGACCGACAGCACGCGCTTCGCCGTCGCCTGGCCGATCACGTAATCGTCCAGCACGTCGCAGATCTCGCGCGGGGTGGGCACGCCATCCGTCGCCTTCAGACCGGCGGTCTTGGTCTCCTCGCGGATGATGTCCATGCACAGTTCAACGCATTCGTCGCAGATGAAAACCGTGGGACCCGCGATCAGCTTTCGGACCTCGTGCTGGCTCTTGCCGCAGAAACTGCAGTAGAGCGTGTTCTTGCTGTCGCCACCGGAGTTGTTCGCCATTCTTGCACCTTTCGGCGTCCTGCGCCGTATGTCAGACCCATCATGTGCGCCACCCTGGATGGATGAGGCCGGTTCATCCGGCCCTTGCGCGGGTCGCTAGTTTCACGTCCGTTTGAGGCAGCTTAGGGCAGAGCGTTTGGCACCTCAATGTCAAAATCGCCCCTGCCCCTCGCGTGCCGCGGATGCGCGGATCAGCTGCCGTCTTCGTCGCCTTTCGCCCGGTTTTCCACGATTTCGTCGATCAGGCCCCAGTCCTTGGCCTGCTCGGGAGACATGAAGTTGTCACGCTCCAGCGCCTCCTCGACCTTTTTCAGCGATTGTCCGGTGTGTTTTACGTAAATTTCGTTAAGACGCCGTTTCAGCTTCAGCGTTTCCTCGGCGTGGATCATGATGTCCGTCGCCTGGCCCTGGTAGCCGCCCGAGGGCTGGTGCACCATGATTCGGCTGTTGGGCAGCGAAAAGCGCATGCCCGCCGCGCCGGCGGTCAGCAGCAGGCTGCCCATGCTGGCGGCCTGGCCGATGACCAGCGTGCTGACCTTGGGCTTGATGTACTGCATCGTGTCGTAGATCGACAGGCCCGAGGTCACGACGCCGCCGGGGCTGTTGATATACATCGAGATTTCCTTGGACGGGTTTTCCGCCTCGAGGTGCAGCAGCTGCGCCACGATCAGGCTGGACATGCCGTCATGCACCGGGCCGTTCACGAAGATGATCCGCTCCTTCAGCAGGCGCGAGAAGATGTCGTAGGCCCGTTCGCCACGGCTGGTCTGCTCGACCACCATGGGCACGAGCGTGTTCATGTAGGTTTCCATCGGGTCTGTCATGTTGCCTGCCTCTTGATGCACATCGGCCGGACCGTGGATCGGCCCGCGTCGGAGTGAACCTTATGCGTGGGCCGAAGGGGCTTCAAGAGCGGCCGGTGATTTTCGATTGCGGCCCGTGGGCCGTTTCGCCCGCGCCCGTCAAACACCGTTTTGGTGAAGAAATCGTTAAGTTTTGCGGGGCTCCGGCCGCGTTTCACGGCCCGTCCGGCTGCGACAAAAAATATCCCGCTATGTCAATCTGGCGCATTGCTCATTGCCGCGGGGCATTCTAGAACCTTCCACGTGTTGCGGGACACGTCGCGGGGGAGTCTGTCTGACCTTACTTCCCCAATCGGTGTCCCTGTATAAATGACCAGCAGGAGGCACCCAGATGGCAGACGCAGCCATTCACGGCCACGGACATGACGACAACCGCGGGTTCTTCACCCGCTGGTTCATGTCCACCAACCACAAGGATATCGGGATTCTCTACCTGATCACGTCGGCATTCGTCGGCCTGATCTCGGTGGCGTTCACCGTCTACATGCGGCTCGAACTGATGGAGCCGGGCGTTCAGTACATGTGCATGGAAGGCGCGCGGTTCACCGCGGCGGCCGCCGGCGAATGTACCCCGAACGGACACCTCTGGAACGTCATGATCACCTATCACGGTGTGCTGATGATGTTCTTCGTGGTGATCCCCGCCCTTTTCGGCGGCTTCGGCAACTACTTCATGCCGCTCCAGATCGGCGCGCCGGACATGGCGTTCCCGCGCCTCAACAACCTCAGCTTCTGGCTCTATGTCACCGGCACGTCTCTGGGTGTCGCCTCGCTTCTGGCGCCGGGCGGCAACGGGCAGCTCGGCTCGGGCGTGGGCTGGGTGCTGTATCCGCCGCTCTCGACCAACGAGGCGGGCATGTCGATGGACCTGGCGATCTTTGCCGTGCACGTGTCGGGCGCAAGCTCGATCCTGGGCGCGATCAACATGATCACCACCTTCCTGAACATGCGCGCGCCGGGCATGACGCTGTTCAAGGTGCCGCTGTTCTCGTGGTCGATCTTCGTCACCGCGTGGCTGATCCTGCTGTCGCTGCCGGTTCTGGCGGGCGCGATCACCATGCTGCTGACCGACCGCAACTTCGGCACGACCTTCTTCCAGCCTTCGGGCGGCGGCGACCCGGTGCTCTACCAGCACATCCTGTGGTTCTTCGGCCACCCGGAAGTGTACATCATCATCCTGCCCGGCTTCGGCATCATCAGCCACGTGATCGCGACCTTCGCGCGCAAGCCGATCTTCGGCTACCTGCCGATGGTCTGGGCGCTGATCGCCATCGGCTTCCTCGGCTTCGTCGTGTGGGCGCACCACATGTACACCGTGGGCATGTCGCTGACCCAGCAATCCTACTTCATGCTGGCCACGATGGTCATCGCGGTGCCGACGGGCGTGAAGGTGTTCAGCTGGATCGCAACGATGTGGGGCGGCGCCATCGAGTTCAGGACGCCGATGCTCTGGGCGTTCGGCTTCCTGTTCCTGTTCACCGTGGGCGGCGTCACCGGCATCGTCCTTTCCCAGGCGGGCATCGACCGGGCCTACCATGACACCTACTACGTGGTGGCGCACTTCCACTACGTGATGTCGCTGGGCGCCGTCTTCGCGATCTTCGCGGGGGTGTACTTCTACTTCCCCAAGATGACCGGACGGATGTACCCGGAATGGGCCGGCAAGCTGCACTTCTGGGCGATGTTCATCGGTGCGAACCTGACCTTCTTCCCGCAACACTTCCTGGGACGTCAGGGGATGCCGCGCCGCTACATCGACTACCCCGAGGCCTTCGCGGTCTGGAACTACTGGTCGTCGCTGGGCGCCTTCCTGTCCTTCGCGTCGTTCATCTTCTTCTTCGGTGTGATCGCCTACTCGCTGTTCCGCGGCGCACGCGTGACGCAGAACAACCCGTGGAACGAATATGCCGACACGCTGGAATGGACCCTGCCCTGCCCGCCGCCCGAACACACGTTCGAGCAGTTGCCCAAGCGGGAAGACTGGGACAAGCAGCCCGCGCACCACTAAGCGGCGGCTGACAAACTGAACCAACATACAGGCCCCGGAGCAATCCGGGGCCTGTTTCGTTCAAGGAGGGGGCGTCGGGATGATCTATCTTGCTCTCGTCATCTGCATTCTGGCCGCCTGCTCCCTGCTGCACGCCCGCCGGATCGCGCCATGGCGGCTGTATGCGACGGCGGCCGGACTCGTCCTGCTGGCGTCGCTGGCCAGTGTCGCGCTGATGCCCTTCGCACCGGAACTTGTCTGGTCTTTCGAATACGCCGGACCGGGCGTCACCTTCTACCAGCCCAGCGGCAGGGGCTACGTCCACGACACGTTCATTGCACCGTTGCTCTCGGTCCTTCTGGCGCTGCTGCCGGCCTTCTTCACCTGCCTTGTCCTTTGGGTGCAGGACCGTTCGGGCGCGATGATCTTCCCGTCGCTCACGCGCTGGCTGTTCTGGCCGATCATCGCTGGGATGGTTCTGATTCCAGGAGTTGTGACCCTTTTTCTGGTCAACGGGGACATCGGGGGCGGCCCGACACGGCTCTTGCTGGGCCTCAGCCGGATCGCCCAGCTGGCAGGGGTCGCCACGATGATCGCCATTGCCGCGCTGACCGCATGGTCCTTTCTGCGACACCTTCGCCTCCGGCGGTGACGGTGCGAAGATGCAGGGCATCACAAAAGCTTAATATCTTCGCCGCACCTTTGTTACCGTTGCCGGTCTCTTGTCTTTGCGGGACCGCGTCGCTGCGACGCGGACGCTGCCTGCAAAGAGGATCTCGACCATGTTTTTCAAACACGATTTCGGCACGCCGTGGGGCCACCGCGGCCATTCCTGGAAAGACAAGTTTCCCGGATTCTGGGAGTGGTGCAACCCGCGCGGGGATCAAGACCCGGCGCCCGCGCCCACGGCGAATGACGACCTCGTGGGCGTCGTCGGGCGCACCTCCAAGCTCGACCTGCTGGCCAACGACCTGCCGGGCGAGGACGGCGACCCCGAAGACCTCTTTGTCTCCGAGATCAATGGCCAGGACGTGGGCCGCCGCAAGGTCGTGCTGTTGCGCGATTCCGAGACCGGGCGCGTCGAGGGCTTCGTGAAGATCCAGAAGGACGGCACGGTCAAGGTCAAGGCGCTGCCGTGGTTCGACGGCGCGCTGGACTTTACCTACCGCGTGTCGAACGGCGAGACCGAAAGCGAAGAGGCCAGCGTCAATCTCGAGCTGCTGGACCGCGACGACACCTTCACGCTCAACCTGTTGCATATCGCAGACCAGGAAGCGGGCGCGGCGGCGGTGCAGGACGCGCCGAACCTGTCGGCCGTTCTGAACGCCCTGCGCGACGAGGATGTGGGCGCCGACGCCACCCTGACGCTTTCCTCGGGCGACGCCTTCATTCCGGGCCTCTTCTATGACGCCTCGGCGGCGGTTTTCGGCTCGGCCGGGATCGCCGATATCCAGATCCAGAACGAGCTGGGCGTGCAGGCGGTGGCCCTGGGCAATCACGAGTTCGACTTCGGCACCGCCACGCTGGCCGGTCTGATCTCGGGCGAGGCGGCGGGCGATTTCTCGGCGCTGTCGGGCACCGACCTCGACGGCATGGATTTCGCGGGGGCGCTCTTTCCCTACCTGTCGGGCAACCTCGACTTTTCCACCGACGAGGCCCTCGCGCCGCTGGCGGTCGAGGGCGGGCAGTCCCCGCAGGCGGGCGTCGTGACCTCCTCGACCGTGATCGAACAGAACGGCGAGCGCTTCGGCGTCATCGGGGCCACGACACCGACGCTCGGCTCGATCTCGTCGCCCGGCGGCGTGGGCATCGCCCCGGGCTGGGCCGGCACCGAGCCCACCGAGGCCGAGCTGGACGCGCTAGCCGCCACGATCCAGGCCGAGGTCGACGCCCTGCTGGACGCGAACCCGACCATGGACAAGGTGATCCTGCTGGCGCACATGCAGCAGATCGACATCGAGTTCGCGCTGGCCGAACGACTGTCCGACGTGGATATCATCGTCGCCGGCGGCTCGAACACGCGGCTTTTCGACGACAATGACCGGGCCCGCGACGGCGACAGCGAGCAGGGCCAGTACCCGGCTTTCATCGACAATGCCGGCGGCACCACGACGGCGGTCGTCAACACCGATGGCAGCTACAAGTACGTGGGGCGCCTGGTGATCGAGTTCGACGCCCATGGCAACATCATCCCCGAAAGCTATGACGCGGATGTCTCGGGCGCTTACGCCACCGACGACCAGGGCGTGGCGGAGCTGGATGCCGAAGGTCTGATCGACCCCGAGATCCAGGCCATCGCCGACGCGATCCAGGACCAGATCCTGGCGACCGAAGGCAATGTCTTCGGCATCTCGGACGTCTTCCTGAACGGCAACCGTTCGGGCACCGGCGCGGGCGACGACCCCGATGGCGTGCGCACCCAGGAAACCAACCTGGGCAACCTGACGGCGGACGCGAACCTGGACTATGCCAACGAGATCCAGTCGGACACCGAGGTCTGGGTGTCGATCAAGAACGGCGGCGGCATCCGCGCCTCGATCGGGCAGACGGTGGTGCCCGCCGGCGGAAGCGAGCCGTTGCGCGGCGTGAACGAGCAGATCCTCGACGGCGACGGCAACGTCGTGAAGCCCACGGGCGGCATCAGCCAGAACGACATCCAGACCACGCTCGCGTTCAACAACGACCTGGTCGTCGGCCAGCTGACCGCGACCGAGCTGGTGGCGGTGCTGGAACACGGCGTGGCCGCCCTGCCCGGCGTGGCGGGCCAGTTCATCCAGGTGGCGGGCGTGGAGTTCAGCTTTGACCCCGATGCGCCCGCCGGCGCGCGGATCGACGACGCGGCCTTCGTCGACCCCGACACCGGCGAGATCCGGGCGGTGCTGGTGGATGACGGCGTCATCGTGAACCCCGACCAGGACTACGGCGTGGTGACGCTGGGCTTCCTGGCCGCGCCGCGGTTCGACGACGATGGCAGTTTCATCGGCGGCGGTGACGGCTATCCCTTCCCCGAGGATTTCGACTTTGTCGCCCTCGAGGTGGAAGGCGTGCAGACCGGCGATGCGACCTTCGCCGATGACGGCACCGAGCAGGACGCGCTGGCCGAGTACCTGCTGGACAATCACAACACCGCCGAAACCGCGTTCGCCGAGGCCGATACCGGCCCCGGGGAGGACATGCGCATCCAGAACCTCGCCTTCCAGGACGGCGCGGCGCTGGACGCAGCGGTGGACGCGTTCCTGTTCGCCTGATCCGGCGTCACGCGAAAAAGAAGGCCCCGGCGCGATCCGGGGCCTTTGCTTTGGGTGGTGCAGATGAGCGCTCTGGGCCGGGAGCGAAACGTCCGCTTCGAGTCCAAATTGACATACTTCAGAAATGCTGCTCCTCTGGAATGGAGGCAATTCTTGTTCAAATGGACTCCAGAGATGCGCAACGGTTCTGCGTGCAAAGTAAATCCTGATAGCGCATCAATTCCCGACATCCTAACACTCGTTCAACAGGCGTTTGCTTCTATGGAGGCGCGTATCGACCCACCTTCGTCGATGCATCGGCTTACGGTCAGCAGTATCAGAGACGCATGCGCGGCAGGCGAGGTCTGGACGATTGGCGACAAACCTGATGCCTGCATATTCATAAAGATAAAAGGGGATTACTTATATATCGGCAAATTGTCTGTGCGGGAGGACATGAGAGGGCGAGGATTGGCGCGCGCATTGGTCGAGCTGGCTGAAACGCAAGCGAAGATGATGGGACTGTCTGGCCTGGAGCTGGAGACAAGGATAGAGTTGACCGAAAACCATGAAACGTTCCGGCGGCTGGGGTTCGTCAAATCCGGAGAAGGGGCGCATAAGGGCTTTGAACGTTCGACCTATATTATCATGCGAAAGAACATAGTTGCGGATTGAAGGCCGCTTTGTCCCGCATTTCGGCCATTCATCTTTACTGTAGCGAACGTACGGTGCGAGCCCTTTGCGGACACGTATGATCCATATCCCCGAACGCCATCGACGGGCCGCGGCGCGGCGATCCGACGGAAGTTCGGCAGCACTTTATCCAGGCCAAATCCGAAACAGGATTGAGCGATGCACCAAGCTTCACCCAATCGCCGGGCCGTGGGGGCGGCCCGGCGATGGCGCGGGGCCTGCGGCCTGTTTCCGCGCCGGGGCTGTAGATCAAACGTCTTATATGTACGGTTCGAATCCGTGAGAGACACTGGTATCGAGCCCCAGCCGGTGAACAGCCGCGAAGCGGCCCGGCCATCGTCAGCCCCTCCCCTGGGTTTACGATGGCCTCCGTCGTGACCGGCAGCAACGATGCCTTCTTCATCTTCACGCCACGGCCCGCCGCTCGTCGACCACACATCCCGGACTTGATCCGGGATCTCTTGGCCCAGAGACCCTCGGGTCAGGCCCGAGGATGACTCCGGGCGATGCGGCGGGTTTACATTTAGCATGATACCTACCATGATAATAAAAAGTCAGAATCAAAGGAGCCGCCCCATGTCCCTCAGCGTTTTCGCCACCATCCACCCCAAGCCGGACTGCCTGATCGAGGCTCGCGACGCCATCCTCGGCATCCTGTCCGAGACCCGCGCCGAAGCGGGCTGCCAGCATTTCACCCTGCACCGCAACGCCGACAGCGGCACCCTGCACCTGACCGAGATCTGGGACGATCAGGCTGCCTTCGACGCGCACCACGCCCAAGCCTATACCCGCGCGGTGTTCGAGCGTTACGAGCATCTCTTGGCCGCGCCGGTGGAGCTGACCTTCATGCACCCTCTGGCCTGAATACCCGTCCCATGTTCTTCCTCAAGGACCTGCCCACGCGGCGCATGATCGAAAGCTATTCCGGCCACTACGCCACAGACCCCGAGACGATCCGCGACGGGCTGACCCTGCTGCGGCGGGCCAGCCTGCTGATCCGCAGGCTGGATGCCTATTTCGCGCGGCACGGGCTGTCGCAGCTGCGCTTCCTGTTCCTGATCGTGATCGACCGCGAGGAAGACCGCGACAGCCTGACCGTGGGCGAGATCACCGAGCGGCTGGATGTGTCCGGCCCGGTGGTGGCGCGCACCCTGCGGACGCTGCTGGACGACGGGCTGGTGACCAGGGCCACGGACGAGGACGACAGCCGCATCCGCCATATCGGCCTGACGCCCGAGGGGCGGGACAGGCTTACGGCCATCCTGCCCGGATATTTCCGGATCATCGCGGACGAGATGGAGAGCACGGCATCATGAGACGCGTCTTGCGGATATTCCTGGTGTGGCTGGTTGTCTGGCCACTGGTGATGGCAGGGTTGGTAATTCTGCGAACCATCGGGCCTGACTGGCCGATGGCCCTACGGACATTGGTGCTGACGGGCGTGCTGGTCCCGCTCATCGCGCTGGGGATCACGCCGGTGGTGGCTTGGCTGATAAGCCGCCTCCACTGGCAAGAACGCAAAGGCCCCGGCAAAACCGGGGCCTTATGACAGGCAAAACTGCAAAGCCGCAATCACCGCCCGAAATTGAACCGCCGCATCACGACCAGGGACGCCGTGAAGCTGTCATCGTCCTGCACGATGGGCGAATCCGCCGCATCGCCCACGTAGCGGTTCCAGGCCAGCGTGCCGTCGAGATACCAGTTCTGCGACAGCTCGTACTGCGCGCCGACCTCGATCCCCGCGGTGACGAGGCCCGATCCGGGCGCGTAGGCGGGATAGGCCGACAGGGTCGCCTCTGCCGGGGTGACGCCGAAATAGGTGGACGTATAGTCATCCGAGCCCCAAAGCGCGCGCGGCCCCACCGTCACCGTCCAGTCCTCGGACGGACGGAAGATCGCGTCGGCGCCAAGCTCGCCCACCCAGCTTTCGTGACCGATCACGCCATAGCGCACATCCGCGAAGGCCTGGAAGTTCTCGGCGGTGTAGCCGACGCCGCCGCCGATCTCGACGCTGAAATCGACATCGCGCAGCCCCGTCAGTTCCACGTGGTCCGAGCTGTCGCGCTTGCCGATCAGGCGCAGCGAGCCGCGCGGCCGCCAGCCCAGATCGACCGCATTGGGGTCGGGATCGCCGAATTCGAGCCGGCCGATCCTGAGGTGGCCGAACTTGAACCCGCCGGTGACGCCCGCGTCGTAATCGTCCGAGCCGAAATACTCGGGCTGGTAATTGCCGCCGATGCCCGCCGCGAAGGACAGGCTGGGACCGGATTGCGCCAGTGCCGTACCGGGAAGAAGAAGGGCGGCCATGGCGGCGATCAGGAAAGTGTATTTCATGTGTTGTCCCTGTACGTCTTTGGGTGAAGCCTCTGCCAGGTCGGGCGTCAGCCCAGGTTGCCGTTGTACCAGTCATGCAGTGACACTTCCGTGTCGGCCCCGGCCTCGCTCAGCATCCGGGCAAAGGCTTCGGGGTCCTGGGTGCCGCCGTCGCGGCCGCGATAATGGTAGGGGATCACCATTGCGGGGGCGAATTCGGCCACCGCGTCGGCGGCCTGTTCGGCGGTCATGGTGAAGGGCAGGTTCATGCACACCAGCGCAAGGTCGATGTCCTGCAGGCCGCGCATCTCGTCGGTGCCTTCGGTGTCGCCCGAGATATAGACCCGGCCCGCGTCCGTCGTCACGACAAAGCCGATATCGCCGCGGTCCTGCGGATGGAAATCCATCCGGCCCTCGGTGATATTGTAGGCGGGCACGGCCTCGATCCCGAGGCCCATCATCTCGGTGGTCTCGCCCGCCGCGATGGCCTGCGCGCGGGTCTGCATGTCCTCGGGCATCATGCCCATCACGTCGGCATTGGTGAGGATCGGCACCTCGGGCAGCGCCGCCAGAAGGTCGGCGCTGAAATGGTCGCCGTGGCGGTGGGTGACCAGGATCAGTTCAGGGTCGGGCAGACCCTCATAGTCCGACGCCGCCCCCACCGGATCGACATAGACCACGCCCGCCGACGTCTCCATCACGAAGGACGCATGCGAGATCGGGTGAATGCTGACGGCCCCGTCAAGAAAGCTTATGCTGGCGCCTTCTTCGGCGGCAAGGGCAAGCGAGGGCAGCACGGTCACGGTGCCGGCCGCGGCGCTGCCGATTAGGAAATTGCGTCTGGTGGTCATGGGACCCCTCCCGGTCTGTTGCATTGGTTGGCGGACCGGCGAAAGGCCGGACCGCGGTTCGCCAAGAAGAATAGTACGATCGAGCGCCGTGGCGAGGGGCGCCGCCCCACCTGTGCGAAAATCGACGCGACGGATCAGTAGCCGCCGGATTTCCAGCCCATGAAGGCCTTGGTCACCTCCTCGGAGATGTCCCACGTCACCCGCATGCCGTCCCGGACAAAGGCCGTGTCACCGGGGCCGAGGTCCAGTGCGTCGCCCGAGGCATGATCGGTGATGCGGCAGCGGCCCTGAAGAATGACCATCATTTCGTCGCCCTGCTCGGTGCAGTCGAACGCGCCTTCGGAACAGCGCCAGATGCCCGCCCGCGTGGCATGGCCTGGCCCGCCGGCATCCAGCCGCCCGTGGCAGACCGGATCGCCCCGCACGATGCTGTAGGCGCTCTGCGGCGCATCGAAGGGCCAGTGTTCCAGCGGTCCGACATCGTCTCCCGGTCTGTATCTGCGCATCTATCCCTCCAGCGTGACCAGGTCGGCGAAATGCTCCTGCACCACCGCCTGCACGATGCCGCCGACCCGCCGCGCCAGCGCCGCATGGGCCGCCCGCCGGCGCCAGGCCAGGCCGATGGACCGGGCGAGACGGCCATCGCGGAAGGGCCGGATCGCCACGTCGTCCTCCTTGCCGTCCACCTCGGACCGGACATAGAGCGCGGGCAGGAAACTGACACCCATCCCCAGCGCCGTCATCTGGCGCAGCGCATCCAGGCTGGTGCCTTCGTAATCCTGCCGCAGCCGCGCGCCCACATCCTCGCACAGCCGCAGCATCTGGCCGTGCAACAGGTAGGCATCGGACAGCGACAGCACGTCCTGCCCGTGCAGGTCCGCCGCCTCGACACGCGCCTGTCCGGCCAGCGGATGGTCCTGCGCCACGGCCAGCTTCAACGGCTCGCGAAAAAGCCGCATGACGTCGAGATCGGCCGATTGCACCGGCAGCTGCGTGAGGATCATGTCGTGCCGCCCCTCGACCAGGTCATCCTGCAAGCTGCGCGGCGCGGCATCGCGTATCACCAGCTTCAGCGCCGGATACGCCCGATGCAGGCGCCGGGTCACGAACGGCAGAAGGTATGGCCCCAGCGTCGGCGTGGTGCCAAGGTGCAGCGTCCCGCCGATCCCGTCCCGCGCCGCGCGGGCCCGCTGCACCAGCGTTTCGATTTCGTCGATCACCGTGCGGGCATGCTCGCGGACCTCGCGCCCCGCCGGCGTCAGGACGGCGCCGCGTCGCCCCCGCTCCACCAGGTCGACGCCAAGAGCGGATTCCAGCCGAACGATCTGCTGGCTGAGCGACGGCTGGCTGATCCCGGCGCGTTCAGCGGCCTTGCGATAATGGCCCGCCTCGCAGAGCGACAGGAAATAGCGCAACTGGCGCAAGGTGATCTCGTCCATGCCATGGTCCTCGTCCCGAGCTTTTTCAAGATAGGGTTTTCCTATCGGATTTTCAGCTTCGATAGGATTTAACCGCGGCCCGCCCCTTCCCATGTCTTTTTCACGACTGACCGAACAGCATCACCAAGGGAGGACCCTGATGAAACGCCGCATTCTTTCGCCCAAGAGCCTGAAAGCCCGGATCGACACGCTGACCCGCCGGCACCGCGAGCTTGACCTGCGCATCACGCGCGAGGAAAACCGCCCGGCCGCCGACACGCTGCGCCTCAAGCAGTTGAAACAGGAAAGGCTGGGGCTGCGCGATGCCATCCGGCTGACGCAGACCCTGCTCAAGCGTCTGGACCCGCGCCCGGCCCGCCGCGGCTGGCAGCAGCAGTTTCACTCGGGATAAGGCTATGGTCGATGTCTGCATCGCGCTGATGGCGCCGCGCTTGTGGCGCGGCCAGAACCTCGATGACCTCGCGGACGCCTTTGCGGACGACTGATGTCGAGCCGGGGGCCGTCCCCTCATCCCGGCCCTCGGTGCGCGGCGACGTGCCCGGATCGCGCGAAGCCACGACCAGACCGATCCATTCCGGGGGCACGTCGCTTGCCCCCGGGGCGAGGTGCGGAACACTCGTACAGCAATGAGCGCACAGGGCACTGCGGTCCAGCAGGCGTTTCTCATTGCTAATGCGACCGATCACGCACAAGGTTCATGCGATGCGCAAAGCACAGCCGCCGGGCCGGTGACGCGACCCGGCGATGCCCGGCAGCCGGCGACGTTTGATGCGCGCAGGGATACGCAACACCTTCGACCGTGCCCTGGGCGGAGCAGAGCCCGCACCTGCGCGACCTTCGAGACGCCCACGCGCCGCGCCAGCGGCTGACCGGGTTTCGCGGCCCTGACGCTCAGCCGCGCGCCTCGCGCACGTTGGGATGCTCCGAGGGACGGAACGGCACCTCGCACACCTCCGCAGCGGCCGCCTGGCCGGAATGCTCGGCATAGGCCTCGGGCAATTCCACGCGCAGCCGTGATCCGATCTCCGACAGGCGCCACGGCACGAAGGCCAGCGCGATGTTCACCTCCAATTCCGGCGACCACCAGGCGGAGGTGACGTATCCCACCCGGCAGCCCTCGTCATTCTGCACCAGCCAGAAATCGGACGGGTAATCCGTCACCGGCAAGCCATCCATCTTGATCCCGACCATCTTGAGGCGGAAGGGATATTCCCCCGCCTCGATCGCGTCGCGCTGACGTTCCAGCGCCGCCTTGCCGATATACTCCGCCGGTTTCTCTTTCGGCACCTGGTAGGTCAGGTTCACCTGGAAGGGCGAGGTTTCGTGATCCATGTCCTGCCCCCAGGACAGGATCCCGGCCGCGATCCGGCGGTGATGCCCGGGGGCGATCACCCGCAGACCATAGCGCGCGCCGGTGCCGCGAATGGCGTACCACACTTTCTCGGCGTTCTCGGACGCGTCCCGCACGTAGACCTCGTAGCCCTTTTCGCCGGAAAATCCGGTCTGGCTGATGACCACGGGCGCCCCGCCGATCGTGGCTTCCATCATGCCGTAATAGGGCACGTCGCGCAGCGTCTCGTCCACCAGGTCGACCATCAGGTCCTCGGACAACGGTCCCTGGACCTGCAAGGGCGCGACGTCGATCTCGTCGATCCCGACATCCCATTTGCCGTGCACGTTGACGCCGCGCAGCCAGAGCAGAAGGTCCGAGTCCGAAATCGAGAACCAGAATTCATCCGTCGACAGGCGCAGCAGCACGGGATCGTTGAGGATCCCGCCCTTTTCGTCACAGAGGATGCAATACTTGCCATGCATCGGCTCGATCTTGGTGGCGTCGCGGGTGATCACGAAATCGACGAAGGCCTCCGCGTCCGGCCCGCGCACCCGGATCTGCCGCTCCACGGCCACGTCCCACAGGGTGACGCGATGCACCAGGCTGCGGTATTCCGCCATGGTGCCGCCATCCTCTTCGCGGACATAGCCGCGGGGGTGATACATCCGGTTGTAGACCGTCGCGCGCCACGCCCCCGCCTCGACCGACAAGTGCCAGAAGGGCGATTTGCGGACCCGGGTGGAGACCAGCATCTCGACCGGGGTCGCGCCCGACTGGCGCAGGTTGACCGGCACGAGCCGGTCGCTTTGGTCGATTTCCGCAACGTTGGGGTGGGTGAAGGTCCGGTTCTGCACGTCCTGCGTTGTCATGGGCGACCTCCTTTTCCTAAGGGTTTAAACGCGTCACGGTCCGGCTGCGTTCCGTCTGCCCAAGCCCGCGCGGAAAAGCGTGTGCGGACCTCCGCCGAGGACCCGGGCACGCGCCGATCTGCCGGAGCCGGGCCGCCGGGCGTCGCATTTACGGGTTCCACCTCTCCCCTGCCCCATGGTATGCCCCGCAAGGTCCAAGCTGGGGGGAGGCCCGCATGTCCAAGGAAATCCGTCTTGCCTTCGCGCACCCGTCCGAGCGTGCGGACGCGACCGCCCCAGACGGCCCGCTCGACCGGATCTCGGTGCGCGACCACGTGGTCGAGGTCGAGATCGGCGCGTTTCAGGCCGAGCGCGGCACCACCCAGCGCGTCGCGTTCAACGTGGTGGTCGAGGTGCGCCCCATCGCCGACCCGATCGACGACGACGTGGACCGCATCCTGAGCTATGACAAGGTGACCGAGGCGATTGCCGCCGAACTGGCCGAGGAACGTCTGAACCTTCTGGAAACGCTGGCCGAACGCATCGCCGAGCGTATCCTGCTGGAGCCGCAGGCGGTGCGCACCTTCGTGCGGGTCGAAAAGCTCGACCGCGGACCGGGGGCGCTTGGCGTCGAGATCGTGCGCTCGGTCGAGGACCTCAAGACCAAGCCCGTGGGGCATCACGCCGACACCACGCCGCATCCGCATGTCGTGTACCTGTCGAACACCGCCATCGGCTCGCCCAACCTGTCGCGCTGGCTGGACCAGCTTCAGGCGCGGGCCGAGCCGGTGATCCTGTGTGTCGGCCACAACCGCGTCGACAGCCCGAAGACCGGCCACCGCATGTCGCAGCGCCGCGTCGACCTCCTGGCGCTGGAACAGAATGCCTGGGTGCTGGCCGGCCGCGACGACCGCTGCGTCGTGGTGGGCACGCGGACCGAGCTGGACTGGGCCATGAAGAACGGCCAGATCAGCGTCTGGGCCCCGTCGAAGATCGTGCTGGACGCGGTCGACGGCCCGCGCACCGGCCCGGATGATCCCGTCGGTCTGGCCGCATGGTTTGCGGGCCACATGGACGCCTCCGATCTCTTGCTGATCGGCGAGGTGCCGCCCAAGGACCCGCCCGTGCCGGTGCTAGTGCAGGACATCGCCCAAAGCGGCTTGTGAGACCCCGTCTCACAAGCCGTCCGGGACTTGATCCGGGACCTCTTAGCCGACCGGCACACCCCGCCCGGGCCTGACCCCGGACCTCGCTGCCCCAAGACCGACCGCCATGCCCCATTACCGCCCCATCCCCCGCACCGACCACGCCCGCCCCGACACCGCCCTGCCGCTCGCGGGCGGGTGGTGCTGGTTCGACACGGTCGAGGAGGTGCACCGCGACGCGCCCGCCCGCCTGATCCCGGCGCAGGACGCCCCGCCGGAGGTCCTGTCCCGCCTGACCGCGCCGCGTGCGCCCCTGGCCGGGCTGGACATGGCGCGCCCCGTCCTGATGGGCATCCTCAACGTCACGCCCGACAGCTTTTCCGACGGCGGTCAGCACAACGCCCCCGGCGCGGCGCTGGCCCGGGCCGAGGCGATGACCGCCGCGGGCGCCGAGATCATCGACATCGGCGGCGAATCCACCCGCCCCGGCGCGTCCGAAGTGCCCATGGACGAGGAAATCGCCCGCACGGCCCCGGTCATCGCCGCCCTGCGCCAGCGCTCGGACGTTCCCGTCTCCATCGACACCCGCAAGGCCCCCGTGGCCCGCGCCGCGCACGAGGCCGGCGCCAGCCTCGTCAACGACGTGGCGGGCTTCACCTTCGACCCGGCGCTCGCGCCCTTCTGCGCCGAGACCGGCCTGCCGGTCTGCGTCGTGCATGCCCAGGGCACGCCCGACGTGATGCAGAAGGACCCGCGCTACGATAACGTCGCGCTGGATGTCTATGACTGGCTGGAAGGCCGGATCGCCGCGCTCGAGGCGGCCGGCATTCCCCGCGACCGGATCATCGCCGACCCCGGTATCGGTTTCGGCAAGACCCTGGAGCACAACCTGACGCTCTTGCACAACCTCGCGCTGTTTCACGGGCTTGGCTGCGCGGTTCTGCTGGGCGCGTCGCGCAAGCGCTTCATCGGCACGATCGGCGGCACCGAAGAGGCACGGCACCGCGCCCCCGGTTCCATCGCCGTGACGCTGGCCGGGGTGGCGCAGGGCATCCAGATCCACCGGGTGCATGACGTGGCCGAAACCCAAGAGGCGCTCAAACTGTGGATGGCCGCCACCGTCGTGGCGGAAAATTAGAAATTTTCCGGCCGGATAAAATTCGTACGAATTTTATCCGGCGCCGAACAACCGTCTGAGCGCGCCCAGCTGGCTGAGCGCCACGCCCCCCAGGATCAGCGCAAGCCCAAGGTAGAGGCTGGGCGGCAGTGCCTCGAACAGCACCACCGCGCCGAAGATGATCGACCAGATCGGCACCTGGTAATTCACCAGGCTCAGGAACACAGGCCCGGCGTCGCGGATCACCTGTACCAGCAGGATCTGCGCCACGCCCGTGGGCAACAGGCCAAGGTAGACGAGCGCCCACAGCACCCGGCCCTGCGGCATCTCGGGCAGACCCTCGGCCATCAGCGCATAGGGCGTGAACACCACCGCCGCCACGGTCAGCACGGCGGCCGCCAGCGACAGGCGGTCCACCTCGGGCGCCAGCCGCGTGAAGATCGAGCCCACCGCGTAGCATCCCGCCGCCGCCACGCAGGCCAGTCGCGCCAGCATCTCGAACTCGGCACCCGTGGAGCGCAACGCCTCGGGTCCGATCAGCACGGCCACCCCAAGCGTGCCCATGACGAAGCCCACCGCGCGGCGCAGATGCATCCGCTCGCCCGGCACCAGAAAATGCGCCAGCGGCAAGACCAGCAGCGGTACCGCGGCCATGCAGACCCCGGCAAAGCCCGAGGCGACGACCTGCTGCCCCCAGCTGAGCAGGAAGAACGGCAAGGCGTTGGAAAAAAGCCCCATCGCCACGATGAACGCCCAGAGCCGCCCGGCCCCAGGCCCGCGCCGGCGCGGCAGCCCCCGGCCCGTCGCGCGGCAGAGCACCAGCAGGAACACCGCCCCGAGGCAGAGCCGCACCGCCACCACGGTCAGCGGCCCGACGCCCTGAAGGGCCACGCTGACCGCCATGAAGGACGCGCCCCAGATCATGCCCAGCGCACACAGCCTGAGCCAGTTCACCGGCGCGACGGCAATCGGATTTTCCATTCAGATCAACCCTCCGGTCATGCGGCAGCGTGTCAAAACGTCCCGAGTGCGTTGTCAATCGTTGCAGCGCAGTCAGGTGCTGGGACCGAAAGGAGGCGCATCATGGACATAGCCATCGGCGCCGCGGCCCTGTCGATCATCACATTGGTGATCGTTCTCATCCTCGCCGCGCGCAACAAGCAAAAGACCGAAAAGCGAAAGAAAGCGGACGTTCCGCCGAGTTCGCTTGCCAGGGACGGCGATCCGCACAAGCCGGTCGACTGACATCAACGAAAAGAGCCGGGGCACCTCCCCGGCTCTTTCCTTTTCCGAAACCCGACAGGCTCAGTTCTTTTCCTTGTCGACCATCTTGCCGGCGGAGATCCACGGCATCATGGCGCGCAGCTTCTCGCCCACTTCCTCGATCTGGTGCGCGTCGTTCATCCGGCGCGTGCCCTTGAAGAACGGCTGTCCGACCTTGTTCTCGGACATGAAGTCACGCACGAACGCGCCAGACTGGATGTCGTGCAGGATCGCCTTCATTTCCTTCTTGGTCCGCTCGTAGGGCAGAACCCGCGGGCCGCTCACGTACTCGCCATACTCGGCGGTGTTCGAGATCGAGTAGTTCATGTTGGCGATGCCGCCCTCATAGATCAGGTCGACGATCAGCTTCACCTCGTGCAGGCACTCGAAATAGGCCATCTCGGGGGCATAGCCCGCCTCGACCAGCGTCTCGAAGCCCATGCGAATGAGCTCGACCAGACCACCGCACAGCACGGCCTGCTCGCCGAAGAGGTCGGTTTCGCATTCCTCGCGGAAGTTGGTCTCGATGATGCCCGAACGCCCGCCGCCGATGGCCGAGCAATAGGATAGACCCAGTTCCAGAGCCTTGCCGGATGCGTCGTTATGCACGGCCACGAGGCAGGGCACGCCGCCGCCCTTGGTGTATTCGCCGCGCACGGTGTGGCCGGGGCCCTTGGGCGCCATCATGATGACGTCGACGCCCTCTTTCGGCTCGATCAGGCCGAAATGCACGTTCAGGCCGTGGGCAAAGGCAATCGCCGCGCCTTCGCGCAGGTTGTCATGCACGTATTCCTTGTAGGTCTCGGCCTGCAATTCGTCGGGCATGGTGAACATCATCAGGTCGCACCAGGCCGCCGCCTCGGCAATGCCCATGACCTTCAGGCCCTCACCTTCGGCCTTCTTGGCCGAGGGGCTGCCCTCGCGCAGCGCCACCACGAGGTTTTTGGCGCCCGAGTCGCGCAGGTTCAGCGCATGGGCGTGGCCCTGGCTGCCATAGCCCAGGATGGCGACTTTCTTGTCCTTGATCAGGTTGATATCGCAATCGCGATCGTAATAGACGCGCATGGTTTTCTCCTTTGTCGTCAGATGACGTGGAAGATGACGAATATTTCGAAAGCGATCCCGGCTTTTTCGGTATGAATTCCCCAATTAGTGAGGTAATCATTCATCGTTCTTAAAATACTCGAAAATTCCATTCACCCACGACAGGCCCATGCACCTCGACGACACCGACCGCCGCATCCTGCGCCAGTACCAGCATGACCCGACGCTCGGCCCCGCCGATCTGGCCGAGCTTGCCGGCGTGACCCCCGCCACCTGTGCGCGGCGGCTGGACCGCATGGCCCAGGCGGGTCTCTTGCGCGGCAACCACGCGGTGATCGACTGGGCGGCGCTCGGCTACAGCGTCGAGGTCAGCTTGCGCATCACGCTGGACAAGACCGTGCCCAACGCGTTCGACGCCTTCACCGAGGCCGCCCGCGCCATCCCCGAGGTGCTGGAGATCCAGTCCTTCCTCGGTCGGGTCGACACGCGCCTGTCGGTCATTGCCCGCGACATGGCGCATTACCAGGACATCTATCGCACCGCGATCCTGACCCTGCCCCACATCACCGATATCGAGGCGCTGATGCACGTGGCCCGGATCAAGACCGACGAGGTTCTGCCGCTATGAGCCAGCCCGCCCTCGAACTGGACACCACCGACCGCCAGATCCTGCGCGCGCTGGTGCAGGACGCCACGCAATCGGCCGGCGCGATCGGGCGCGCCCTGGGTCTCAGCCAGCCCGCCGCGTGGCGGCGCATCAAGCGGATGCGCGATGCGGGCATCCTGAAAACCCAGCGCCTCGACCTGGACAAGGAGGCGCTCGGCTTCGGCGTCACCGTCTTCCTGGGCCTGAAACTGGCCACCAAGGGCCGCGTCAGCCTCGCGGATTTCGAGCGTGCCGTCTCGGCCATCCCCGAGGTGCAGACGGTCGAGCATATCCTCGGGCTCTACGACTACCGCCTGCGCGTCGTGGCCCGCGACATCTCGGATTTCGAGCGCGTGCTGCGACGGCGCATCATGACCCTGCCCGGCGTCGGCGACGTGGAGGCAAACGTGCTTTTGAGCGAGGAGCGCCGCCCCGGCCCGATCGGATAGGCACCGGGTCACGGTATGCCACGGCATGCGTGTATGCGAAAGTATCCTTTAAAAACATAGATTTATGACGTGCCCGCATGACGGGTATGCAGAATTGACCTCTGGCGGCATGCGGCCTCTCAGGCTTATGCTGCAACGCAGAAACTACGGCAGATGCACCTTCCCCGCCTCTGCCATTCCGCACTTGCACCACACGAGGTTGACCATGAAACTCATTCTTTCCACCGCCGCCCTCGCCCTGACGGCAACCACCGCCCTTGCCGATACCGTCACGCTGACACGGGCCAATGCCGGCGCCACCCTGCACGAAAGCGATGCCGACATGAGCGTCTACTGGGTTGAGGATGGCGATGCCTACGCGTTGACCGCCACCTATGTCACCGACGAGGCGCCGGCGGATCCCGCCCGCCTGCGGATGCACCTTTCGGACGGTGACACGGTGACCTTCGGCCTGCCCGGCGTGCAGGACCGCCTGTTCACCTTCGCCCGCGACGGCGAAACCGTCTCGGTCGGGTCGGCCCGCGTCGGCGTCGACTACGCCAGCAAGTAAATCCGGCCATCGGTCGTTCCCCGCCGCGTCGCCCCCAAGCGTCGCGGCGTTATCATGCGCGGCGTGCCGGAAATTCCCTTCGGCGTGACGGCATGACGCCCTGTCATCCCGCCGTCGTTCGGGGCATACTGCCGCAAAACTGACAACCCAGGACAAAACGCACATGACCGCCCTTCGCCCCGATATCGACCCCGACGGCCTGCTGGAATATTCCGTGGTCTTCACGGATCGCTCGCTCAACCACATGAGCAAGGTCTTCCAGGGCGTCATGACCGACATCTCATCGATGCTGAAAGAGGTCTACAACGCCTCTGCCGTGGCCATCGTCCCCGGCGGCGGCACCGTCGCGATGGAGGCCGTCGCCCGCCAGTTCGGCCACGACGCCCATGCGCTGATCGTGCGCAACGGCTGGTTCTCCTATCGCTGGAGCCAGATCTTCGACGCAGGCGCCTTCACCTCGGACACGACCGTCTGCATGGCCCGCCAGACCGGCAACGGCGTTCAGGCGCCCTTTGCCCCTGCCCCGATCGAGGAGGTCACCGCGAAGATCCGCGAAGCCAAGCCCGACGCCGTCTTCGCGCCGCACGTGGAGACCAGCGCCGGCATCATCCTGCCCGACGACTACATCACCGCGCTGGCCGAGGCCGCGCACGAGGTGGGCGCGCTGATGGTGCTCGACTGCATCGCCTCGGGCTGCGCCTGGGTCGACATGAAGGCCACCGGCGTGGACGTCCTGATCTCGGCCCCGCAAAAGGGCTGGTCGGCCTCGCCCTCGGCGGGCCTCGTGATGATGTCGGACCGCGCGCTGGAGCGGCTGGAAAAGACCAATTCCAACAGCTTCGCCATCGACCTCAAGAAATGGCACGCGATCATGCAGGCCTACGAGAACGGCGGCCATGCCTATCACGCCACCATGCCCACCGACGCCCTGCGCGGCTTCCGCGACACCATGCAGGAGACGAAGGAATACGGTTTCGAGAAACTGCGGCAGGCGCAATGGGATCTGGGCAATGCGGTGCGCGCCATGCTGGCCGAGAAGGGCGTGACCTCGGTCGCGGCCGAGGGCTACGGCGCGCCGGGCGTGGTGGTCAGCTATACCACCGACCCCGAAATCCAGAACGGCAAGAAATTCAGCGAGCAAGGCATGCAGATCGCCGCCGGCGTGCCGCTGCAAGTGGGCGAGCCCGACGGCTTCATGACCTTCCGGCTGGGGCTTTTCGGGCTGGACAAGCTCTATGACGTCGAGGCCGCGAAGGCCCGGCTGAAAGAGGTGTTCGACAAGGTTCTTTAGCGCCCGCGCGGCCCCTACCGCAGCCGTATGTTACTCTGCGCCCCCAGCCCCCGGCGCAGGCACATCCAGATCACCCAGGCGCTGGCCGCCAGCCACAACCCGCCCCACATCCAGGGGGTGCCGCCGAACTCCTCGGCCAGCATCCGCGCGTCCGAATGCAGCCAGCTGCGCGCGATGGTGTCGCTGTATATGTCGAGCGGCACATAAACCATGCAGACAAGCCCGATCACCCTCAACAGAAGGTCGCTGACATCCCGCGGCGGGTATCTCGCCGCCAACAGCATCGCCGCGCCCGTCGCGGCCCCGAAGACCAGCGCGAAGGGCGACCGCACGTAAAGCACCGTCACCGCCAGGAGCGTCAGCCCCAGCACGCCCAGCACCGCGCGGTCGGCGCGCGTGCGCACGGCGGCCGTGAAAAGCGCCACGCCGATCAGCAGCGAGCCAAGGTATCCCGCGCTCAGGCTGAGGAAGCGATTGCCCCCGCGCGAGGTCACCGCCCCGCCCTGCATCGGGTCGAGCCTCAGGTCCAGAACCTCACCCCCCGTCAGAAGCACCGCCAGCACGTGGCCCAGCTCGTGCAGGAACACCACCAGGAGTTTCAGCGGGATCACCACCGAGGTCCGCCACAGCACCGCAATCGCGGCCACCAGCAACAGCAATTGCCAATGCCCGCGCAGAAATGCCCGCATTCTCAACCCCTTGCGCCCAGCCCCAGCTGCATCAGCGTCTTGCGTACCGGGGCCAGCCCGTACAATGCGTTCAGCGCCTGCATCCGCGCGTCGCGCAGCACCGGCGCGCTGACCATCGAGGCGCGGTTCAGCACGTCGATGCCGGTGACCCGGGCCATCACCTCCCAGTGGCGGCGGGTGTGATAGGTCTCCAGCATCTCGCGGTCGCCCAGGCGTTCGGGATTGGCCTGCGCCAACTCCAGCAGCACATGCAGGTCGCCAAGCGACATGTTCAGCCCCTGCGCCCCGATGGGCGGCACCACATGCGCGGCTTCGGCCACCAGCGCGATGCGTTCGCCCGCCATCCGCTCGGCCACCTGGGAAATGATCGGCCAGACCGTTCGTCGCGAGGCCAGCGTCAGCGGCCCGAAGAGGTGGCAGGACCGCGTGCTCATCTCCGCCTCGAACGCGGCCACGTCCAGCGCGGCCAGCCGCTGCGCCTCGGGGCCGTCCTCCATCCACACCACGGCTGAGGACGGCCGCCCCTCGTAATCCGGCAGCGGGACCAGCGTGAACGGGCCGCCCGTGCGGTGGATCTCGGTCGAGACATTGTCATGCGGGATCGGGTGCGTCACGGCAAAGGCCAGCGCCTTCTGCCCGTAACGCGTTGTTTTCACGGGTATCCCCGCCGCCTCGCGCATAGGCGAGCCGCGCCCGTCGGCGGCCAGAACCAGCCGGGTGCGGATCTTGCTGCCATCGCTCAATCCCACCCGCGCCTCGGCTTCGCGGGTAAACAGGCTTTCCGCCGCCACGCCGGGGCGAAACTCCACGGTATCGAGGCTGTCCAGCTGCGCCACCATCTCGCGCCGCAAGAGCCAGTTGGGCAGGTTCCAGCCAAAGGGCTTTTCCGAGATGTCGCCCGCATCGAAATCCTTGACGACGCGCGGCTCGGGCACCGCACCGCCCGCGTCGACGATACGCATCACCTGCAACGGGGCCGCATGGGCGTCGAGCCTGTCCCAGATGCCCGCCTGCGCCAGAAGCGCCTGCGCCGGTTGCAGGATCGCGGTGGTGCGCAGGTCCGAGCCTTCGGCGTCGCGTTCGGTCACCGGCGGGGCCGGATCGACGCAGAGCACGCGGAATCCCGCGCCCCCGAACAGGGCCGCCGCCGACAGACCGGCAACGCCGCCGCCGGACACGACGATATCATGATCGAAACGGCTCATGCGCAGGCCTCCTTTTCAGCGGCACCATAGACCGCGCACGCGGCGACGGCCAGACCGTCTCAGGCGCGCGAGATGATCAGCAGAAACAGCCATATGACGGGAACGAGCGCCAGCGCCGGCAGGTAGAGACCCGGCACGCCCCAAAGCACGACCGCCCCGCCCCATGCCGCAAGAAGAACGCTCAGGAACAACAGGATACGCACCACAATTGATGTTTCGCTCGACCCCTCCGCCGGGTGTGGTCCGGCGTCGTCCTCGGTGCCTTCGGTCTGGGGCATCGTCTGCATCCTGCGTTATGTCTTGAGACCTGACGTAGGCTGCCGCCGCGCCGCGCAAAAGGTGCAAATCGCCGCAGCGGAGCCTCAGACCAGCCGCGACAGGAACCCCGACAGATCATCGGTATGGTGATGCACATGATCGGCCTCGACCGGCTCGGGGCCGACCAGCACGGTCCGCATCCCCATCGCATGCGGCGCGGCAAGGTTGCGCACGTCATCCTCGAACATCGCGGCCTTCGCGGTCACGACGCCGTCGGTGGCAAAGACCCGGTCGAACGCGGCGCGGTCCGGCTTGGGGTGGAACCCGGCATGTTCCACGCCGTAGATCGCGTCGAACAGCCCCTCCAGCCCCCGCGCCTCAACCACGCGCTGCGCGTAAGGGGCCGAGCCGTTGGTATAAACGATCTTGCGGCCCGGCAGCGCCCGGATATGCGCGGCCAGTTCGGCATCCGCTTCCAGCAGGTCGAAAGAGATGTCGTGCACATCCGTCAGGTACGGCCCCGGATCGACGCCATGCTCGCGCATCAGCCCGGCCAGCGTCGTGCCATGCCGCCGCCAATAGTCCAGCCGCAGCCGGTCGGCCTCGGCCCGGTCGACGCCCAGCGCATTCATCACGAACTGCGTCATCCGCACCTCGATCTGGTCGAACAGGCGCATGTCCGGCGGGTAGAGCGTGTTGTCCAGGTCGAACACCCAGGTCTCCACATGTGCAAAGAACTCTTTCGCCATCGCCTTCCCCCGCTCTTAATTGTCGCAGGGCCCGGCAAGGCTTGCACCCTACCTCCGGCCCCGCATACTCTTGTCCATTGAAACCAGATAACGAATGAGAGTGCGATGACCATAGCCGCGCCGCAGAAAGATGCCTACCACATGATCCTCGAGGCGATCGACACCGGCGATTACAAGCCCGGCGACCGCCTGGTGGAAAGCGACCTGGCAGAGCGGTTCGGCGTGTCGCGCACCCCGATCCGCGAGGCGTTGCAGCGGCTGGAAACCCAGAGCCTGCTCACGCGCGACGGCCGCAGCCTGATCGTGTCATCGCTCGATCACAACCAGCTGGCCGAGCTCTACGTGGTGCGCGCCGAACTCGAGGGGCTGGCCGCGAACCTCGCCGCCCGCCACGCCGCGCCCGAGGAGGTCCGCGTGCTGCGCGACATGGTGACCGACGACCGGGCGCTGGTCGACGACCCCAAGGCGATGGCCCGCGCCAACCGGCGCTTTCACAAGCAGATCCATCTGGCGTCGCACAACCGCTTCCTGGTGCAGCAGCTGGACCTCGTGCATCGCTCCATGGCACTGATGGCCACCACCTCGCTGGCCGCGCTTGGCCGGCCCGAGGATGCGCTGGCCGAACACGATGCGATCGTCACCGCGATCGAGACCGGCAATGCCGAAGCCGCCGGCGACGCCCTGCGCGCCCATATTTCCAAGGCGTTCGTGACCCGGCTGAAGCTGGATTCAGGGGAACTGGATACGCTGATCTGAGGCGGATCTCGTCGCCGGCGGCGGTGCCACGGCCAGCGACAGGCCGTGCTGCGTCTTGTCCCAGAAGAACGGTTTGAGCACCAGCTCGTAGAGCGCCTTGTAGGCCGCCACCGCGCCCAGCGGCAGATAGAGATGCATCGTCGGGACCCAGGCCAGGAGGTGGCGGTGCTTCGGCCCGGTGACCGAGGCCATGTAGATCGTCAGGTTCAGCACCTCGATGGCCAGCAAGAGCGCCCCGAAGGCGACCAGCGCCGTTCGCGACATCAGCGGATCCAGAGGGTGCGGCAAGCCCAGGAACACCAGCCAGAAGGACCACAGGAACGGTGCCAGGACAACCTGGCTCAGGGCGGTCACGAAATGTGCCTGGAATCCCCAGAACTTCCACGCCCCCAGCTGCCGGTACAGCAGACCGGGGCGCCGCATATGCACCAGGTACGTCGTCATGTACCCTTTCAGCCAGCGCGACCTTTGCTTGATCCACGCCCAGGTCCGGCAATTCGCCTCTTCCTCTGTGACGGTCGCCACCATCTCGGTGCGAAATCCGTGCCGGGCCAGCCGGAAGCCCAGGTCGGCATCCTCGGTCACGTTATGCGCGTCCCAGCCGCCCAGCGCCTCCAGCGCGTCGCGGCGGAAATAGAGTGTCGTTCCGCCCAGCGGGATGGCGAACCCGAGCCGCGCCATGCCCGGCAGGATGGTGCGGAACCAGGTGGCGTATTCGATGGTGAAACACCGCGCCAGCCAGTTCTGGCGCGGATTGTAGTAATCCAGGATGCCCTGCAGGCACGCAACCTCGGGCGGCGCCTGCTGGAAATGGCGTGCCACGCGGGTGATCTGGTCGGGCTCGGGCGCGTCCTCGGCGTCGAAGATGCCGATGATGTCGCCCTCGCAGAAATCCAGCGCAAAGTTCATCGCCCGCGGCTTGGTGCGGGGCTGACCGTCGGGCACCACCACCATGCGGATCCAGTTGGGCAGGTCGATCTGCGCCAGCGTCGCCTGGGTCATGGCGTCTTCCTCCTCGAGCACCAGAACCACGTCCAGCAGGCATTTGGGATATGTCAGCTGGCTCAGCCGCGCGACCAGTGCGTGCACCATCTCGGTCTCGCGGAAGAGCGGCACGAGCACCGACACCCTGGGCAAGGGTGTCTTGTCCTCGACGGCCGGCACGATGGTGGCGACCGGCCCCTCGGCCAATCGCGCCACGAAGGCCAGCAGCTTGGTCATCGCCGACACCACCAGGGTGAACGCCGCCCAACCCATCAAGACCGTCAGGATCACCTTGGGAAAGAACAGCGTCGCCACGATCAGCGCGGTCAATCCAGCCAGCACCCAGGCCAGCCGCCCGACATGGCTGTGCGCCCAACTGCGGCAACTCTCCGCCAGGGGAACACGCGCTTGCGCCGCATCGGTCAGGATCTCGTCGAAATGATCCGCGACATGGGTCTGCACCACCTCGCGCGGGGCCATCAGAACCCGGGCGCGCCGAAGATCGGCCGGAAGATGGGCGCGCGCAAAGGCGAGCGCCTCGGGGGCGCCACAGACGATGGCGGGATGCCCGTCACGATCGGTGACGGGAAAGAACGCGTATCGCAACAGGATCCGGGGCGCGAGGGGCACCGCGATGGGGTCCAGCGCCGCGATCTCGTCCGCGTCGACCTGCCGTGACCGGAAGCGCCGCGCATGCGCGTTCAGCAGATCGCCGCGCGTCACCAGGCCCTCGGCCACGAGGATCCGGTCCATACCGGCGTCGCAATGCCGGCGCATCTGCCGCGCCAGGATCGCGTCGCGAACGTTCAGGACCCCCTGCCGGACCAGGTCGGACTCCACCCCCGCCGCGTCAACATCGGCGGCATCCTGGAACGGGTATGTCTGCCGCAGTTCCGAAATCCCCATGACCGTCTGTCCTTCTGCGTGACAGGCGACGGTCTACCAGCGAGCGGTTAACAACGCGTAAAAGAAAGGTTAACGCACCGGCCCCGAGCCCGCCCGAGCAGGCGGACGGGCGGACGGGGCGCCTGCCGGACCCTAGCGGTCCATCGAGGCGGCGAAACGCTCGAACAGGTAAAAGCTGTCCTGCGGGCCGGGGCTGGCCTCGGGATGGTGCTGCACCGAGAACACCGGGCGGTCGGACATGCGGATACCGCAGTTCGACCCGTCGAAAAGCGAGACATGCGACTGCACCACGCCCTCTGGCAAGGTCTGGCTGTCCACGGCGAACCCGTGGTTCATCGACGTGATCTCGACCTTGCCGGTGGTCAGGTCCTTCACCGGATGGTTCGCGCCGTGATGGCCGTGGTTCATCTTGATCGTCCGCGCGCCCAGGGCAAGCCCCAGCATCTGGTGGCCCAGGCAGATCCCGAAGAGCGGCAGGTTCTTTTCAAGAACGCCGCGGATCATCGGCACGGCGTATTCGCCCGTCGCCGCCGGATCGCCGGGGCCGTTCGACAGGAACACGCCGTCGGGGCTTTGCGCCAGAACGTCCTCGGCCGTGGCCGTAGCGGGCATCACCGTCACCTCGCAGCCGGCGCTGGCCAGGCAGCGCAGGATGTTGCGCTTGGCGCCATAGTCGATGGCGACGACCTTGTGGCGCGCCTGCGTCTGGCGCGGGAAACCGTCGGGCCAGGCCCAGCGCATCTCGTCCCAGCGATAGCTTTGCGCGCAGGTCACCTGGCGGGCCAGGTCCATGCCCTCCAGCCCGGCAAAGGCCCGCGCCTTGGCGACCAGCGCATCGGTGTCGAACTTGCCGTCCGCCCGGTGCGCCAGCGCCACGTGCGGCGCGCCTTGCTGGCGGATGGCCCGCGTCAGGCGGCGGGTGTCGACGCCGCCGATGGCCACCCGTCCCCGCCGCGCCAGCCATTCGCCCAGCCGCTCGGTCGAGCGCCAGTTCGACGGCTCGGTCGGGTCCCACTTGACCACCATGCCCTCGGCCACCGGATCGGCGGTTTCATCGTCGTCGGGGTTCACGCCCACGTTGCCGATATGCGGAAAGGTGAAGGTCACCACCTGCCCGGCATAGCTGGGGTCGGTCATGATTTCCTGGTAGCCGGTCATCGCGGTGTTGAAACACAGCTCCGCCGCGACCTCGCCCTCGGCCCCGAACCCGCGCCCGTAGAACAGCGATCCATCGGCCAGGGCAAGACAGGCGGTCGGACGGGCATCGGGCGCGTGCGGCATGGGGGAATCTCCAAGGGGCAAATTGCGCGGAACCTATGGTCAGCCGCCCGCGCGGTCAAGGCCACGTTTCGCGCCGCGACGTCATTCGCTCCGGTCAATAAAACAAGGGCCGGACAGGGTGTCGCAGCTTATTGCACGGCGTTTCGCTTTCCAGTAACGTGGCACGCTTACGGGATGACAAGAGGATACCCTGACATGGGATTGCGCGAACGCGTGAACGACGCCCTGAAACAGGCCATGAAGGACAAGGACACGACGCGGCTGGGCACGCTGCGCCTGATCAACGCCGCGATCAAGGACCAGGACATCGCCCGCCGGGGCACCGACAACGACACCGGCTGTTCCGATGGCGATATCCTCGCCATCCTGGGCAAGATGACCAAGCAGCGCCAGGAAAGCGTCCGCGCCTACGAGGAAGGCGGGCGGCTGGACCTTGCGCAGGAAGAACAGCGCGAGATCGAGGTGATCGAGGAATTCCTGCCCCGCCAGCTGGACGAGGCGGAAGTCGCCAAGGCCATCGACAGCGCCATCGACAAGACCGGCGCCAGCTCGATCCGCGACATGGGCAAGGTGATGGGACATCTCAAGGAGAACTATACCGGGCAGATGGATTTCGGCGCGGTGGGTCCGCGGGTCAAGGACCGGCTCTGCGCCTGACCATCCGGCCTCCCGAAAGCCCGGCCCGCCAGGCACCGCGGGCCGACCGGCGGGCGGCGGGACGTGTTTCGCGGTACGGAAGCTGGCTGACATGATCGCATACAGCACGTATAGTCGGTCCGGGACGGCGCCCCCTGGGCACGGCACGGGACTGGGAAACAGCAAGATATGCGACCCGCGGGATCACAAGACGTTCGGCAACCCGTCTTGCGGGATCCGGACGCGGCGACCGAACAGCCAATGGCCGGACGGCGGGTGAAGATCGACCTGGTGGATTGGCTTGCGCCGCGCATCCCCGCACCCACGGCGCAGGCGCTTGTCGCCGGAATCTGCGCGATCCTCGCGGTGCTGGCGCGCGGGGCAGTCGACACCGTCTTTCCCGGTGCGGGGCCGTTCGCCCTCACCCTTCCCTTCGTGCTTTTTGCCACGCTCTTCGGCCGCTGGGGGGCAGGCGTGGGCGTGATGTGCTTCACCGCCCTCTACGCCTGGTACTTCGTGCTGCCGATCAGGCAGTCCTTCGCGTTCAACGATCCCACCGATGGGCCGAGGGTCTTCGTCAACGTGTTCTCGGGCTTCCTGGTCGTGGCCCTTGCGGAATACTTCCGCCGGGTGGTGCGCCGCGCCTTGCTGGAACGCAACGCCATCGCGGAAGAGCGGCGTCTGCTGTTGCTGGAACTGGATCACCGGGTCAAGAACAACTTCGCCATGGTCAATGCGATGCTGCGTATCGAAATGCGCAAGGCCTCCGAAGCGGCGATGCCGGCGCTCATGGCGATCCACAGCCGGGTGGACAGCATCGCGCGCGCCCACGAGGCGCTCTACCGCGAAGAGGGGCGGCTCGGCGAGGTGCCGATGCGGCCTTACCTCACGACGCTCTGCGCATCGCTTCAATCGGCCTATCTTCAGGGACAGCACAGGTTGACGGCGGATATCGCCGACATCTCGCTTCCGCGGGACAATGCCGTCGAAATAGGCCTGCTGGTCAACGAGCTTTGCATCAACGCCGCGAAACACGCCTTCCCCAATCGCAGCGACGGCAAGATCCATGTCTCGCTCGCCGCCACCGAAGAAACCCTGACCGTCTCGGTTTCCGATGACGGGATCGGCATCCCGGATCAGCCCGCGCGCGAAGGCAGCCAGGGTCACGGGTTGATTCATGCGCTGGCGCAAAAGGCCGGTGGCGCGCTGGAGCGCGTCCCTGTCGAGACCGGCACGAAATTCGAGATGGTGATCTCCAGAGCCTGAACCGAATGACGCGCCCGACGCCTTGAGCCATCCGACATCGCGGCGCCGCCTTTTTCACCGTGAACACCCCCCTCTTTCGCGCCTTCCTTCCCCGGGCCACACGCCTCCGTGAGCGGGCGAAATGCAGGGCCTGCGCGCGCGGGAGCACCTGGAAACACAGGCGATTCGCGACCGCGTTTCAATGATCCGAAATGGCCTCACAGGCAGGCTGGCGATGAGGCGCGCGGTGGCTCTCCCGCAGCCTGAACGTCGCCAAAAACGCTTTCGCAATAAAATAAAACTTTTCAGCACTCCCACGCACTTAAATGTCGCATAACAAGATAATTTAATTCGTTTTCTTGTGAGAGTGCCGTCTTGTGCTACCTTAACGGGTGCTGGGTGGACTGTTAGTTAGTAGGAGTGGAACTATGTCCAAGTACACGCAGTCTGAATTCCTCAAAATTGTCTCCGCTTGTGCGTTGCTGTCGACGACGGCGATGTCTCCCGCGCATGCCGAGGGAGGCCTCGGTGGTGCCGTTGGCGGTGCTGTCGGCGGCGTAGGCGGGGCGGTCGGTGGTGCTGTCGGGGGTGTCGGCGCCGCCGCAGGGGTCGGCGCGGGCTCCAGCGATTCGGGCACCGGGGTCGGCGCCGGCGTCGGCGCAAGTGTCGGAGGCACCAGCGTCGGAGCGGGCGTGGGCGTTGGTGTCGGCGATTCCGGTGTCGGCGCGGGGGTCGGTGTGGGCGTCGGAAGCGACAGTGCGTCCGGTTCCGACGGCACAGCCGATTCCGGTTCCGACAGCAGCTCGAACCCCGGTTCCACCGCGAGCGCGGCAAACCCGACCGGGCCCTCGGGCGGCGCAGTGAGCACGCGCAGCGCCATGCCGGACCTGGCTGGCGTCGTGCTCATGTCGTCCGACCGGCAGGTGCTTGGCATCGTCCAGTCGTCCAGGCCCGATCCCCGGGGCGTCCGCGTCGATGTGCAGCTGAACAATCAGCTCGGGATCGGCAAGACGACCACCCAGTTGATCCTGCCCTCGCCGAACCCCCGCTCCGGGCAGATCCAGCTGAGAAAGTCGATGGATAACCTGGTGCGCCTCATCAACTGAGGCAACCCGGACGTTCGGCAACCACCACTCACACCGGGCCGCCGCGACCGCTGCGGCCCGGCGCCTATCCGGCCCCCATCGGGTCGGGCAGCGCGATACGCTTCAGCGCATCGGCGATCTCGCCGTAAACCGCCTTGCGTTCGTCCTCGCTCAGGAACGCGCCGATTTCCACCTGCCGCCCCTTGCCCCTCAGCGTCACGTAGTGCGGCACCGGCCCGCCCGTGGGATGCATCTCGACCTTCGCCCAGTAGCTTTCGCAGTCCCATTCCTGCACCGGCCCGCGGGCGTTGGTGCGCACAAGGTGCACCGCCTCGCGGTCGATCGTCAGCTCCTCGTTCATCTGCGCGTCCTTGTAGGAGCGCTCCAGCGCCGCCCACACGCCCCAGACCGCCAGCAACAGGAACGGCAGCAGCCCCCACAGCGTGACCGTCCCGATCAAAGGATAAAGCGGCAGGGTCAGCATCCCGCAGGTGATCACGATAAAGAGCGCAAAGCCCCGACGCGGCAGCGACCGATGCGGCCAGAGCCGCAGCTCGCACACCTCGTCATCCCCGTCCCGCGTCTGGTTCCACTGATACGGCATGGCGCAACCTTAGCGCACCGGGCGCACGAGGAAAGCGCGACATTTCTGCGCGTAAGGCCTCAGACCTCCAGCCAGATCGTCACCGGCCCGTCATTGACCAGGCTGACCTGCATGTCGGCGCCGAACTGCCCCGTCTCGACCGGCACGCCCTCGCCCGCCAGCGCCTCGGCAAAGCGCTCGTAGAGGCGCCGGCCCTCCTCGGGTTCCGCCGCCTGGGAAAACCCCGGCCGCGTCCCGCGCGAGGTGTCGGCGGCCAGCGTGAACTGGCTGACCACCAGCGCGCTGCCGCCCGTGTCGCGCACCGAGCGGTTCATCTTGCCCGCCTCGTCCTTGAAGATCCGCAGCTTGGCCACCTTTGCCGCCAGCGCCTCGGCCTCTGCCGCGCCATCGCCCTGCATGGCGCAGACCAGCACCAGCAGCCCGGGTCCGGTGGCCCCGATAACCGCGCCATCCACGCGCACCTGGGCCTCGCTCACCCGCTGTATCAATGCCCGCATCGCGCGCGTCCTCCCTTGCCAGTTCCCGGCCACATGCTACCAATTCGCCATGGAACGCAAATCCTTCGTCCCGCGCGGCGCGGCCAGTTTGCGGGTCGAGTATGACGGCCCGCCGCAGGACTATCATTTCCTGCTGCTGCCCCGGCTGACGCTGCTCGCGTTCACCTCGGCGATCGAGCCGCTGCGCGTCGCCAACCAGGTGGCCGGGAAAGAGCTTTATCGCTGGTTCGTCAGCACGATAGACGGCGAAGCTGTATCCTGCTCCTGCGGCGTGACCATCACACCAGACAGCCAGGCCCACGACCTGTCGCGCAGCGACAAGGCCTTCGTCTGCGCCGGTGTCGCCCCGCTGGACACCGCGCCGCCACGGGCGGTGACATGGGTCAACCGGCAATGGGCGCACGGCATCCAGGTGGGCGGCATCTGCACCGGCGCCTTCGCGCTCGCGCGCGCCGGACGGCTGAAGGACCGCCGTTTTACCCTGCACTGGGAAAACCAGCCGGCCTTTCGCGAAACCTTTCCGGGGCTGGAACCCACCGGGCATCTTTACGAGGAAGATTCCGGGCTATTCACCTGCGGCGGCGGCTCGGCGGCGACCGACATGATGCTTGAAATCATCGAGCGCGACCACGGCCCGGCGCTGGCGGCCATCG
Source organism: Roseovarius atlanticus (assembly GCF_019802205.1). Taxonomy (GTDB): domain Bacteria; phylum Pseudomonadota; class Alphaproteobacteria; order Rhodobacterales; family Rhodobacteraceae; genus Roseovarius; species Roseovarius atlanticus_A. Next base: position 1,987,374 of record NZ_JAHVHQ010000003.1, read on the forward strand.
TCGCCGACATGTGCCTGCACCGCCGCGCGGGCAACCGCAGCGCGCCCCAGCGCCCCGCCTACGCCGCCGCCCTGGGCAGTCACAACCCGCAACTGATCGCCGCGACCGACCTGATGGCCGCCCATATCGAGGACCCGCTCGACATCTCCGAGGTCGCCGCCGATGTGGGCCTCTCCCGGCGTCAGCTCGAACGGCATTTCACCCGCTACCTCGCCGCCACCCCGGCGCAATATTACCTCGACCTGCGCATCGCCCGCGCCCACGCGCTGTTGAACGAAACCCGGCTCAGCATCGGCCAGATCGCCGCCGCGACCGGCTTTGCCAGTGCCTCGCAACTGGCAGAGCGTTTCCGCAAGCGCTATGGCACCACACCACAAGCCTACCGCCGCGGCGCTACATCAAAGTGATCTCGCAAATATTTGTTTTTATTGTGTAAGGCGATACTCTACCGACGCTTCCGCTGAACCTTCGGTCGGCCTTTCGCGGGCTTTTCCTTGCCCGGCGTCTCGTCCATCCCCAACTGGTCGCGCAGCACCCGGGGCCGGATTTCCTCGACCTCGCCCGCCTTCAGCTGCCCCAGTTGGAACGGGCCATAAGACACCCGGATCAGCCGGTTCACCTGGCAGCCCACCGCCTCCATCGCGCGGCGAATCTCGCGGTTCCTGCCCTCGCGAATCCCCACCGTGGCCCAGGCATTGGCGCCCTTCTGCCGGTCCAGCACCACCGACATCGGCTGGAACACCTCGCCATCGAGGGTCAGCCCCTTGCGCAACGGCTCGAACGTCGCATCCTCGGGCCGCCCTTTCACGCGCACGCGGTACTTGCGCACCCAGCCGGTCGAGGGCAATTCCAGCTTGCGCTTGACGCCGCCGTCATTGGTCAAGAGCAGCAGACCTTCCGAGTTCAGGTCCAGCCGTCCCACGCTAAGAACGCGCGGCAAATCCTCGGGAAGCTTGTCGAAAATCGTCTCGCGCCCCTGCTCGTCCTTGGTGGTCGTCACCAGCCCCGCGGGCTTGTGATAGAGCCACAGCCGCGGCGGTTCGGGCGCGTCCAGCGCGCGGCCATCCACCTCGATCCGGTCGGCATCGGTCACGTTCAGCGCCGCGCGGTCGATCACCGCGCCGTTCACGCGCACCCGGCCCGCCTCGATCATGCGCTCGGCCTCGCGCCGGCTGGCCACGCCGGCACGGGCGATCACCTTGGCGATCCGGTCGCCTGCGGGCGTCTGAGGGTCGGGTTTGCGAGTCATGGCCACGGCCTTACCCCATCCTGGCCCCTTGCGAAAGCACCGCCGGCGCGGCAATCAGGGGCATGACGTTCAAAAGCCATATGGACACGGCCCTGGCCGAGGCCCGCGCCGCCGGCGCCCGCGGCGAGGTGCCCGTGGGCGCCGTCGTGGCCGACCCGACAGGCCGGATCGTTGCGCAGGCCGGCAACCGGACGCGGGAACTGAACGACCCCACCGCACATGCCGAAATCCTCGCCCTGCGCGCCGCCTGCGCGGCGGCGGGCAGCGAACGCCTGCCCGGTTACAGCCTGACCGTCACGCTGGAACCCTGCGCAATGTGCGCCACCGCCATCGCAAATGCCCGCATCGCGCGGCTCTACTATGGCGCCGCCGACCCCAAATCCGGCGGCGTGGCCCAGGGCGCCCGGATTTTCACCCATGCCCAGACACACCACGCGCCCGAGATTTACGACGGCATCAACGCCACCGAGGCCGAGGCCCTGCTGAAGCATTTCTTCAGAACGCTGCGTGAAGAATAAAGCGCAAAACGCTCTTTTTCTTGCCAAAAATACTCATACAGCAACGCTGACGCCCGAACCCCGCCTGGAGGTCCGGGCACCAAAAGCGTTCTCAAAGCTTTTACCAAAACTTTTCAAAAAAGTTTTGCCCCCGCTCAGATCTCGATCGCCGTCGTCACCTCGGGCTCGATCACGTCGACCCCCGGCAGGCCGTCCTTCAACGCCTCCGCCGACTGCTCCAGCAGCGGGAAGGTCTTGTAGTGGCACGGAATCACCGTCTTGAAATCGAAGAAGGTCTTCGCCGCGTATGCCGCGCGCGTCATGTCCATGGTGAAATGCCCCCCGGCGCAGAGGATGCCGATATCGGGCTTGTGCAGGTCGTGGAACACGCCCATGTCGGCCATCACGTCGGTGTCGCCCGAGACATAGATCACATGCCCCTCGCCCGCGATCATGAACCCGCATTCGGTCCCCGGCACATGCGGGCCGTTCTCGCCGCCGAAGCTCGAGGAATGCGTGGCGTGCACCATCGTCACCTTCACGTCCCCCAGGGCCACGGTGCCGCCCTTGTTGAAGCCGACAACCTCCAGGCCCGCGGTTTCTTCCCACCAGCCCATCAGGTCGAACTGCCCCACCACCGGCACCGACAGCCTCTTCGCCAGGTCCGGCAGGTCCGACGCATGGTCGAAATGTGCATGGGTCAGCAGGATATGCGTCGCCCCCTTGGTGGCCGCGTCATGATGCGCCTCGTCCAGCATCGGGTTGCCCGTCAGCCACGGGTCGATCAGCAGAACCTGATCGGCGATCTCGATGCGGAAACTCGAATGTCCCAGCCAGATGATTTTCATGACGCTCTCCTTATGTCATTCCCACGGGGAAGTTAGCAGAGAGGCCACCGATTTCCACATGGACTGGACCCGCGCCATCGACGCCTATTGCGAACGCACCGATCCCGGCTTCTGGGCCGAGCCGGTCAACGCGCTAACCAATGCCGCCTTCCTTGTCGCGGCGCTGGTCATGGCGCGGCGCCTGCGCGGCACCGACCTGGTCCTGGCCCGCCCGCTCGTCGCGCTTCTGGCGCTGATCGGGATCGGCTCGTTCCTGTTTCACACCTATGCCCAGCCCTGGGCGGCGATGCTCGACGTCCTGCCGATCATGCTCTTCGCGCTGACCTATCTCTACGCCGCGACGCGCTATTATCTTGGCCTCTCCGCCCTCGCCTCCGCCGCCACCGTCCCGGCCTTTCTCGGGGCAACCGCCCTCGCCATGCCGCTCCTGTCGCAGCTGCCGCTCTATGGCCCGTCGGCCTCCTACCTCACCCTGCCGCTGGTCATCCTGCTCTACGCCTGGCTGACGCGCGCCGGCGCCGCCCTGTCGCGCGGCCTTGCCCTCGGCGCGGGCCTGCTGCTCGTCTCGCTCACCTTCCGCAGCCTCGACACGCCACTCTGCGAGACCCTCGCCCTCGGCACCCATTTCGGCTGGCACGTCCTCAACGCGGTCATGCTGGGCTGGATGATCGAGCTCTACCGCCGTCACGCCCTTGCACCGCACCCGCACGGACGCTAAACGCGGATGCGATAACGCACACGGAGACACCCCCATGTCCATCGACACCGCGACCGCCGCCAAGGTGGCCAAGCTGGCCCGCATCCGGGTCGAGGAAGACGACCTCCCCGCGCTGGCCAACGAGTTCAACACCATCCTCGGCTTCATCGAGCAGCTGAACGAGGTCGATGTCGAGGGCGTCGAGCCCATGGTCTCGGTCACGCCCATGCGTCTCAAGCGCCGCGAAGACGTGGTGACCGACGGCGGCCAGCAGGACAAGGTGCTGTCCAACGCCCCCGACGCCCGCGAGGGCTTTTTCGCCGTGCCGAAAGTGGTGGAATGATGACCGATCTGAATGCAATGACCATCGCCGACGCCCGCAACAACCTGCGCGCGGGCGAAATTACCTCCGAGGAACTGACCGAGGCCTGCCTGACGGCCATCGAAGGCGCGGGTGCGCTTGGCGCTTTCGTGCACCACACGCCCGAGATCGCGCGCGAGCAGGCCAAGGCCGCCGACGCGCGGCTTCAGGCCGGCGACGCGCCCTCGATGTGCGGCATTCCGCTAGGCATCAAGGATCTCTTCTGCACCAAGGGCGTGCCCTCCCAGGCCGCCAGCGGCATCCTCAACGGCTTCAAGCCGGAATACGAATCCACCGTCAGCCAGAACCTCTTCGACGCCGGCGCCGTCATGCTGGGCAAGCTCAACATGGACGAGTTCGCCATGGGCTCGTCGAACGAGACCTCCGTCTACGGCAACGCCATCAACCCGTGGCGCCGCGGCAATGACGAAATGGCGCTGACGCCCGGCGGCTCCTCGGGTGGCTCCGCCGCTGCGGTTTCCGCCGACCTCTGCCTTGGTGCGACCGGCACCGACACCGGCGGCTCGATCCGGCAGCCGGCGGCCTTCACCGGCATCACCGGCATCAAGCCCACCTACGGGCGCTGCTCGCGCTGGGGGATCGTGGCCTTCGCCTCCTCGCTCGACCAGGCCGGCCCGATGACCAAGTCGGTGCGCGACGCCGCCATCATGCTGGAAGCCATGTGCAGCCACGACCCCAAGGACAGCACCAGCGCCGATATCCCCGTGCCGGATTTCGAGGCCATGCTGACCGGCGACATCCGCGGCAAGAAGATCGGCATCCCGAAAGAATACCACATGGACGGGATGCCCGAGGAGATCGAGACGCAATGGACCCAAGGCAAGGAAATGCTGGCCGATGCGGGGGCCGAGATCGTCGATATCTCGCTGCCGCACACCAAGTACGCCCTGCCCGCCTATTACGTCATCGCGCCCGCCGAGGCGTCCTCGAACCTGGCGCGCTATGACGGCGTGCGCTACGGCCACCGCGCCAAGCTCGCGCAGGGCGACGGCATCACCGAGATGTACGAAAAGACCCGCGCCGAAGGCTTCGGCGACGAGGTCAAGCGCCGCGTCATGGTCGGCACCTACGTGCTGTCCGCGGGCTTCTACGACGCCTATTACAACCGCGCCCGCAAGGTGCGCGCGCTGATCAAGAAGGATTTCGAGGATGTGTTCGACGCAGGCGTCGACGCGATCCTGACCCCTGCGACCCCCTCGGCGGCGTTCGAACTGGGCCGCCAGTCCGATGACCCGGTGGAAATGTACCTCAACGACGTCTTCACCGTCACCGTGAACCTCGCCGGCCTGCCCGGCATCGCCGTGCCCACCGGGCTCAACCGCAACGGTCTGCCCTTGGGTCTGCAACTGATCGGTCGGCCCTGGGAAGAGGGCGATCTGCTCAACACCGCCTACGCGCTCGAGGCGGCGGCGGGCTTTGTGGCCAAACCCGGCAAATGGTGGTAAATTGCCGCAAAACTAATCGGCAGGATCTAAGCAGATGCGATTTTCCCTTTGTGTAACGGCCCTTGTCGGGCTGACCGCCTGTTCGCCCGGAATTCCCGACAGCGGCGCGGGCGTGCCCGATAGCGGAGCCGGCGTCGGCTTCGGCACGTCGGAAGAGTATATTGCCCAGCAACGCGCCCGCGACGCGGCGCTGAGCGGCGGCACTGCCGTGCCACCGGCCGGCGCAATATCGCCCGAGAACCGCGGCCAGGCCACGCCCGGCACCCCGCTCAGCGCGACGCAAGGCGCGACCGCAGCCGCAACCGGCGGCACCGTGACCTCGTCCACCAACACCACGCGCCAGAGCGCCTCGGGCGCCTACACGCCCACCGGCGGGCTCAGTTCGGCCTCCACCAGCGACGAGATCGCCCGCGAAACCGCGGCGCGGCTCGCCGAGACCTCGCAGAACTCCGGCCAGCAGATCGTCCATGCCAGCCCCTCGAACCCCGCGCCCCAGACCGTGACCAGCGCCGGCGGCATCTCGAACGAGAACAGTTTCGACGCCGTGGGCAACGCCCGATCGATCCAGGACGATGCCGAACTGATCGCCCAGAACCGCGCCCAGTACCAGGTGGTCCAGCCCGGCGCCCTGCCCGAACGGACCGGAAATGCCGGGCCCAACATCGTGCAATACGCGCTGGAAACCAGCCACCCCAAGGGGCAGCAGCTCTATACCCGCGTCGGCCTCAACAAGCAGGCCAAGTTCCAGCGCAACTGCGCCAAGTACAACTCGGCCGACCAGGCGCAGACCGATTTCCTGGCCCAGGGCGGCCCGCGCCGCGACCGCATGGGGCTGGATCCCGATGGCGACGGGTACGCCTGCGCCTGGGATCCGCGCCCGTTCCGCGCGGCGGTGCGGAACTGACCCGCGGGCAGTCTGCGTGACAGCGCCGCTCTGGCATCCCTCGCCCAATTTCGGGCCGCGCCGCCTTGGCGCGAAACCCGACATCGTGGTGATCCACCACACCGCCATGGCCAGCGCCGAGGCCGCGCTGGAACGGCTGTGCGACCCTCAGGCGGAAGTCTCGGCGCATTACCTCATCGCCGCCGATGGCCGCGCCTGGCAGATGGTGGCGGAGGTGGCCCGCGCCTGGCACGCCGGCGCCGGATCCTGGGGTGACGTGACCGACGTCAATTCCCGCTCCGTCGGGATCGAGCTGGACAATCCCGGCGACACCCCGTTCCCCGCGCCGCTGATGACCACGCTGGAAGCCATCCTGCCCGGCATCCTGCGCCGCTGGTCGATCCCGCCAACCCGCGTGATCGGCCATTCCGACATGGCGCCGGATCGCAAATACGATCCCGGCCCGCATTTCGATTGGGAAAGACTGGAACGGGCCGGACTGGCGGGGAAGAGAGGCCATGACCCCGGCCCGGACGCCCCGCACCCGGACACGTTCAGAACCGTGGCGCGCCATGCCGGCTATACCGCGGATGTGGATGACGACGCCCTGCTCGCCGCCGTCAGGCTGCGCTACCGCCCCTTCGCCACCGGCCCGCTCTGCCCGCAGGATTACACGCCGCTGGGCCACGCCGCGCTCTGGACCTGAGCCGCGAAAGCCCTTACATCGCCTGTTGCGCGGAGGGCCGGACGGCCGCCTGCAATGCGCCATCGGCGGATTGTTTGGGAGGAAAGTCCGGACTCCACAAGGCAACGGTGCCGGGTAACGCCCGGCCGGGGCAACCCGAGGGAAAGCGCCACAGAGAACAGACCACTTCGACATCTGATCGGAGAAAGGGTGAAACGGTGGGGTAAGAGCCCACCGCGGGACGGGCAACCGGACCGGCATGGCAAGCCCCACCGGGAGCAATGCCGAATAGGGATCGCACCATGGGCCGCCTTGGCCCCGCGATCCGGGTTGGCAGCTAAAGCCTGCGGGCAACCGCAGGACCAGATGAATGGTCGTCCTACGACAGAATCCGGCTTACAGGCCCTCCGCGCGCTTCCGATCCGGCAGGTCCGATCCGGCAAGTCCGATCCGATGGTGCGGCTGCGCCGCGCTCTTTTGTTTCATTGGGGCCAGCCCCAAACCCCGGGGTATTTCCGGCCAGAGGAAGGGGGGCCGATTCTTGGCGTCACGGCACGATATCCCACGCCCACGACCAGAACCCGAACGAGACTGTCCGCCAAGAACGCCCCCGCGCCGGGCCGGCCAGGATCGCGCGTTTGGTGTGGCCCTCCCGGCCGGTCAAATTTCCGCTCACCTCTTGACCCTTTGCCGCAGGCGCATCAACGTCTTCGAGGGCTTTGACAGAAAGGGACACTCGTGGCGGTTCGAACCGATTTGCTGGACAGCACCTCGCGCATCCTGGGCGATCTGATCGGCTTTCCCACCATATCGACCGATCCCAATATCGACCTGATCAACTCGATCGCCAACCGTCTGGACATGGTCGGCGCCCGGGTCGAGATCTTTCCCGACCCCTCGGGGCAGAAGGCCAATCTCTTCGCCACGATCGGCCCCGAACGCGACGGCGGCATCGTGCTGTCGGGCCACAGCGACGTGGTGCCGGTGGCCGACCAGGACTGGGCCTCGAACCCTTTCGACATGCTGGAACATGACGGCCTGCTCTACGGGCGCGGCACCTGCGACATGAAGGGCTTCATCGCCGCCTGCCTTGCCATGGCCCCGCAATATGCCGCGCTGAACCCCGACCGGCCGCTGCATTTCGCCTTCACCCATGACGAGGAGACGGGCTGTTTCGGCGCCCGCGCGCTGGCGCATACCCTGCGCGCCAAGGGGCTGACGCCGGGCGTGGCCATCGTCGGCGAGCCGACGATGATGCGCGTGATCGAGGGCCACAAGGGCTGTTACGAGTACACCACCCGCTTTTCCGGGCTGGCGGGCCACGGCTCGGCGCCGGACCGGGGCGTCAACGCCGTCGAATACGCCGTGCGCTATATCGCCCGCCTTCTGGATCTCAAGCACGCGCTGCGCGCCCGCGCCCCCGCCGACAGCCTGTTCGAGCCGCCCTGGACCACCATCAACACCGGCCGCCTCGCGGGCGGCGTGGCCCATAACGTCATCCCCAGCGAGGCCGTGGTGGACTGGGAAATGCGCCCCGTGCAGACCTCGGATGCGGATTTCGTCAAGGACTCGCTCAAGACCTATATCGAGCAAGAGCTGCTGCCCGCCATGCGCGCGGTCGATCCGGAGTCGGATATCGTGACCGAGGTCATCGGCGAGGTCGAGGGCCTCATCCCCACCACCGACAACGAGGCGCGCACCATCGTGTCGGAACTGACCGGCGCCAACCACGCCGAATGCGTCGCCTTCGGCACCGAGGCGGGCATCTTCCAGTCCCTGGGCATGTCCGCCGTCATCTGCGGCCCCGGCTCGATCGAACAGGCCCACAAGGCCGACGAGTTCGTGGCGCTCGACCAGCTGTCGCAATGTCTCGACATGCTGGAACGATTGCAGGACAAGCTGGTTGCATAACCATGGGCGGCCACGGCCCCTCTACCGTCGCCGCCGCCTTGCCCAAACGCATGGAAGGTTCGAATGCCTGGAAAAACCGCCTCGATCGCCCTGTTGCTGACCCTGGCCCTGCCCGGCCATGCCGCCCCCGTCGAGACGCCCAACGGCACCGTGACCGGGCATTTCGGCGAAACCACCTTCGATCACCCGCTGCTGTGCGAACGCGATCCCTTCGTCATTGCCCGCACCCATGACAGCGACGGCGCCCCGGCATTCGAGGCCGCCTTCGTGCCCAATGGCGTCACCAGCATCGAGATCCGCACCGGCACCGAAACCCGCCAGTTCGGCACCGCCACCGAGGCCGCGGGCTTTCCGCTGGTGATCGAGGGAGAGGTCGATGGCACGGCCTATTCGTTCGAGGTCGCCTGCCCGGACAGCTTCAACATGTAGGCACGCGCTCGGCGGGATGTCCCGCCGCGTCCCGGCTTTTTCTTGCCAAAAATACTCAAATCCCGACCGCCGGGATCAGTCGCGCCGGAAGGTCATGTAATGCGGCACCCGCCCCTCGCGCAGGGCCTTCTGCTCGTAGCGGGTGGATATCCAGTCGTCCCACGGCTCCCGCCAGTCAGCCGGTCGCTCCGCCAGCCAGGTGAAGCCGTGGCGCGGCACCTCGACCATCGTCTGGCGCACGTAATCGGGGATATCCGTGGCCACCCGGAAAATCGCACCGGGCTTCAGGACCCGCGCCAGCGGCTCCAGGTGCTCGGGCGTCACGAAGCGCCGGCGGTGGTGGCGCTTCTTGGGCCACGGATCGGGATAGAGCAGGAACGCCCGCGCGATGCTGGCGTCGGGCAGCACGTCGAACATGTCGCGCACATCGCCGGGATGGATCGCCACGTTCTCCACGTGGCTGTCGCGCAATTGCCCCAGCAGCTTGGCCACCCCGTTGATGTAGGGCTCGCAGCCGATGATCCCCACGTCGGGGTTCCCGGCGGCCTGGTGGATCATGTGCTCGCCGCCGCCGAACCCGACTTCGAGCCATACATCACGGTCCCCGAACAACGCCTTAGGATCTATGGGGTTTCGTTCCGGGTTCACCTCCCAGTCCACCGCGCCCGGCGACCACGCGGCCAGGTCCTCGTCCAGGTAGGCTTCCTGCGATTTCTTCAGGTGCTTGCCCTTGAACCGGCCGTAGAAATTGCGCCACGGCGCGCCCGAGGGATGCTTTGCGTCCGTCATCTCAGGCCGCCCTGCGCAAAGACCCGGCGCAGCACCAGCAGCGCGGGAATGTTTACCAGGTACATGCAGATCCCGTAGACCGCCGAGGGCACGGCAAACTCCGACAGCCCCGTGCTCGCCCCGACGATATTGGCGATGGTGATCCCCACGGTGGCATTCTGCACCCCCATCTCGACCGCGATGGCCAGCCCGTCGCGCCCGGCGATGCCCATCAGCCGCGCAAGGCCGATGCCCACCGCCAACAACACCAGGTTCAGCACGATCAGGAACGGTCCCAGCCGCGCGAAGCTTTCGGTCAGCAGCGCCCAGTTGCTGGCAATCGCCGCCGCCACGATCAGCACGAAGAGGATCAGCGCCACGATCTCGCAGCCGCGCTCGATGGCCGATGCGAAGCCACTGGCATAGCGGCGGATCAGCAGCCCGATGAAGACCGGCAGCGCCGTGATCAGGAACATCGCCACGCCCACCTTCACGACGCTGATCTCGGGCGCGGCCTCGCCCATGAAATGCACCGCCGCCCAGGCCACCAGCACCGGCAGGGTCAGCACCGACAGCAGGCTCACCACAGCCGTCAGCGTGATCGACAGCGCCACGGTGCCCCCCGCCAGCTTGGTCAGCATGTTCGACGTGACGCCACCGGGGCTGAACGCCAGCAGCATGATCCCGAACGCCATGCCGCCCGCAAAGCCCCAGGCCGCGATCAGCGCATAGGCCACCAGCGGCAACAGCACCAGCTGCGCCACGATCCCCGTCAGCGCGGGTTTCGGCAGGCGCAGCACCCGGCCGAAATCGGCGAAATGCAGGCCCAGCCCCAAGGAAAACATGATGAAGGCCAGCGCCAGCGGCAGGCCGATATCCAGGATCATCCCGTCCCTCCCTTTTGGCGCAGTCTACGGGGTGCAAGGCGCCCTGTCGCGCATGAAAAAGGCGGGGAAAACTGCCCCCGCGCCCTTCCGTTTCCAGGTCCGGATCAGACCTCTTTCTTCAGCGCGTCCACCAGGTCAGTGCGTTCCCAGCTGAAGCCGCCATCGGCCTCGGGCTCGCGCCCGAAATGGCCATAGGCCGCGGTGCGCTCGTAGATCGGCTTGTTGAGGTCCAGCGCCTCGCGGATGCCGCGCGGCGTCAGATCCATGACCTTGCGCACCGCGGTCTCGATCGCCGCCGCCTCGACCTCGCCCGTGCCATAGGTCTCGGCATAGATCGACAGCGGCTTGGCCACCCCGATCGCATAGCTGAGCTGGATGGTGCATTTCTCGGCCATGCCCGCCGCGACCACGTTCTTGGCCAGGTAGCGCGCCGCATAGGCGGCCGAGCGGTCCACCTTGGTCGGGTCCTTGCCGGAAAACGCGCCGCCGCCATGCGGGGCCGCACCGCCATAGGTGTCGACGATGATCTTGCGCCCGGTCAGGCCCGCGTCGCCATCGGGGCCGCCGATCACGAAGGTGCCGGTGGGGTTCACCCACCACTCGGTCTTGTCGCTGATCCACTCGGCGGGCAGCACCTCGCGGATGTAAGGCTCCACGATGGCGCGGATGTCGTCGCTTTTCTGGTGCTCGCTCTCGTGCTGCGTGGACAGCACGATCGAGGTCACCTCGACCGGCTTGCCGTTCTCGTAGCGCAGCGAGATCTGGCTTTTCGCGTCGGGCCGCAGCGTCGGTTCCTGCCCGGATTTGCGCACCTCGGCCAGCCGCCGCAGGATCGCGTGGCTGAACTGGATGGGCGCGGGCATCAGCGCATCGGTCTCGTTCGTGGCGTGGCCGAACATGATGCCCTGGTCGCCCGCCCCGTCCTTGTCGACGCCCTGCGCGATATGCGCGGACTGCTCGTGCAGGAAGTTCAGGACATGGCAGGTGTTCCAGTGGAACTTGTCCTGCTCATAGCCGATATCGCGGATGCAGTCGCGGGCGATCTGGCCGATCCGGCCCATGTAGTTCTTCAGGCGCTCCTGGTCCGACAGGCCCACCTCGCCGCCGATCACCACCATGCCGGAGGTGGCGAAGGTTTCGCAGGCCACGCGCGCATCGGGTTCTTCGGCAAGAAACGCATCCAGCACAGCGTCGGAAATGCGGTCGCACACCTTGTCGGGGTGCCCCTCCGAAACGGATTCGGAGGTGAAAACGTAGTTGTCTCGGGACATGAAATGCTCCATTAGGGTCAGCCCCGCCACGCCAGGAAGCCGTTGTGACGGGTATCGTGCCTGCTTATGCGGGCCTCACGCGAAGGTCAATCGCTAACTCCGTGGCCTTTTACGCTTCGCGCCAGCAGTGCCCCCGCCAGCATCAGCAACGCGGCCAGCACCAGCACCGGCGCGTCGCCCGTGCGGCTGTAGAGCGTCGCCGGCAAGGGCGGCGGCAGGGGCGTGTCGATCCAGCCCGCCTCGCCCAGCGGGATATGCGCCAGGACACGCCCGGTGCCGTCGACCATGGCCGACACGCCGGTGTTGGCCACCCGCACCATCGGCAGGCCCTGTTCGGCGCTGCGCAGCCGGCCCTGCGCCAGGTGCTGATAGGGTCCGGACACCTTGCCGAACCAGGCATCGTTGGTGATCATCAGGATCATGTCGGGCCGCGCCGGCGCCGAGGTGATGTTGCGGGCGAAAACGCCCTCATAGCAGATCAGCGGCACCGCCCGGCCCAGCGGGCCCATGTCCACGATCTCGGCCCCCGGACCGGCGGAATACCCCCCGCCTTCCTCGGCGGCGAGGCCATGAATGCCGAACCGCGCCATCAGGTCGCCCAGCGGCATGAACTCTCCGAACGGCACCAGGTGATGCTTGTCATAGACCTGCTCCACCACCCCCGCGCCATCCATGTACAGAAGCGAGTTGTAATACCGCTGCCCATCCAGCCGCCGCAGGCCCAGCACCACCGGCGCGCCTTGCGCCGACGCGGCGATCCCGCCCAAGAGGTCGTCGGACTGGTGCAGGAAGGTCGGGATCGCCGTTTCCGGCCAGACCACCAGGTCGGGTCGCCCGGTCTCGCCCGGTGCGGCGGTGAACTGGCGCTGGCGGTCATAGAACATCTGCAGGTTCTCGGGCAGCCATTTCTCGTGCTGCGCCGCGTTGGGCTGCACCAGCCGCACGGTCTGCGCCTCCGGCCCCGGTGCGGCGGCCTCCACCGGCGTCAGCGCCACGCCCCCGCCGTGAAGCAGCGCGAGGCCCGCCAGGCCCGCCGCCCCGGCCATGCGCCGGCCCGCGCCAAGGTGCCACAGCGCCACCGCCGCGCCCATGATCAGCGCACAGAGGCCTAGCCCCCCGCCAAATGACGCCCAGTGCAAGAGCGGCGTATCGATCAGCACATGCCCCACCTGCGCCCAGGCGAACCCGGTGAACAGCCACCCGCGCAGCGCCTCGCCGATGACGAACGCACCCACCAGGGCCACGCCGCTGCGCGGGGCCAGCGCCCGTGCCGCGCCAAGGGCCACGGCCCAGTAGGACGCCATGAAGACCGACAGGCCCAGCACCGCGAACGGTGCCATCCAGCCATGCCGCGCCGCATCCACCAGGAACGGCTCGAATATCCAGCTGAGCGCGACCACGAAATGCCCCGTGCCCGCCACCAGGCCCAAGAGCGTCGCGGACAGCCAGCCGCCCGTCTCGCGCCACAGGCCGTAGACCAGCGCCAGCGCCATGATCGTCAGCGGCCACAGCCCCCAGGGCGCCTGCCCAAGGGCGGCGACCGCACCCAGCCCGGCGGCAAGCGCGTAACGCGGCAGCACGCGGCCCTCTCCGATCTGCCGCGCCAACGCGTCAAGACTGGCCATGGATTATACCTCGATCGCCTCGGGCAGCCGCACCCGCAGCCGCTTGATCCGTCGCGGATCGGAATCCAGCACCTGGATTTCCACGCCGCTGGGATGCTCGACCAGCTCACCGCGTGCGGGCACCCGGCCCAGCAGCATGAAGACCAGCCCGCCCAGCGTGTCGATCTCCTCCTCGTCGATCTCTTCCGAGTCGGTCAGCGACAGGCCAATCTCGGCCTCGAATTCCTCCAGCGGGGCCTTGGCCTGCACCACGTAGGACCCCGGCTTTTCCTCGGACCAGTAGGCGCCCTCGTCCTGGTCGTGCTCGTCGGCGATCTCGCCCACGACCTGTTCGATCAGGTCCTCGATCGTCACGAGGCCGTCGACCCCGCCATATTCGTCGATCACCAGCGCCATGTGCCGGCGCTCGGCCTGCATCTTCTGCAACAGCACGCCGATGGTCATCGACGGCGGCACGTACATCAGCGGGCGCAACAGCTTTTCCAGCGAATAGTCCGACCCATGCCCGTTGAACCCGTGCTTCAGCGCGAAATCCTTCAGGTGGGCAAAGCCCACGGGCGTGTCCAGCGTGCCCTCGTAGACCGGCAGACGGGTCAGCCCGCTGTCGCGGAACGTGTGCACTAGCTCGTCCATGGTGATTGTTGCGGGAACCGAAACGATGTCCGCCTTGGGTATCATGACATCCTCGACCGACAGCCGACGCAGGTTGCCCAGGCCCAGGTTCGGCGCAAGGCCGTTGGCCGACGTCTCGCCGCCGTCGCCCCCCAGGTCATCTTCCTCGCCGTTGTGGTCTTCGTCCGCGCCCAGCGCGCCGAAGAAGCGGCGGAAGAACCCGCCCTGCGTGTCGTTCTGATCCTCCGCCGGATCGTCGCCCTTGCTTGCCTCGGGCCGCGCGCCATGCGCTGCCATAGAAGAGGCGTCGTTGCTGTCGTTCATCGTACCTTTCCGAATCGTGCCCGCGTCCACGCGGTAACGGCTGTTTCAATATGGGTCAGGCAGACCCAGTTTGCCAAGTATCTCCACCTCGGTTCGTTCCATCAGGGTGGCATCCTTGTCACGAACGTGATCGTAGCCCAGCAGATGCAAAATTCCGTGAACGATCAGATGCGTCACGTGATCCTGCATCGGCCTGCCCGCCGCCTCGGCCTCTTTCGCGCAGGTCTCATAGGCGATCGCGATATCGCCAAGCTCGGGATCGGGGCCGGCCTCGGGCGGCTCCGGAAGGGCACCGTCGACCTCCGCGGCACGCTCCGCGCTTGGCCAGCTCAATACATTGGTCGGGCCCGGCTTGTCCCGGAAATCTTCGTTCAAGGCGGCAATCCGCGCATCGTCGCAGCCCAGCACGGCGATCTCCCACTCCGCCGGGTCCAGCCCCAGATGCGCCAGCGTGGCCTCCGCCGCCCGCGCGGCCAATGCCTCCAGCCCCACGTCCTGCCAGCGGTCGTCCTCGATCAGGCAGTCCACCCCACTCATTCCGGCGCCCCCTGCACCCAGCGCGCCGGGGGGTTGCCCCACTCCTCGGCACAGAACACCAGCACCGGCAGGTCGGGACGCGCCCGACCGACCTTCATCCACAGCCGGTCGATCCAGTCCATCGCCGTATCGGCAATCACCTCGTTCACCTCGTAATCGACCTCGTCGAAATCAAAGAGCGGCACCGGCACATTCAAACCGCCGTCCATGCGCCTGATTCCGAACAGCTTTCGGTAATCGCTCACGGCCTTGTTCAAAACGTGCACATCCGGCCCCACGGTGTGGATCATGACGCTGAACGTGCCCTCGCCGTCCTGGTCGGGATGCACGCCGAAATGCAGCTCCCGCGCGGTGTCGGGCAGATGCGCCAGAGCCCCGGCGATCTGCGCCAGAGCACTGCTGTCGTGCCCCGCCAGCACGTCCTCCAGCAGCTCTGCATACTCCCGCGCACTGTCGGGCGGCGGCAGGGCGCGAAACATCTGCCGCTCCCCTTCAGGCGCGGCCTCCGCCCTGCCCTTGCCGAAGAGCCGCCAAAGAGCTTCCAACATGCCTATTTCGCCGGATCGTCCGCGTCATAGGCCTCGATGATCGCCGCCACCAGCGGGTGGCGCACCACGTCCTTAGAGGTGAAGTAGTTGAACGCGATCTTCGGGATATTCTTCAGCAGCCGCTCGGCATCGTGCAGCCCGCTGGTCACCCCGCGCGGCAGGTCGATCTGGCTGCGGTCGCCGGTGATCACCATGCGGCTGCCCTCGCCCAGCCGCGTCAGGAACATCTTCATCTGCATCGAGGTGGCGTTCTGCGCCTCGTCCAGCACCACGAAGGCATTGGCCAGCGTCCGCCCCCGCATGAAGGCCAGCGGCGCGATCTCGATCCGCTTCTCCTCGATCAGCTTGGCCACCTGCTTGGCCGGGAAAAAGTCGTTCAGCGCGTCGTAAAGCGGCTGCATGTAGGGGTCGACCTTGTCCTTCATGTCGCCCGGCAGATAGCCCAGCTTCTCGCCCGCCTCGACCGCCGGCCGGCTCAGGATGATCCGGTCCACATGCCCCTCGATGAACATGCTGACACCCACCGCCACCGCCAGGTACGTCTTGCCGGTGCCCGCCGGGCCGATGCCGAAGGCCAGTTCGTTGGCGAAAAGCGACTGCACATAGGCCTTCTGCGCGTCGGTGCGCGGCTCGACAGGCTTCTTGCGGGTCTTGATCTCGACCCGCCCGCCCTTGAACATCTCCAGCTGGTCTTCGCCGCCCTCGTGATCGCCCGCGCCCCGGTCGGCGCTGCCGCCCGCGCCCATGCGCAGCTCGCGGTCCACGTCGCCATGCTCGACCGTGCGGCCCTCTTCCAGCCTCTGGTACAGCGCCAGCAGCACGTCGCGCGCCTCCTTGGCCTGATCCGGCTCGCCGATCACGGCCAGCTGGTTGCCCCGGCGCAGGATCTGCACGCCCAGCTTCTTCTCGATTTCGGCAAGGTTGCGGTCATATTCCCCGCACAGGTCGATCAACAGGAAATTGTCGGGAAACTCGACAACCGTTTCCAGAATGTCGCTGTTCTCGGATTGCGACGTCAGCACGTTCGTGACCAATCAAATCTCCCTGTCAAAGGCCCATGATCAATGCTGCCAAGATGCGCCCCCAAGGGCAAGGGCCGGGCCGCAATTGTCACGGGTTTGAAACGAAAAATGCCGCGAACCCTGTGGTCCGCGGCACCGGATTGAGCATATGGGCGCGATCAAATCGAGTCGGCCACGGGCGAACCGCCCTTGTAGTTGCCGGTCGCCACGGTCGGCGGCGCGGTGCCGGAACAGACGGGCTTGCCGTACTTGTCCAGCCGCTGCGACAGGTAGCCTTCGGTCCCGTCGTCGATGATCCAGTGGTCACAGCCGTTGGGATCGACCCAGATGCCCGCCTGAAGCTGGCTCAGGTGCTTGGAATCAAAGCCCCGGTCGACGGTCTTGTCGCGCTTGTCGTCACAGGCCGCCAGCGCACCGACAAGGGGGAGCACGGCAATAAGTTTGAATGCTTGCATGGTTCAGGTCCCCTCAGCGGATGCAGATGATTTCGACGCGGCGGTTCTGCTGCATGCCCGCGGCCGTGTTGTTCGACGCTTTCGGCAGACGCTCGCCGTAGCCGCGCACATCCGCGATCCGGGCGCCGGTTCCGGCAGCGATTCGCGCCACCGAGTTGGCCCGGCGATAGGACAGGTCGATATTGTACTCGTCCGAGGCGCGGCTGTCGGTATGCCCGGTGATGATATAGGAAATCGCCCCGGTCTTGCGGAAGAACTCCTGCAGGCGCGCCCGTCCGGCGGCGCTGATATTCGCGCTGTCGGTGGCGAAAAGCTGGTCGGTGTTGACCACGCCGCACACGTTGCCCCGGCGGCAGACCGGGATGCCCTGGCGGTTCACGTGGGGGGTCATGTACCCTTCCCAGCCGTCATCCATCACCCAGTGCTCGCACCCGTCGGGATCGACCCAGATCGTCGGCACATAGCGCTCGCCCTTCACGACGCGCTGGCCACTTTGCGCCTGACCGACCTCGGTCATCGCCACCACACCCAGAGCGACGGCAGCAAGTCCGCTCATCAGGGTGCGCACTGTTCTCGAAAACGTGTTCGTCACAGCCACTGTCCTTTTAATTATTTCCCCCATTTGCCCCGGTAGCAGGCAGCGATTCCGGGGCAAAAAACGAATTATTGTTAAAGTTTAGCAAGTTCCGGCGCGTTGTGAAGCATAAATAACCAGATATTGTGGCGGTTCGTGAAACAATCGCCACCCATGGGCTATCCACGCGCCGTCTGGGCAAATTATCCGGCAACCAGAACGCGTTACCGCCAGCGTGCCGGAAATTCAGGCGGTCAGAACCCGACCGCCCAGGGAATTGGCGCCGCTCTCGGTGATGATCACCCGGCGCAGGTCGCCGGGAGCAACGGTGGAATCACTCACGTGCACCGCGTGCAGGTAATCCGACTTGCCCACCATCTGCCCGTCGCGCCGCCCGGCCTTCTCGAACAGAACACCCACCTCGCGGCCCACCATCGCATCCTGGATGGCGCGCTGCTGCTCGGTGATCAGCGCCTGAAGACGGTGCAGGCGCTCGGTCTTGACGTCCTCGGCCAGCTGCGCGCGCTCTGCCGCCGGGGTGCCGGGCCGCGTGGAATACTTGAACGAATAGGCATAGCCGTAGCGGACCTCCTCGATCAGCGCCATCGTGTCGGCGAAATCGGCCTCGGTCTCTTCGGGAAAGCCCACGATGAAATCCCCTGACAGCAGGATATCGGGCCGCGCCGCACGGATGCGCTCGATCAGCCGGATATAGCTTTCGGCCGTGTGGCTGCGGTTCATCCGCTTCAAAATCCGGTCGCTGCCCGACTGTACCGGCAGGTGCAGGTAGGGCATCAGCTTGGCGCACTCCCCGTGCGCCGCGATCAGGTCATCGCTCATGTCGTTGGGATGGCTGGTGGTAAAGCGGATGCGCTCCAGCCCGTCGACCTTGTCCAGCTCCCAGATCAGCTGCGCCAGCGACCAGTCGTTCCCGTCCGGCCCCTGCCCGTGATAGGCATTCACGTTCTGGCCCAGCAGGGTGATCTCGCGCACGCCGCGCTCCACCAGGTCCTTGGCCTCATCCACGATCCGGGCCACCGGGCGGCTTACCTCCGCGCCACGGGTATAGGGCACCACGCAGAAGGCGCAGAACTTGTCGCAGCCCTCCTGCACCGTCAGGAACGCGGTCGGGCCCCGCTTGGCCTTGCCGCCCCGCTTGCGCAGCGTGTCGAACTTGTCGTCCAGCGGAAACTGCGTATCCAGCGCCTTGGCCCCGCTCCGCGCCTTGGCCTCCAACTGCGGCAGGTTGTGATAGCTTTGCGGCCCCACCACCAGGTCGACCATCGGCTGGCGGCGCATGATCTCCTCGCCCTCGGCCTGGGCGACGCACCCCGCCACGCCGATCTTCAGGTCGGGCTTGGCGTCCTTCAGGGCCCTAAAGCGGCCCAGCTCGGAATACACCTTCTCGGCGGCTTTCTCGCGGATGTGACAGGTGTTCAGCAGGATCATGTCGGCGTCGTCGGGGGTGTCCGTCTCGACATAGCCCGCGCCGCCCATGGCCTCGGCCATGCGCTCGCTGTCATAGACGTTCATCTGGCACCCGTAGGTCTTGATGTATAGCTTCTTGGCCTCGGACATGGCCACACCCCCAGCTCAAGCGGTTTCAAGGCGCCTGCCTACACCACCTGCGGCCCGACTTGCAATGCACCGCGAATTGCGGGATTTTGACCCGAAAAGACGCCCCGAGGACGACGATGCAGCACGCCACCCTGTCCGCCTTTCTGAAAGAGCCCGGCACCGCGCTGGCCAAGGGGCCTGTCGCGATGATATTCGTCGAGGACCAGGTCGAGGTCGACAGCGCCATTCGCCACCATCTCGACACCGGCTTCCAATCCGTGCTGGCGCTGATGCCGTCCGGGTTCCCGCTGGCCCCCGACGTCAGCGCGGCGGTGCACCGCATCCCCTTCGACGTCGCCGCGGGCGACAATTACGTCGACGCGGTGAACAAGGTCATCGCCGCCGCGCCGGGCCTCTGGCTCTATTACTGCTTCAACGCCGAATACCTGTTCTTTCCGTTCTGCGAGACGCGCACCGTGGGCGAGATGCTGGCCTTCCACACCGAGGAACGGCGCGACGCGATGCTGACCTACGTGGTCGATCTCTATGCCGGGGACCTCGACCGGCACCGGGACGCGGTCTCGCTCGAGGATGCGCACCTGGACCGCTCCGGCTATTACGCGCTGGCGCGCAACGACCCCGACAATCACAACCACCCGCGCGACCGGCAACTGGATTTCTTCGGCGGCCTGCGCTGGCGGTACGAGGAACATATCCCGATGGAGCGCCGCAAGATCGACCGGATTTCGCTGTTCCGCGCCCAGCCGGGCCTGCAGCTGCGTCCCGATCACACGTTCAACGACGAGGAATACAACACCTATGCCTGCCCCTGGCACCATAACCTGACGGCGGCGGTGGCCTCGTTCCGAACCGCCAAGGCGCTCAAGCGCAACCCCGGCTCGACCTTCGACATCCACACCTTCAAGTGGCACAATTCCGCGCCGTTCGAATGGCATTCGCGGCAATTGCTGGACCTGGGCCTGATGGAACCCGGCCAGTGGTTCTGAACCACCCGTCCCGGGCCTGACCCGGGACCTCCCCAAAGCACTCGTCATCCTCGGGCGCGACCCGAGGATCTCCACGGCCTCACGCCCACTCACTCGTCATCCCCGGGCTAGACCCGAGGATCTCCACGGCCTCACGCCCACTCAACCGTCATCCTGGGGCGCGACCCGAGGATCTCCACGGCCTCACGCCCACTCAACCGTCATCCTCGGGCTCGACCCGAGGATCTCCTGACCCACGAGATCCCGGATCAAGTCCGGGATGCCGCCCGCTTCACCTTGCCGGCTTCACCTTGCCCGGCGCGCCCAGATCCGCAGGTCCCATATCACCTTTATCGTCGCCCCCAGCGCCAGCGCGAACAGCCCGAACTTGCTCACCATTTCCATCGTGCCCTGTATCAGCACCGCGTGCAGGCCCGTGCCCGCCACGATCAGCACCGCCAGCGCCGTATGCGCCCGCCGCCACGTCATCGGGCGCACTCCCAGCCGCTTGCGCAGCACCGCCAGCGCGGCGGTCGCAAAGATCAGCCACATCACCAGCACACCCCAGACCGAGAACGGCGTCGGCGAGCGCAACAGCAGCGCATCCACCACGTCGGGCGGGCTGGTCAACCACAGGCCCGCCACGTGCAGCACCACCAGCGCCACGATCCCGGCGCCGACCCGGCGATGCACCCGCCGCCCTTTCAGCGCGTCTATCCCGGGCAGGTATCCGCCCGCCAGCAGCGGTTGAAGAAACATCAGGGCAAAGCCCGCGATCCCGGCAAACCCGGCCACGATGTAGACGGGTTGCCGCCATTGCAACAGCGGGCTGAGCCCCGCCGCCGCCACCGGAACGACAAGGGCGGCGCAAACCGCCACCCATATCAGGACCTTGCGCAGCATCGGGGGTTTATGCCGGCACCAGCACGAACTCCACGTCAAGCGAAGTCTGCCCCGGGCTCGACATCACCGGGCGCAGGAACACTGTCCTGAACCCGCCGTCGTCGTATTCGGCATCATAGGCCAGGTGCCCGTGCGGCTGGCCGAAGGCGGGCACGATCTGCGGCATGTCCATCACGAACCGCCCGTCGCGGTCGGTCAGCGTCGCGCCGTGGCTTTCCGGGTCGCGCTCGTGGCCTTCAGTCGTATGCGCCCACATCTGGATGCGGCGGTCCTCCAGCGGCGCGCCATCGCCCGCCCGGCGCACCGTGCCGGTCATGGTGAAGCCGCCATTGCCGATCCGGTCGGTCAGGGCGGCGCCGGGGCGATAGTTGTTGGCCCCGCCCGGCATGGTGGGCGTCGGCTCCACGCCGGCCGCGCGTGCCGGCACGATCAGGCCGGAGCCCAGCGTCACGGCGGCCGCCGCGCCGCCGGTGGCGATCAGGTTGCGTCGATTGATCAGTCGGGGTCTCATCTCGGTCACTCCTGTCGGGTCGGGGGCACAGGCTGCCATCACAGGCACAGCCTTCGCCATAGTACACCACCAAAGATAACGCCGATCCGGCACAGGCAAACCACCCTCACGGCACCGTGACCGCGCGGTTTCGTCCCGCTCGGCGCCCGATCGGCGCCCGATCGGCAAAAGTCGGCGCAGCCGCGGGCGGCAGCGCCCCACGGCGGCTCAGTCGCGCAGCGCCTCGCCGGTCCATTCCGGCAACGGAAACACGATATCGTAAAGCCAGTTAAAGCCCAGCGCATAGACCATGTAGAACAGCGCAAAGGACAGGTCCATCACCAGCGCCTGCCACAGCGACACCTGCAAGTACCAGGCGATGAAGGGCATCAGCACCACCAGGAGCCCCGCCTCGAACAGCACCGCATGGGCCACCCGCTGCCGCGCGGTCTTGCGTGTCGATCCGGTCCCGCGCTGCAACACCAGGTCGAAGCCGAAATTGAACACCATGTTCCAAAGCGTGGCGATGGTCGCGCTGACAAGGCCGACCACCCCGATATCGTGCATCGGCATGCCGAAGGCGACCGCGCCCAGCGGCACGACCAGGATCAAGGCGATGATTTCGAAACTCAGCGCGTGGCGCAGACGGTCGAGCGGGGATCTCATGGAACCCTCCCACATCATTCCGGGCCGTCCCGGACGCAAAGCCCTGCTGGGGAGGTCGTCCTCTGACATGGTAAATGACGGTGTGACGCGGGGCTTTCAAGCGCCGGCTGTCCGATTTGGGAAGATGTGGCCGACAGGGCACCACCCTGCCCCGGCCTGCACGCCTATTGCCGCATGTTCAGCAAGGCGCGGGTCAGCGCATTATGCTCGCCGCTGGTGTTCCTGCTGCCGAAATCGCCCATCGCCGTCAGGTAGCTGCTGCCGCCTTCCATGCGCTCGATCCAGTCCATGCCGTGGACATAGACCGCCTGCATCCGGTCATGCATCACCGGGTAAAGCGCCCGTTCCTGCCAGATCGCGGTCAGGCACAGCCCGGCCAGCCCCAGCTTCAGGCGCCGCGCCCACTTGCGCGCCGTCAGGGCGCGTGCATTGCGCTTCTCGAAGCGGGCCTCGGCGGGGTTGGGTTGAAAGCTCATGCCACCCAGCGTGCCGGCTCCCCGTGGCGAATCTAAGGCAAGACCCGGACCAAATCGGGACAACCCGGGGGATCGGTCACTGCCAAAGGCCGCCCGGCACCCCGGCTCACCGCCGCGCGGGCGCGCGGTCTAGAGGTTTTCCGGCTGCGGCATCCCCAGCACGTGATAGCCGCCATCGACCTTGATCACCTCGCCGGTGGTGCAGGCGCCCGCGGGGCTCGCCAGGTAGACCGCCGTGCCGCCGATCGCCTCCAGCGTGGCATTGGCCCGCATCGGCGCGTTTTCCTCGGTGTGCCGAAAGGTCCGCCGCGCGCCACCGATGGCCGCGCCCGCCAGCGTCTTCATCGGCCCCGGGCTGATCGCGTTCACGCGGATCTTGTCGGGACCCAGGTCATTGGCCAGGTAGCGCGTCGTCGCCTCCAGCGCCGCCTTGGCCACGCCCATCACGTTATAGTTCGGCACCACCCGGTTCGACCCCTGGTAGGTCAGGGTCAGCATCGTGCCGCCCTTCTCCTTCATCATCGGATAGGCGCGCCGCGCCACCTCGATGAAGGAATAGACCGAGATGTCCATCGAATGCTTGAAGTTCGTCCGGCTGGTGTTCAGGAACCGGCCCGACAGTTCCGACTTGTCGGAATAGGCAATCGCGTGCACCACGAAGTCGATCGTCGGCCAGGTCTCTGCCAGCGTGGCAAAGGCCGCGTCCAGCGACTCGTCCTTCGTGACATCCACATCCAACAGGATACTGGACCCCACCGAATTGGCCAGCGGCTCCACCCGCTTGGCAAACGCCTCGCCCTGGTAGGAAAACGCCAGTTCCGCGCCCGCCTCGTGCATCGCCTTGGCGATGCCCCAGGCGATGGAACGGTCGTTCGCCACGCCCATGATCAGGCCCCGCAATCCTTGCATAGAGTTCGTCATGCGTGCCCTATCCCTCGAACCGGCTCAGCAGCATCGACCCGTTTGTGCCGCCGAAACCGAAAGAGTTTGTCATCACCGTATCAAGCCCGGCCTCGTCCACGCGCGCCGTGGCGATCTCGCCCTCACGGATCGCGGAGTCCAGCGTCTCGACATTGATCGACGGGATGATGAAATCGTGGTGCAGCGCCAGCAGGCAATAGATCGCCTCCTGCGCGCCCGTGGCGCCCTGGCTGTGCCCGGTCATCGACTTGGTCGAGCTGATCGGGGGCACGTTGCCTTCGCCAAAGATCCGCCGCACCGCCTCGACCTCGCCCGCGTCCCCGACCGGCGTGCTCGTGCCATGCGCGTTGATGTAACCGACGCGGCGCTCCTCGGGCAGTGTCTGCAACGCCAGGCGCATCGCCCGCTCGCCGCCTTCGCCGCTGGGGGCCACCATGTCGTGCCCGTCGCTGGTGGCGGCATAGCCCGTCACCTCGGCATAGATTTTGGCACCCCGCGCCTTTGCGTGCTCCAGCTCCTCCAGCACGACGATCCCGCCGCCCCCGGAAATCACGAATCCGTCGCGGCCCGCGTCGAAGGCCCGGCTCGCCTTTTCGGGGGTGTCATTATACTTGGAAGACATCGCGCCCATCGCATCGAACAGGCACGACAGCGTCCAGTCCAACTCTTCGCCGCCGCCCGCGAACATCACGTCCTGCTTGCCCATCATGATCTGCTCCGCCGCGTTGCCGATGCAATGCAGGCTGGTGGAACAGGCCGAGGTGATGGAATAGTTGATCCCCTTGATCTTGAAGGCGGTCGACAGGTTGGCGCTGATCGTCGAGGACATGCATTTCGGCACTGCGAACGGCCCGATCCGCTTGGGGCTGCCCTTTTCCAGCACGGTCTGGTGCGCCGCCAGCATGGCCGAGGTCGACGGCCCGCCGGACCCCGCCACCAGCCCGGTGCGCGGGTTGACGATCTCGCCCTCTTCCAGTCCTGAATCAGCGATGGCCTGTTGCATGGCGATATGGGCATAGGCCGCACCCGGCCCCATGAAGCGCAACGTGCGCTTGTCCACATGCTCGGCCACGTCCAGCTTGACGTCCCCGGCGATCTGGCTGCGAAACCCGTGCTCCGCCATCTGCTCATTGGCGGTGATGCCCGAACGCCCCTCTTTCAAGGAGGTCAGCACCTCCTCGGCATTGTTGCCGATGCTGGAGACGATTCCCAGCCCGGTGACGACGACGCGACGCATGTTGCCTCCCTACCTGATTGCCCGCGTTGTAGGACATGCAAGGCGGCGGGTGCAAGATCAATGCCGCCCCTGCGAACCTACCCCAGCAGGGAAAAATGCTCCGGGTCGATCGAGATTGTCCACTGAACGCCGTCCGGCGCCACGTGGTAAAGCGCCTGCGTGCCCAGCATCGACGGCGCCAGCGACGTCAGCACGGTACTGCCGAACCCCGGCGCGTCATCCTCTGGCGGATGCGCCAGGCCTCTTTCCCGCCAGCTCAGGTCCAGGGCGCGGCCCTGGGCGCCTTTCGACAGTTTCCAGGCCAGCTCCACCTCGCCGCCTTCATGCGCCAATGCGCCGTATTTCATCGCGTTGGTCGCCAGCTCGTGCAGCGCGATCCCCAGCGTCTGCACCGCCTGCGGCATCAGCCGCACCTCCGGCCCCGACAGGCGGATGCGGGCATCGTTCTCGGATGTGAAGGGGCGCAGGTGGCCGACCACCAGCTCGCGCAGGTCCGCATCGTCCCACTGCCCGCCGACCAGCAGGTCGGTCGATTTCGACAGGGCCGAGATGCGCGCGCCGAACTTGGCCTGGAAATCGTCCACGGACGCCGCGGTGCGGGCGGTCTGGCGCTGCACCGCCGACACGATCGTCAGCATGTTCTTGGCCCGGTGGATCACCTCGCGCGACATCAGCTCACGCGCCTTCTCGGCGCGGCGCAGCTCACTGATGTCCCGGTGAATGTTGGAAATCGCCACCACGTCGCCATCCACGCCCCGGATCGGCGCGCAACTGATCCAGACCTCGCGCGGCGTACCGTCCCGGGCAATGCGCACCGCCTCGAAACGGTCCAGCCGCCCGGCGATGATCTCGTCGCGGTACCAGGTCACGGGCTGTTTCTCGTCTGACGGGTAAAGCGTCTCCAGCGACCGCCCGACGATCTCGTCGCTGGCATAGCCGTAAAGCCGCGCGGCCGCCGGGTTCCACGACGTGATCCTGCCCTCCAGGTCATAGGTCAGGATCGCGTCCGACGTCCCCGCCACCAGCGCGGACAGCGCGTTGCTGTCCACCGCCGTCCGCTTCAGCGCGTCCCGCTCGTGGTGGCGCTGCGTCACGTTGCGGTGCTGGATCGTCAGAAAGGGCTGCCCCTCGAACATCATCCGCGTCGCGGTCAGCTCGAACCAGCGTTTCATCGTGGGGCTGTCACAGGGGTATTCGCACACGAAGGTTTCGCCCGAGCGCAGCGTCGTCTCCAGCGACTCCGCGATCAGCCGCGCCTCCATGCTCGACTCGCCGTCGGCGCTCCGGCAGATGTCGAAATAGTTGCTTCCGACATAGCCCGAGGGCGCCCCGTCATTCTCTGCGCCGAATTGCTTCCAGGCGGAATTGGCGGCGATGACCACGCCGCTGGAATCCACGATCACGAACTCGTCCGGCAGTGCATCAATGAATTCCGTCACGCCCATCCGGCCCACCGGCCCGAAAGCATCACTGTTGGTTTGCACGTGCTCTTGCCTCGTTACTCGTCTGCGGTTGGCATTCCACGTGGGGACGATCCCCCACAGGCACAACCTTGGTATATCAAGGCTACCGTATCCCAAGGGCGCAGGCGCCCTGCAATAAACTCGTTTAAATAGGGTTAACATTACGTGGCGTAAGCGGGAATCCGCTCAAATGCTTTCAAATCAGCCACTTAGGCACGCGCAGTCCGCATTTTGCGCGAAAACTTGAGCGATTCTGACCGATGTGGCAGCATTTCTGTCACGTCCGACCCTCCCGCACGGCGGATCCTTCACCATGACGTTGCGTCACCCGTCTCCCCGGCCCCGCCACCCCGACCTTGCGGGCAAGACATTCCTGGTCTGCATCGGCGCGGCCAAATGCGCCACCAGCTGGCTGCACGCCTACCTCTCCGGCCTGCCCGAATGCGCCCCCTCTCCGTTGAAGGAGGTGCATTTCTTCGACGCCCGCCACCCCGCGCATTGCCTGGGCGATCCCGACGCGCTGGCGCTCGCGCGGCTCAAGTTCCACCTCGATCAGCCCGGCGATGCGCTGGAAAACCTCCGCCGGCGCGCCACGTTCCGCGCCAGCCTCGACCGGGCGCAGATGATCCAGGACGAGACCGCCTATTTCGGCCATTTCGCCCGGCTCTGCGGCCCCGAGACGCGCTGTTTCGCCGACATCACGCCGGGCTACTCGGCCATCGGCGCGGCGGGCTTTGCCGACATCCGCGACGTCGCCGCGCACCAGGGTTGCCGCCTGCGGGTCCTGTTCATCCTGCGCGATCCCGTGGCGCGCTTCTGGTCCCAGCTGCGCCACCTCGAACAGATGGCCCCCGACACCCGCGCCACGCAGGACTGGGACGGCGTCCGCCAGATGCCCGCCCTGACCGCGCGCGCCGATTACGCCGGCATCCTCACCGCGCTCGACGCCACCTTCGGGGCCGGCAAGGTGCTCTGCCTTTTCTACGAAACCCTCTTCACCGAGGCCATGCAGCGTCGCCTCTGCGATTTCATCGGCGTGCCTTTCGCCCCGGCCGACGCGAACGCCCGTCACAACGAAACCACGCTCAAGGCGCCCTTGCCGCAGGCCGCGCGCACGGCACTGGCGGCACAGCTTGCCCCGCAATACGCCTTTTGCCGCGACCGCTTCGGCACCGCGCTCCCCGCGAACTGGCAGGGCTGATGCAGAAGAAACCTTTGAACCCTGTCGCGACCCGCTCCGACCCATCCTCGTTACGCAACGCGCCAGACCCATCCCGGCGCCCCAACGGAGGATACCCCCATGCCCGAAGACGGCATCATCATCGACTTCCGGTCCATCCCGGACGCAAAGACACGCTCTCTCGCAGAGGACCTGGCCGAAGACATCGTGCAGCGCAGCATCATGGAATATTTCGAGCCCAAGGCCCGCGACACCGCCACCGCGCAGGACATCGCCGAGCCCGAATGGGACAGCCTCGTGCCGCCCGACATGACGGACAGCTTCGACTTCCTGCTCTAGCGGTACACCTTCGAGGGTCGCGCCTCAGTTCTCGCTCAGCGCGACCTTCATGTCCTTGACCTGGTAGATCACCTCGCCATCGGCCTCGACCCGGCCATCGGCGACACCCATGGTCAGCCGCCGCGTCTGCACCGCCTTGGTGAAATCCACGTAATAGGTCAGCATCTTGCGGTCCGGGCGCACCATGCCGGTCAGCTTCACCTCGCCCACGCCCAGCGCATAGCCGCGCCCCTGCCAGCCGCGCCAGCCCAGGTTGAACCCGGTGAGCTGCCACAGCCCGTCAAGGCCAAGGCATCCCGGCATGATCGGGTTGCCCGGAAAGTGACACTCGAAGAACCACAAGTCCGGCTTGATGTCGAACTCGGCCACCACGTGCCCCTTGCCATGCGGCCCGCCATCGCCCGAAATATCGGTGATCCGGTCCATCATCAGCATCGGCGGCTCGGGCAGCTGCGCATTGCCGGGGCCGAAAAGCTCGCCACGTGCGCATTTCAGCAGGTCTTCGCGGTCGAAGCTGCTCGGGAAGTCGGCCATAGGGTCGCACCCTTTTCTCAATTGGTTCCTTTATCCGATCCTGTAACACCCCGCAAAACCTCCGCGCAAGCCCTGCCGCGCCGCGCTATGGTGCAGAATTTTGTTTGAAATTCCCCTGTGGAGACCCCTATATTGGCATTGAGACAGGAGCTTTCATGACCGATACCGAGGCGACAACCCGAGGCACCGCATGGCTCGCAGGCGCAGGCTTGCGCCCGACCCGTCAACGCGTCGCGCTGGCCGCGCTGCTTGTCGGCGACGGGCAGCATCGCCATGTGACCGCGGAAAGCCTCTACTCCGCCGTCTGCGAGAACGGCGACAGCGTCTCGCTCGCCACGGTCTACAACACCCTGCGCGCCTTCTGCGACGTGGGCCTGTTGCAAGAGGTCACGGTCGACGGCTCGAAAAGCTATTTCGACACCAACACCCACGATCACCCGCACTTCTTCTGGGAGGACGAGCAGCGTCTTTCCGACGCGCCCGCCGACGAGCTCGAGATCGCCCGCCTGCCCGGTGCCCCCGAAGGCGCCGAGATCGCAAGCGTCGACGTGGTGATCCGCCTGCGCCGCAAGTCCGGCTGACCCGCCCGGAATGCGCGCCGCCTATTACGAACAATTCGGACCCGCCGAAGACGTCCTGACTGTGGGAGAGGTCGACACCCCCACGCCCGGCCCGGGCGAGGTTCTGGTGCGGCTCACCCATTCCGGCGTGAACCCCTCGGATGCCAAGTCCCGCGCGGGCACCCGCCCCGGCGTGACCAAACCCGATTTTCCGCGCATCATCCCCCATTCCGACGGCGCCGGCACGATCTTCGCCGTGGGCGAAGGCGTCGATCCCGCCCGCATGGATCAGCATGTCTGGCTCTGGAATGCCCAATGGCAACGCGCCCACGGCACCGCGGCCGAGATGATCGCCCTGCCCGCCGACCAGGCCGTGCCCCTGCCCGAGGGCATCAGCCACGAGGTCGGCGCGACGCTGGGCATTCCCGGCCTGACCGCCTGCCAGACCGTCTTCGGCGGCGGCGAGGTGGCGGGCCAGACGCTGCTCGTCTCGGGCGGCGCGGGGGCCGTGGGCCACATGGCCGTGCAACTGGCCAAATGGGGCGGTGCGACGGTCATCACCACCGCCTCCGCCGATGCCGCCGATTACGTGGCCGACACCGGCGCCGATCACGTGCTCGACTACCGCGACGAGGACCTGGCCGCGAAGATCAGGGACATCGCGCCGGGCGGCATCGACCGCGCGGTCGAGGTCGAATTCGGCACCAACGCCGCACTCCTGGCCGAGGTGATGAAACCGATGGGCACCATCGCCACCTACGGCTCGGCCAAGGACATGACGCCGGAACTGTCCTTTGGCCCGATGCTCTTCAAGGCGCTCAAGATCGACATCACCCTGATCTACATCCTGCCGCCCGCGGAGCGCGCCGCGGCCATCGCGCGCCTGCACGCGGCCCTGGCCGACGGCGCGCTGACCCCGGCCATCCACGCCAGCCTGCCGCTCGCCGATTGCGTCACAGCCCATAACATGGTGCTCAGCCCCGGCCGCCGCGGCGCGGTCCTGCTGGAACCCTGACGCCGCGCCGCCGGGCCCGAAACCGGCTTTCGCGGCACGGCCCCCGCCATGCCACCCTTGCAGAGCCGCGCAGCTTCACTTACGCCAGACCTCAGGATGACACCGAACCGGCACGTCCCCTGACGTAAGTACATGAAACCCAAGATCCTCACGACCCTGCCCGGCTATTCCCGGACGCTTCTGGCGCAGGACGTCCTCGCCGGCGTGACCGTGGCGATGGTGGCCCTTCCGCTCAGCCTGGCCATCGCCATCGCGTCGGGCGCCGACCCCGCCAAGGGCCTGGTGACCGCCATCGTCGCGGGCTTCCTGATCTCGCTTCTGGGCGGCAGCCGCGTGCAGATCGGCGGGCCGACCGGCGCCTTCATCGTCGTGGTCTTCGGCGTGATCGCGGATCATGGCTATGACGGGCTGGTGCTGGCCACGCTCATGGCCGGTCTCATCCTGCTGGTCGCCGGTTTCTTCCGGGCCGGAAACCTCATCCGGCTGATCCCCGAGCCGGTGATCAACGGCTTCACCATCGGCATCGCCGTCATCATCGCCACCAGCCAGCTCAAGGACCTTCTGGGCCTCGCGGTCACCGACCTGCCGGCAGATTTCCTGCCCAAGGTCGAGGCACTCTGGGCCGCCCGGCCCACCGTCTCGGGCGCTTCCGCGACGATCGGCGTCGTCACGATGGCCCTGATCGTCCTCTTCCGCCGCGCCGCGCCGAAATGGCCGGGACTGATCGTCGCGGTGGCCCTGACATCGGCCATCGTCGCCTTTACCGGGTTGCCCGTCGACACCATCGCCTCGCGGTTCGGCGATCTGCCCGGCACCCTGCCCTGGCCCGCCCTGCCGGTCGTCAGCATCGACAGGCTGATCGAGCTTCTTCCCTCCGCCCTGGTCATCGCCTTCCTGGCCGGCGTCGAATCCCTGCTCTCGGCCATGGTCGCCGACCGGATGATCGCTGGGCATCACCGGCCCAACGCGGAACTGCTGGCGCAAGGGGCCGCGAATATCGGCTCGTCGCTCTTTGGCGGGATGCCCGCGACCGGCGCCATCGCCCGCACCGCGACCAACATCCGCGCGGGCGGCAAGACGCCCGTGGCCGGGCTGGTCCACGCGGTGACGATCCTGGTCGTCATGCTGGTCGCGGCACCGCTGGTGGGGTACATGGCGATGCCCGCGCTGGCCGGTCTGCTGATCCTCACCGCCTGGAACATGAGCGAGCCGCACAAGTGGCGCGGCCACCTGGCCGAGCGCGCCTCGGACATCTTCCTGCTGGCCCTGACCATGGTCCTGACCGTTCTGGCCGACCTGACCGTCGCCATCGGCGTCGGCGTCGCGCTGGGTCTGGCCCTGCGCCTGCACCGCCGCAACGTCCCGGCCTCCGACTGGTCGGACCCGGACCGATAGGCCCGGCACGCCACCCCGGCGTCTCGGCTGCCCGGGCACAGGGCCTGCCGCCTGGCCAACGCCCCCGGGGCAGCGCTACAGCCGCGCGAACTCCGCGCCGATCTCGGCGTCGCCGTCCTTGCGCTCAAGCCGCTCCAGCATCGACGTGATCTTCCGTCTCAGCCGCCGCGACCGGATCTGCCGCGCCTCCAGCTTGCGGGGCGCCAGCCGCACGCCCTCGTCCCTCGGAACAAGGTCGAACTCACGCACCGCCGCGACCACGTGATTGGCCTGGTTGGTCGCACAGACCGCCACCAGTTTCAGACAGCGGTCCTCCAGGTCGCTCTCGTCCGCGCTGTGCCCCGCCCGGCGCGCCACATCCTCGAAGGTTCCGATATCCACGTACCCGCCCGACGGGATCGGCCCCTGCCCGGTCACGTTCGTCGGCTGCTCCAGCTCCTCCTTGCGCAGCTCCTCGCGGTCGACAACACTGGACACATTGACGTCCTCGCCGGTGTCCAGAGACGCCAGCACGTCCAGCAGATAGGCAGGCTGCGCGCCCATATTCGACACCAGGCACCGGGCTTGCATGTCCGGTCCGCCGCCGCGGTTGATCAGGATGCTGGACCGGCGCTGCTGGATATAGCCGCTCAGGAAGATATGCAGGTAGACCAGCCACACGAAAGTCGTCGTCAGGCTGGCCGCGATCTGAACGATCTCCACGTTCTCTTTCAGAAACTCCATCATTATCGTCACGCCCCTTGCTCTTGCCGGCTTTTGCAAAAGGGCAAACGCCGATCACGCGCGCGTGTTCCCACTCGCGCGGGTCGCCACGCTTGCACAGTGGCAGAACGCTCCCCCCCCCGCCGCGCAACGAAAAACGCGCGCAACGGCCCCCCGTCGCGCGCGCTCAGGACTGTCCCGCGCCCCGGTTCACCCCGAGACGCGCCCCCCAAGCCACCGTCAGGGTCGCGCCACGGCCCGCAGGGAAAAGAACCGATGTTCGCATTGCGGATTTTGGTGCCGTTCACGACGGAGGCGAGCGTCAGCCCCTGGGGTGGCGATCCGACGGCAATTCTGCAGCACTTCATGCCTGCCAAATACATCCTCGGAAGGGTCGTTGCGCCCAGCCTCAGACAAATCGCCAGCCCGAGGGAGGGGCTGACGATGGCCGGGCCGCTTCGCGGCTGTCAACCGGCTGGGGCGCAACACCAGTATGTTACGAGCGACTGGATCCCGACATTCGGTGCGGGCGGACTGACATATAAGACGTGCCATCTGAAGCCCCGGCGCTGAAACAGGCCGCAGGCCCGCGCCATCGACGGGCCGCCCCCACGGCCCGGCGATTGGGTGACGTTCGGTGCATCGCCCAATCCTGTTTCGGATGTGGCCTGGACAAAACGCTGCCGAACCACCCTCGGATCGCCGCGCCGCGGCCCGTCAATGGCACTCGGGGCTATTGATCACACATGTCCGCAAAGGGCTCGAAGCAGCGCTTCGCTTGGCGTCGCATCGGCGTCCGCGTCTCTGTGTCGCCAACAGAAAACGCGCATGACCGCATCCGATCACGCGCGCTCCCGCAATCCGCGCCCCCCGGTCAGCCCGAGGGCGCACGCGCAAGGGCGCGGCAAGGCTGCCGCCGCCCCGGCGAAAGTGTCGTCAGCTGTCGATCCCGACAAGCTCCACGTCGAAGGTCAGGTCCTTGCCCGCCAGCGGGTGGTTGGCGTCCAGCGTCACCTGCTCGTCGGTGACCTCGGCCACCATCACCTGCAGGGTCTGGCCCTGCGGCGTCTGCACCTGCAACTGCGTGCCGATGTCCAGCGGGATGTCGTCGGGAATGTCGGCGCGCGGCACCGCCTGCTTGGCGGCCGGGTCCAGCGGGCCATAGGCCTCGTCCGCGGGCACTTCGACGGTCTTCTTGTCGCCCACTTCCATGCCCGGAATGGCCTTGTCGAGGCCCGGAATGATCTGGCCCGAGCCGACCGTGAATTCCAGCGGATCACGCCCTTCGCTGCTGTCGAAGGTCGTGCCGTCGGCCAGGGTGCCCTTGTAATGAACTTTTACCGTATCGCCGGATTTCACCTGCGTCATGTGGTTTCCAATCTGTTTGGGGGATGGGTTTCCAAGGCCGCGCCTCGCGCGGGTACTTGCTGGTCTGCCCCAAGGCTAACCTGCCATGGCAGCGATTGCAAACAGGGTTCCAACCCTTCCCCAGACGTGCCACTCTGCCCCCAAACTGCGCCCCGAACCACCCCGGACCCGAAGGCCTCCCATGCTCATCACCACCTGTATCTTCGACGCCTACGGCACGCTTTTCGACGTCGCCGCCGCCGCCCGCACCGCCGCAGACGAGCCCGGCCGCGAGGCGTTCAAGTCCCACTGGCCCGCCATCGCCGAACACTGGCGCCTGAAGCAGCTGCAATACACCTGGCTGCGCGCGGTGATGGACCGGCACACGGACTTCTGGCAGGTCACCCAGGACGGCCTCGACTGGGCGCTCGAGGCCGAGGGCCTCTCGGACGACGCCGACCTGCGCGAACGCCTTTTGGCCCTCTATTGGGAACTCGAGGCCTACCCGGAGGTCCCCGCCATGCTCCACGCGCTCAAGGACGCCAGGAAAAACACCGCGATCCTGTCGAACGGCTCGCCCGCCATGCTGGACGGCGCGGTGACATCGGCGGGCATCGGCGACGTGCTCGACGACGTGCTGTCGGTCGAAAGCGTCGGCATCTTCAAACCGCATGACAGCGTTTACGACCTCGTCGGCAAGCGCTTCGGCTGCGCCAAATCAGAAGTGCTTTTCGTCTCTTCCAACGGCTGGGACGCGGCGGCGGCGGCGGGCTACGGCTTCACCACCGCCTGGGTCAACCGCGCCGGCGCGCCGATGGACCGGCTGCCCGCCAGGCCCGGCCATGTCCTGAAGGACCTCACCGGCATCCCGGAGCTTGCCCAATAATGCCGCACTTCACCACCTCCGACGGCCTGTCGCTGCACTACACCGACGAAGGAACCGGCACGCCGATCCTCTGCCTCGCCGGTCTCACCCGGAACGTGACCGACTTCACCTATCTCGTGCCGCACCTGCCCGATCACCGCGTCCTCCGGCTCGACTATCGCGGTCGCGGCCTGTCGGACCATGCCGAGGATTACATGACCTACAACATCCTGCGCGAAGGCCAGGATGCCATCGAACTCCTCGACCATCTGGGCATCGAGAAAACCATCCTCATCGGCACTTCGCGCGGCGGCCTAATCGCCATGGCGCTCTCGCACAGCAACCCCGACCGCCTCGCCGGCGTGGTGCTGAACGACATCGGCCCCGAGGTAGCCCCCATCGGCATCCAGCGCATCATGGATTACGTCGGCAAGACGCCGCCATTCGCAAACCTCGACGCCGCCGCCGAGGCGCTGGCCGCAGGCCATGCCAAGGATTTCCCCGACATCCCCCCCACCCGCTGGCGCGAACAGGCCGAGTTCATGTGGCAGGACGCCCCCTCGGGCGGCATCGCCCTGCGCTACGACCCCCGCCTGCGCGACGCGCTGGTGGGCCAGGCCGGCGCGGGCGAATCCGTGGACCTCTGGGCGCTTTTCGACGGGCTGAAACCCATTCCCACCGCCTCGATCCGGGGCGAGAACTCCGACCTCTTCACCGCAGAGACGCAAGCACAGATGCAGACCCGACACCCCGACATGATCACCGCCGTCGTACCCAACCGCGGCCACGTCCCCTTCCTCGACGAGCCGCAATCGCTGGCCGCCATCCGCCAGCTGCTGGAGGCCGCCGCATGAGCGACATCACCCTCATCCGCGCCGCCGCCGAGCGCCTCAAGGGCCACGCCCGCCGCACGCCGCTCCTGTCGTCGCCCTTCCTTGACGAGATCGCGGGCCGCCGCATCCTCGTCAAACCCGAATGCCTGCAACACACCGGCAGCTTCAAGTATCGCGGCGGCCGCTCCGCCGTCTCGGCGCTCGATCCGGAAACCCGCGCCAAGGGTGTCATCGCCTTCTCCTCCGGCAACCACGCGCAGGGCGTGGCGCTGGCGGCCCGCCAGATGGGCGCCCCCGCCGTCATCATCATGCCCGCCGACGCGCCCGCATTGAAGATCGCCAACACCCGCGCCCTGGGCGCCGAGGTCGTCCTCTACGACCGCGCCGCCGGCGAAAGCCGCGAGGAGCTGGGCGAGGCACTCCAGGCCGAGCGCGACCTCACCCTCATCCGCCCCTATGACGAGCCGCAGGTCATCGCGGGCCAGGGCACCTGCGGGCTGGAGATCGCGGAACAAGCGGCAGAGCTCGGCATCGTTGAGGCCGAAATGCTGGTCTGCTGCGGCGGCGGCGGCTTCACCTCCGGCATCGCGCTGGCGCTCGAAGCCGAGGCACCAGGCTTTAAGGTGCGCCCGGTGGAACCCGAAGGCTTCGACGACGTCACCCGCTCGCTCGCCTCGGGCCAGATCGAGACCAACGCAGGCGTCAGTGGCAATATCTGCGACGCCATCCTCACCCCCGCGCCGGGCAAAATCACCTTCCCGATCCTCAAACGCCTCTGCGGTCCCGGCATCGCGGTCTCCGAGGATGACTGCCTGCGCACCATGGCCCACGCCTTCCAGCGCTTGAAACTCGTTGCCGAACCCGGCGGCGCCGCCGCCTTGGCCGCCGCGCTCTTCCACGGCGACCGGCTCAATGCCGACACCGTGATCGTCACCATCTCGGGCGGCAATGTCGACGGGCCGATGTTCGCGCGTGCCCTCGAAACACTCGGAGACACCCCATGAGACGCATCGAAGGCGACCTGATCGCGCTCGCCAAATCCGGGCATTTCGACGTGCTCGTGCACGGCTGCAACTGCTTTCACACCGTGGGTGCGGGCATTGCGAAAATCATTGCCAAGGAATTCCCCGCCGCCGCGCAAGCCGACATCGAGACACCCAAAGGCGACCGCGCCAAGCTCGGCACGATCTCCCATGCCACGGTCGCGTGCGACGGCCACAGCCTCACCATCGTCAACGCCTACACCCAGTTCGACTATCGCGGGCGGGGACAAAAGGTCGACTACAGCGCCTTGCAATCGGCCTTCGAAGCAGTCGCCGCACAGTTCCCCGCGGCCCGCATCGGCTATCCCCTGATCGGCGCAGGCCTGGCGGGCGGCGACTGGGACGAGATTGCCCCGCGCATCGACACCGCGCTCGACGGGATGGACCACGCCCTCGTGGTCCTGCCCGACGCGGGACGCTAGGCGTATGCCGCGCCCGTCGCGCCCCCGGAATTTGCGCAAATTCCGGAATGGAAAATGCGCATTTTCCATCCCGTTTTCCGCGCGGAAAACGCCCCCGGCCCGACCCGGCGCAACATCAGAAGGCCCCGCATGACCGACGTCACCATCGCCAGCTTCAACGTGAAAAACCTGATCGACCCCGACCGGGAGTACTACGAATTCCAGTCCTACACCCCCGAGGAATACGCCTGGAAGCTCGACTGGATGGCCGACCAGATCCTGACGCTCGATGCCGACGTGATCTGCTTCCAGGAGATCTTCGAGAAGGACGCCCTGCACGCGGTGATCGACGAGGCGTCCATCCGCGCCCGCGCGCTCAACGATGCGTCCATCCCCGACCGCTCGAAACGCTATCACCGCAAGGCGATCTTCCGCAAACTGGCCGTCACCCCCTATGACAACGCCACGCTGGCCTTTGCGCCCAACGCCGCCGACACCGGCGAGCCGGGCAAACGCCGCCCCGGCGTCGCGATCCTGTCGCGGCTGGGCTTCACGGGCACGCCCGAGATCATCCAGGACCTCGAAGAGCCGCTTTCGATCCCCTTCCAGCCCTTGCGCGGCATGGACGGCACACAGGACGCGGGCCATTACGTCCTGCGCCGCCTGTCGCGGCCTGTCATCAAGGCGCGCATCCCCATGGGCGGCCAGACCGTGACGGTCTTCAACTGCCACCTCAAATCCAAGCTGGGCGAATACATCACGCCCCCCGGCGCCGACTACGCCCCCGAAGAGGACCTGACCCACTACGATCCCATCGGTCGCGCCATGGGATCATTGCGCGCCACCGTTCGCCGCATGGCCGAGGCCTGGGTGCTGCGCCGCGAGGTCGTGCGCGAGATCGAGGCGGGCCACCCGGTCATGGTGCTGGGCGATTTCAACGATGGCGAACACGCGGTCTCGACCGAGATCATCACCGGCGAGGCGCCCTTCAAGAACTATGCCTGGATGCTGCGCCACGACGCGCAGGACCGTTCCGACCGCTATTCGGACGAGGAGAACCGCCGGATCACCGAGAATGTCGAGCGCGTCCGCCTGCATTCGGCGGAAAAGATGTTCGTCCGCAAATCCCTGCGCGACATGGTCTACACCTCGGCCTTCGGCGGCGTCTTCGAGAGCATCGACCAGATCTTCCTGTCCCGCCATTTCCACCCCGACAACCCCGACCGGGCGGGCGAGATGACCTATTTCAGCGTCTTCAACGACCACCTCACCGACGGCTCGCACCCCGAGGCGCCCTATAACAAGCTGGCCTCCGACCACGGCCAGATCATGGCGCACCTGCGGATGCAGAAGACGTAACACCGCCCGGCGCACGCCCAGGGCCTCAGCGCCCCGGGGTCAGGAAAACCCGACTGTGACGGCCCCGCGGCGCGTGGTACCGTCGATCATTATTTGATGAAACAATTTAGGGTCGGTGGCCCTTTTTCAATAAAACCAGTTCGATACGCTGTGCCAATAGTCCGGCCACCGTTTTACGCCGTGGAAATTCTTGATATCAGACTGCTGGGGTTGGCGGTCGTCGCCGCCCTGGGGTACGGCATCGCCACCATCGGAATGAAGATTGCCTCCGGCCACTGGTCACTCGTCGCCTACGGTCTCATCCTGCTGGGCTTCATCGCCGCGACACAGGCCGAGGTCGTGCTGATGCGCGGGGTCACGCTCGGCACGCTTTACCTGCTGATCATCGCGATCGAAACGCTGATCGTGCTCACCTACGCCTATTCCATCGGCGAGGGCCTGTCCTCGCGCGACGTGGGCGGCGGCGCGCTCATCCTTCTGGGACTGGCGATCGTCTCTCACTGACCGCCCTCTCCGGCGGGCCGGCCCCTCTGCCAATCGACGGCGCTCCGCGCAACGCGGAGCGGTCAATGCTGCCCTGTTCAAGGTTGCAAATTCGGCAGCGCAAACAACCCACGATTTAAATAATCATTGACAGACCCTGCCAGGTCGAGTCATTTATAAAGGATATTACATTCGCGCTCCGGCGTTTTTCTTGACTGCTTTTGACCAATTTTTTCGCCGCAAGACCTTTTCATGAAAGGAAATTTCCCATGCCCAAGGACCGTGCCGAATCCACCTACCGATTCCGTGTCGAGGCCGCCGAACTGGCCCGCCACCGCCACCACCCCGAACATCGCGCCAATGGCGACGAGGCGCGCTACGGTGCCGCCTGCTATCCGATGAGCTTCACCAAGGGGCTCGATCACGACCAGACCACCGGCCTTGTCGCCGACACCGACGCGTTCGAGGCCTTCCGCAAGGCCATCGACAACGGTTTCTGCGAGCCCTTCACCACCCGGGTGCCCGTCCCCCGCGACGAGCCACGCCGCTTCTGGGAGGCGCCCACCGCGGGCATCGTCCATGACCTGCAAGGCCCCGACGCACAGGCCGTCACCATGCCCCCCGCGCCCGAGCTCTGCTCGGACGAGCTGGCCTTCGAGATGGCCGAGGTCTACGAGCTTGCGATCCTGCGCGACGTGCCCTTCACCGCCTTCGAGGAAGGCGCGGGCAATGCCGCGGTCGATGCCTCGGCCGCGCGCCTCGACGGGCTGGCCTATGCAACCGAGGGCTTCAAGAGCCGCCCGCGAAAGACGAACGCCGCGGGCAACCTTTCGTCCGGCACCGCCTTCCGCGGCTCCTCGCCCGGTGTGCTCAATGGCCCCTACCTGTCGCAATTCCTGCTGATCGGCTCCTCGCCCGGCGCCAAGAAAC
Source organism: Roseovarius atlanticus (assembly GCF_019802205.1). Classification (GTDB taxonomy): domain Bacteria; phylum Pseudomonadota; class Alphaproteobacteria; order Rhodobacterales; family Rhodobacteraceae; genus Roseovarius; species Roseovarius atlanticus_A. The sequence goes on from NZ_JAHVHQ010000003.1 coordinate 2,026,708, forward strand.
CCGAACAGGGGCTGATCGAATACGGCGCCCAGCTTGTCGATCAGACCGTCCCGGTCGCGGGCGAAACCGACTACATGACCACCTGGAATGACTGGCTGCGGGTGCAGCGCGGCTATGGCGGCACCGGCATCCAGGATTTCTCGGCCGATCAGCGCCGGTTCATTTGCACCCCGCGCGACCTGGCGACCTACGTGCATTTCGACGCGCTCTACCAGGCCTATCTCAATGCATGCCTGCTCCTTCTGGCGCAGAAGGCGCCGTTCGATCCGGCCTTCGACCTGCTGTCCGGCCCGCCGGGGGACCGGCTGATGATCGACCCCGCGACCGGCGCGAAAGTGCCCTACAACGCCGGCGGCTTCGCGCTCTGGGGCGGGCCGCACATCCTCAGCCTCGTGACCGAGGTGGCCACGCGCGGCCTCAAGGCCGTCCGTTACCAGAAGTTCAACGTCCATCTGCGCCTGCGCCCCGAGGCGCTGGCCGCGCGGATCGCGCGCGCGGACGAGATCGAGAAACGCTTCCCGCAGATCTGCGGCTGCTTCACCGCCATGCGCGACGCGCTCAAGCCGACCCTCGACGCGCTCGACGCCCACCCGACCAGCGGCAACGGCGCCGACGCGGCGCTCCTGCCCATGGCCTTCGGGGAAGGCTCGCCGATGCACCCGACCTACGGCGCGGGCCATGCCACCGTCGCCGGGGCCTGCGTGACCATGCTCAAGGCGTTCTACGACACGTCCTCGGTCTTCGTGCGCATCACCAACCCAAAAGACGACACCGACTGCGATGCGGGCTTCTACGACAAGGCCGCGATCCACGACGCTCTCTGCAAGGGCAAGGTGGTCGAGGCCGGCGCCTATCGCTGCGAGATGTTGACCGAGAAGGAACGGAAGAAGGCCGAGCATTGCAAGAAGGACTGTGGCGTTCACCTGCCGATGTCCAAGCTCGTCTTCAAGCCCTGCGGCAAATACGCGTTGAAAGGCAAGGGCGCCGCCGCCCATGTCGCCTTCCACCCCGACAACAAGAAAGAACAGTGCTGCCCCCTGACGCTCGAGGGCGAATTGAACAAGCTCGCCGCCAACATCTCGATCGGGCGCAACATGGCCGGCGTGCACTATTTCTCCGACTATTACGACAGCCTGCGCATGGGCGAGCAGATCGCCATCGGCATCCTCGAAGAGCAGGCTCTCGGCTATCCGGCGGACGACTTTGTTATGTCAGTCCCCACGTTCGACGGTAAGATCCGCCGGATTGGGCGCAAGTAGCGTCCGCCCCAAGCGGCGGCCCGGGTCTACTCCCTCCCGGGCCGTTCGCGGTGGACAAGCCCGGCACGGTGTGGCTCTTTGCGCCCATGCCCCATGTTCATCTCAACGACATCGACATTCACTACCGCGACGAAGGCATGGCGGACGGCCCGGCCCTCGTCTTCGCCAATTCGCTGGGCACCGACCTGCACCTGTGGGACGCGATCCTGCCCCATCTGCCAGAGGGCCTGCGACTCATCCGCTACGACAAGCGCGGGCACGGCCAGACCAGCGTGCCGCCCGCGCCCTATGCCATGGGCACCCTCGTGCGCGACGCCGAGGCGCTGCTCGACCATCTCGACATCCGCGACTGCGTCTTCGTCGGGCTCTCCATCGGCGGGCTGATCGCGCAAGGTCTCGCGGTCAAGCGCCTCGATCTCGTCCGCTGCATGGTCCTGTCGAACACCGCCGCCAGGATCGGCAACCAGAAACTCTGGCAGGAGCGCATCGACGCCGTCCGCGCGGGCGGGATCGAGGCGCTGGCCGACGCCACGATGCAACGCTGGTTCTCCCGCGATTTCCGCGCCACGCCGGAGCTGCAAGCCTGGCGGGACATGCTCACCTCCCAGCCCGACGAGGGCTATATCGGCTGCTCGGCGGCGATCTCCGGCACCGATTTCTATACCCCCACCAGCGGGTTGCGCCTGCCCACCCTGGGCATCGCCGGGTCAGAGGACGGCGCCACCCCGCCCGACCTGGTGCGCGAAACGACCCAATTGATCCCCGGCGCGCAGTTCCACCTGATGCGCCGCACCGGCCACCTGCCCTGCGTCGAGGCGCCCGAGGCCTATGCCGCCCGCCTGGCGCAGTTTCTGTCGGACACGGGCCACATCTGAGCCGGGCGCGCGCACCGCGCCCTTCCCGCCTTGCCCGGCCCCGGCTACAGTCGCCCCACAGATCCAGACCGGAGCCTCGATGTCGTCCCGCCTGCCCACCGCGTTCATCCTGATCACCGTCATGATCGACGCCATGGGCATCGGGATCATCATCCCGGTGATGCCCGAGCTGATCATGGATATCGACGGCGGCACGCTCGCCTCGGCGGCGCTCTGGGGCGGCGTGCTGACCTCGCTCTTCGCGGTGATGCAGTTCCTCTTCGGCCCGATGGTGGGCAACCTCAGCGACCGCTTCGGACGCCGGCCCATCCTGCTGGGCTCTCTCCTGATCCTGGCGCTCGACTACCTCGTGATGGCCGTGGCCCACGCCATGTGGCTCTTGGTGCTGGGCCGACTGGTGGGCGGCATCATGGCCGCCACGCAGTCAACAGCGGCCGCCTTCATGGCCGACACCTCGCCGCCCGAAAAACGCGGCGCGGGCTTCGGCCTCGTATCGGCGGCCTTCGGCATGGGCTTCGTGCTCGGCCCCGTGATCGGCGGCCTCCTGGGCGATCTCGGCCCGCGCGCGCCCTTCTACGCCGCCGCCATGCTGGCCTTCGCCAACTTCCTCTTCGGCTGGGCCGTCCTGTCGGAAACCATAACCCCCGACCGCGCCCGCCCCTTCGTCTGGGCCCGCGCCAACCCGTTCGGCGCCTTGCGCCAGATCCGCGCCCTGCCCGGCCTGGGCCGGCTTCTGGCCGTGCTCCTGCTCTACCAGCTCGCCTTCAACGTCTACCCCGCCATCTGGTCCTACTTCACCACCGCCGCTTTCGGCTGGGACCCGTCGATGATCGGCCTGTCGCTCGGCATCTTCGGCATCTCGATCTTCGCGGTGCAGGCCGGGCTGATCGGCGTCGCCATCGCGCGGCTGGGCGAGGCCGGAACCGTGGTGCTGGCTCTCGGCTTCGCCATCCTCAGTTTCGCCGTTCTGGGCGTCATCCAGACCGGCTGGCTCGCCCTCGCCCTCACCCCGGTCTCGGCACTGGCGGCGATGTGCGTGCCCGCCCTGCACGCCATCATGTCCCGCCGCACGCCACACGATGCCCAGGGCGAGCTTCAGGGCATCTTCACCTCGGTCGGTGCGCTCGCCATGATCGTCTCGCCACTGATGATGACCAATATCTTCGCCGCCTTCACCAACCCCGACGCCCCCCTCACCCTGCCCGGCGCGCCCTTCCTCGCCGCGCTCGTGCTGGTGGCCCTCGGCCTCGTGCTCTTTGCCACCCGCAGGCGCCACGCATCCGCCGATTACGTCGCGACAGGTCGCAATCGGCCTTGAAACCGCGCGGAAAAACCGATCAGGCTGGCGGTCAACGAACGTCGGGAGGGATCATGAAAACCATCAAAGCCGCCGTGTGCCACGCATTCGGCACCCCCCTCGTGATCGAGGACGTGCGCCTGCGCGCCCCCGAACAGAACGAAGTCGAGGTCGCGCTGGAGACCGTCGCCATCTGCCATTCCGACATTTCCTATGCCGACGGCGCCTGGGGCGGGTCGCTCCCCGCGGTCTATGGCCACGAGGCCGCGGGCCGCATCTCGGCCATCGGCGACGGCGTGACCGGCCTTGCGGTGGGCGACCCGGTAGTGGTGACCCTCATCCGCGCCTGCGGGCAATGCCCCAGCTGCGGCGCGGGTCGGCCCACGGGCTGCGAAACACCGTTCGACGGCGACCACGGCGCACTCAGCACAGCCGATGGCGGCACCCTGCACCAGGCCATGGCCTGCGGCGCCTTCGCCACCGACGTGGTCGTGCATCACAGCCAGGTTGTGAAGATCCCCGAGGGCATGGCGATGGACGCGGCCTCGCTCCTGGCTTGCGGCGTGGTCACCGGCGTCGGCGCGGTGGTGAACGCGGCCCAGCTGCGGGCCGGACAGGACGTGGTGGTGATCGGCGCGGGCGGCGTCGGCCTCAACGCCATCCAGGGCGCGCGCATCGCCGGCGCCCGCCGCATCGTCGCCGTCGACATGACCGAGGACAAGCTGGCCGACGCCAAGGCCTTCGGCGCCACCGACGGCGTACTGGCCAGCCAGGACAAACCCTGGCGCGCCGCGAAACAGGCCATGGGCCGTGGCGCCGACGCCGTGCTGGTCACCGTGGGCGCCGCCCGCGCCTATGACGAGGCCCCCCGCTACATCGCGGGCGGCGGCAAGGTCATCATGGTCGGGATGCCCGCCACCGGCGCGGAATCGACATACGAGGCCGCCAATTTCGCCGCCGCCGGGCAGAGCATGGTCGGCTCGAAAATGGGCGACGTGGTGATCCGCCGCGACATCCCCTGGATGGTCGATCTCTACCAGCAAGGACGCCTCAAGCTCGACGAGCTGATTTCCAACCGCTGGACCCTCGACCAGATCAACGACGCCATCGCCGACACCAAGTCCGGCACGGCCCGGCGCAACGTCATCATGCTGCGCTAGGCCGATCCCGGGCGGAATTTTCCACGCGGAAAATGTCCCGGAAAATGCGCATTTTCCGTCAGCGGAATTTGCGCAAATTCCGCCCCCCTCCGTTCGGTCCGTTCACCCTGCGAAACGCGAAAACCCGCACCGTCGCGATACCACCCGGATACCGACGCGATACCGACGTGCCGAATTCGGCGACTCCCCACCGTTAACCCTTCTGTGCGCGCCACGCCGATTTCCGGCTTGCCCCATGCCGCCACTCGGGCCACCGTGCCCCTGACCAGCAGGGAGAAACCCGATGAAACTCAAGGACCTCGACATCCTCGTCACCTCGCCCCCCGCGCCGGGCTGGGGCGGTCAATACTGGATCCTCGTGAAGCTCACCACCGACACCGGCATCACAGGCTGGGGCGAATGCTATGCCAGCAGCGTCGGCCCCGACGCCATGGCCGCCGTCATCACCGATGTCTTCTCTCGCCACATGCAAGGCGAAAACCCTGAAAACATTGAACTTATGTTCCGCCGCGCCTATTCCTCCGGCTTCACCCAGCGCCCCGATCTGACCGTGATGGGGGCGTTTTCCGGGCTGGAAATCGCCTGCTGGGACATCCTCGGCAAGGCCCGCGAGCGTCCGGTCTGGGCGCTCCTGGGCGGACGGATGAACGACCGCATCCGCGCCTATACCTATCTCTACCCCCTGCCGCAGCACGACATCACCCCGTTCTGGACCTCGCCCGACATGGCCGCCGAGTCCGCGCTCGACTTGCTAAGCCGCGGATATACCGCGGTAAAATTCGACCCCGCCGGTCCCTACACCATGCGCGGCGGCCACATGCCCGCCGGCACCGACATCTCGCTCTCGGCGGCCTTCTGCAAGGCCATCCGGGAGGCCGTGGGCGACCGCGCCGACCTTCTCTTCGGCACCCACGGCCAGTTCACCACGGCGGGCGCCATCCGCCTCGCCAAGGCGATCGAGCCCTATGATCCGCTCTGGTACGAAGAGCCGGTACCCCCTGATAACGTTGCGGAAATGGCCAAGGTGGCCGGCGCCACCTCGATCCCCGTGGCCACCGGCGAGCGCCTGACCACCAAGGCCGAATTCGCCCCCCTGCTGCGCTCCGGCGCGGCCTCGATCCTGCAGCCCGCCCTGGGCCGCGTGGGCGGCATCTGGGAGGCCAAGAAAATCGCCGCCATGGCCGAGGTCTACAACGCGCAAATGGCCCCGCATCTGTACGCCGGGCCGGTGGAATGGGCCGCCAACGTGCATTTCGCGGCCTCCATCCCCAATATCCTCATGGCCGAAACCATCGAGACCGACTTTCACAACCGATTGATAAAGAACAAGATCCGCGTCGAGGACGGCTTCATCACCCCGCCCGACGCCCCCGGCCTGGGGATCGAGGTGGACGAGGACCTGGCCCGCGCGCATCCCTTCACCGGCGACGGCCTTCACCTGCAGATGCAGGATGCGCCGTGCGACTACGTGAACGGCAATTCCTTTGCCGGCGGGGCCCCGGTCAAGACCGGCTGAACGCCGCGCCGCGCGGCATCGCACCGGCGTTTTAAGACGCGCTTAACACCTTCGTGGTCTGATCCCGCTACGTGGCTCGTGGATCGGGCTCAGCAGCCGCCGGACTGTACCAGCCCGTAGCCGTAATGCGAATCGCGCCCGCCAGGGCCAAGATCCCGCGCCGAGCGCCGCAGCACTGCCCGCGCCCCGTTCAGCGACAGCCCCCCGCGCGAGGCCTGCCGCGCCAGGATCGCGGTCACCACCGGCGCGGCAAAGGATGTGCCGGAGCGATAGCTGCCGCCATTGCCCCAGGCCACGTACAGGTCCACGCCGGGCGCGGCGAACTCGATGTGGTTGCCGTAATTGGCCCGCCCGTAAAGCCGCCCGCTCGCATCCACCGCGGTCACGGCGATGGTGTCGGGCGAGGCCGCGGGAAAGACAGGTGCACCGCTGCGGTCGTTGCCGGCGGCGGCCACGATCACCGTGCCCCGTCCCTGGGCCAGCGCAAGCAGCTTGGCGAACACCCGGTTGTTCGCGCCGGAAAACGACATGTTGACCAGCCGGACGCCGTTGCCGACCAGCCAGTCCAGGCTGGCCGCCACGCTCTCCAACCGCCCGCCATCGCTGTCTTTCTCGATGCCGAACGCCTCGGCCGCATAGACCTGCACACCGGGCGCCAGCCCGGCCAGCGGCCCGGCCCCGGCCGAGCCCGCGATAAGCCCGGCCACGGCCGTGCCATGGCTCTCTCCGCTGCTGCGCGTGCCCTCGCGCACAAAGCTCTGGCGCACCATCCTGACGCCGCCAAAGGCCGGGTGGCCCGCGTTGACCGCACCGTCGATTACGCCCACGCGAATGCTGCGCCCGACACGGCAGCTCTGCCCCGGCGCATCGCCCACCATCGCCGCGTGATAGACGCGCGGGCCCGCCGACCGGAAATAGATCTTGTGCAGGTCCAGCACCGCCGAAGGCGTGCGGCCCGCCAACAGTGCCCGCCCCTGCTCCAGCGTCAAGGTGCGTGGAAAGACGAAGAAATACATCTGCTGCCCGAATTGCGGCAAGGGGCGTTCCCGCAGCAATGTCGCCCCAGCGCTGACGAGCGCCTGCGCGGCGGCCACCGCCTGTCCCCGGTTGACCAGCAGCACGTATTCCGGCGAGCCGTCGGTGGCCTGCACCTCGTCCCGCGCCGCCCGGCGCAGCCCGCCGGTCGGTTTCGTGCGCGGGTTGTTGCCTGCATTTCCGCCGCGTCCGCCGGTGCCCTGCTGCACTTCGACAAGCCCGGGAAGACCGCACGTCCCGACGCAGGCCGGATCCGGCAGGGCCACGGCGGCGCACGCTGTATGCGGTGCAACAGTACCAAGAAGGCAAAGGCTCAGGATCGCCACGAGAAGCCGGAAAAAGGTCATGTCATTCAACGCTTTCCACAATATCGTCCCGCGCCTGAAGCGCCGCCACCGCCTCGGTGCGTGCCGCGTCATCGGGGGCGGCCAGCGTGTAAAGCCCGATGGCCGACGGCCCGTCCACGATCACCAGCCCCTGCGCCAGCAGCAGCGCCCGTATGTCCGCCTCGGTTGCGTCCTCGGCAAAGGCCACGCGGATCGTATGCTCGGCGCGCGCCGTCGTCTCTTCACCACCGGCCAGTTCAAAATCAGTGCCCCCATCATAACCGATATAGGCGGTCTGCGCTACAACCAGGCCGAACAGAACCACCGCAGCGATCTTCCAGAAATTGCCGGGCGCGGTCGGGCTGTTCGCGGCCTCGGGCAATCCGGCTTGCGGCACAACCGGCGCCACGGCCTCGGTGTCGAGCTCACGCATCAGCCGGGCCAGCCCCAACTCCCCGGGCGACGAGACGTCCTCGGCCTGCATTTTCAGGCGCATGGCCTTCAGCGCCTCAAGCTCGCCGGCCAGCTGCGGGTCGGCGGCGACGGCGGCCTCGACGGCAGCGCGTTCCTCGCCCTCGAGCGTGTCATTGGCCAGAAAGACCAGCAGCGCCTCGATCTCGTCGCGGGACAGGTCCGATCCATCGGTCATGACCGCACCTCCATCCGGCCCGAGAGGCAATGCAACAGCAGTTTCTTGGCATGAAAGACACGCGTCTTGATCGTGCCCTCCGGCACCTCGGCGACGCTCGCGATCTCGCCATAGGTCATGTCCTGGTAGAAGGCCAGTTCCACCGCCGCCCGGTGCTGCGGCTTCAACTGGTCCAGGCAATGGCGCAGATGCTCCGCCTCCTGCGCCGAGGCAAGGCAGGTCGCCGCGTCGGGGCTGTCGTCCACGCGTTCGTCGATCTCGTCGGTCAGGTCGACCCGTTTGTGCTTGCGAAAATGATCCATCGTTTTCCTGTAGGCTATACCGAATACCCAAGTTTTCACCGTCGACCGTCCCTCGAAGCGCCCAGCCGAGCGCCAGATGTCCATGAAGACGTCGTGATGTATGTCGGCTGCCTCGTGCGGATCGTTCATTTTCGAGACGATGAACCGGAAAACGGGCTTTTCCAGCGCCTTGTAGAAGGCGGCAAAGGCATCACGGTCACTGGCGGCCATGCGCCTCAGAAGCTCTGCAAGTTCGCTGTTCTGCATACTGTCCCGTCCGTTTCCCACGGCCCCCGGTCCCGATGCGCCGCCGCGGACAGGATGCAATGAGACGGCCCGCGCGGTCAAAGCCTAACATGCGCCTCGCGCGGTCCGGCCTCAGGGCAGATGCCCCAGCCACAGCCAGACCGTGACAATCGACAGGGCGGTCGCCATCAGGACGGACGTTGCGGCCACGCGCATCGCGCGCCCGTACATGCTGGCGAAAATGTAGACGTTGATGCCCGGCGCCATCGCCGCCGTCAGCACCGCGGATCGCGTTGCGTCCACCGACAGGTCGAAGGCCACCCCCAGAAGCCTGGTGACCAGCGGATGCACCACGAGCGAGATCAGGCACAGGAAGAGAACCAGACGCAGGTCGCCCTCGGGGCGATAGCTGGCCAGCACCCCGCCCACGCCGAACAGCGCGGCCGGAAGCGCCGCGCGCACCAGCAGGTCCAGCGCGTCGTTCACCGTGCCCGGCAACGGCAATCCGCTGAAATTCACGGCAAAGCCCAGAAGTATGCCCAGGATCAGAGTGTTGGAAAACATCGCCTTCAACACGCGCAACACGAGCCCCGAGCCAGCCTGCCCCTTGGCACGGACAATCTCCATCGCCGTGATCCCGACGCCATAGCAGATGGGTGAATGCAGCGCGATGATGGCATAATTGGCCTCCAGCGCGTCCGGCCCGTAGGCGCGTTCGGTCAAGGGCAGCCCCAGCAGAAGCGAGTTGGAAAAGAGCCCGCAAAAGCCGATGGCCACGCAATCCTCCCAGGGGCGCCCGAACAGGAACCGCCCGCCCAGCATGCCCAGGACAAAGCCCGACATGGCCCCCGCATAGAAGCTCAGCAGCATACGCCATTCGAAGTACTGGCCAAGGTCCAGCCGCGAGATGGCCACGAACAGAAGGCAGGGAACCGCGAAGCTCTGGACAAAGGTCATCAGCCCTTCGACGCCGCTCTGGCTGAACCAGCCACGCCAGACCGCCACATAGCCAAAACCGATGATCATGAAGACCGGCAGGATGACGTCCAGTAGGGCCTGCATTGCGCTAGTTCCTGTAGGTGATCACCATGCCGTCATAGGCCGGAGTGATATGGTCGGGGGTTTCCTCGACAAGGGTCTGATAATCCATGTCGATATGCATGTTGGTCAGCACACCACGGCGCGGGGCGGCGCGGTCCAGCCACTCCAGCGACTGCTCCAGGTGGGAATGCGTAGGGTGCGGAGTCCGGCGCAACGCATCGAGGATCCAGCAATCGAGGTTTTCCAGAACCGTCCAGCTTTCCTCGGGAATCTCCGCGACATCCGGCAGGTAGGCAAGGTCGCCCACCCGGAACCCCAGCGCGTCGATCGAGCCGTGGTTGACCACGAAGGGACGGAGGGTGATGGCCCCTCCCTGCCCTTCGATGACCACGTCACCCTTGATCGTGTGCATGTCGAGGATGGGGGGATAGGGGCTGTCCTCGGGCTGCGTGAAGGCATAGCCAAAGCGCGAATACAGCGCATTCTGCGTGTCGCCATCGGCCCAGACCGGCAGGCGCTGGCGCATGTTGAAAACGATCATCCGCAGATCGTCCAGCCCGTGCACATGGTCGGCGTGGGCGTGGGTATAGACAACCGCGTCAAGCGCGCCCACGCCCGCATCCAGCAGTTGGCTTCGCAGGTCGGGCGAGGTGTCGATCAGCACCCGCGTGGTCCCGTCCTCGCCTTCGCGCTCGATCAGCATCGAGCAGCGGCGGCGGTAATTCTTCGGGTTTTCTGGGTCGCAGTCGCCCCAGTGCCCACCAAGGCGCGGCACCCCGCCGGACGACCCGCAGCCAAGGATGGTGAAGCGTGTCTCCCCCATCAGGCGGCGGCCTTCCATTGCGCGGCCTTCCAGAACAGCCGGTCGAAATTTGCCTGGGTCTGCGCCGCGAAATCGGGCCAGTCCAGGCCGAACACCTCGGCGCCCACCTTGGCGGTGTGCACGGTATAGGCCGGCTCGTTGCGCTTGCCACGATAGGGCGGCGGAGCGAGGTAAGGCGCGTCGGTCTCCACAAGGATACGGTCCACCGGGGCGGTCGCGAATATGTCGCGCAACTCCTGGCTCTTGGGAAAGGCCGAGATGCCCGACATCGACAGGTAGAAGCCGAGGTCGAGCGCCGCCTTGCCCAGCGCCGCACCGGACGAAAAACAATGCATCACGCAGGAGTATTCGCCCGCCTTGTGCTCTTCGGTCAGGATCCGCGCCATGTCCTCGTCGGCGTCCCGCGCGTGGATGATCAGCGGCAACCCGGTCTGGCGCGCGGCCTCGATATGCAGGCGCAGGCTTTCCTGCTGCGCCGCCGCGCTCTCGGCGGTGTAGTGGTAATCCAGCCCCGTCTCGCCGATGCCGACGAACTTGGGATGCTGCGCCAGCGCCACCAACTCGTCGACCGTGGCCATCGGCTCGTCCGCCACGCTCATTGGATGGGTGCCGGCGGCATAGAACACTTCCGGATGCGCCTCGGCAATTGCGCGCACCTGCGGTTCCAGCCGCAGCTTGGTGCAGATGCTGACCATACGCGTGACCCCGGCCTCTACGGCGCGGGCAATGACGTCGCCGCGTTCTTCGTCGAAGGTTTCGAAATCAAGATGGCAATGGCTGTCGGTGATCTGGACTTGGTCGGTCATGGGGCCTTGGGTCTGATGGTGCTCAGAGGGATGTAGCGGTCTGCTGCAACTTGAACACCGTATCAAGCACCAAGGCGGCAGGGTCAAGGTTGACCGCCCGCCCGTGCCGCGCCCGCGCGCCGACCTCCTGCGCGCAATCGGCCCAGGTCCGCGCCTGCACCGGACTGCCCGCCAGCCTGCCGATGACCTCGGCCTCGCCCGGCACGGCCTCGGGCGGCACGGCGCCGGTGGCCCCGGCCCGCGCGACGCGGGCCAGGAACGTATCCATCAGCGCCAGCAGCAGGTCCAGCTTCTGCTCGGCGCCGCGCTGCGCCGCTGCCTCGGCCAGTTTCATCGCGCGCGGCCGGTCCAGCATCGGCAGGCTCGCCGCCAATCCGACGATTTCGGCATAGATCTTCAGGCCTTCAAGGTTGTAAAGCCGCACCGCTTCCCCGGCCGAGCCGCCCGACAGTTCTGCCAGCCCGGGCGCCTGTCCGCCCGGCTCGATGCCCGCCTGGTCCAGCGCCGCGATCACGTCCTCGGGGCTCAACCGCTCCAGCCGCAACTCGCGGCAACGCGAGCGGATCGTCGGCAACAACCGCGCCGGCTGATGCGCCACCAGCAAGAGTGTCGTGCGCACAGGCGGCTCTTCCAGCATTTTCAGAAGCGCATTCGCGGCGGAGGTGTTCATCTCGTCGGCGGCGTCGATGATGACCACCCGCCGCCCACCATCCACGGCGCTCAGGTTCACGAAATCGGCCAGTTCGCGCACCTCGTCCACCCGGATCTCGCGCGAGAACTTGCCCTCTTCGAAATTCTTCTGCCGGTCGCTGTCGCTGGTCCCCTGCCCGCCGCGCCGCACCAGGTGCAGCCCCGGCTCGGACCCCGCCAGCACGCGCCGCATGACCGGATGATCCTCGGCAATCTCGAGGCTGTCGGGCGCGGGCAGCGCATCGCCGAAAAGGCCCCCGCCATCTGCCTCGGGGTCCGGCGTCGCCAGCAGGAAACGCGCGATCCGCCAGGCCAGCGTCGCCTTGCCCACGCCGCGCGGCCCGTGGATCAGCCAGCCGTGATGCAGCCGGCCCGCGTTGAACGCTTGCAGGAACGCGCCTTGCGCGGCGTCCTGCCCATAAAGGCGGGATGTCTCGGCCGGGTGCGGCGCGCCGTCGATGCGATCGGGAAGCGGAATGTCACGGTCCATCATGTCAGGCGCGGTTCTACCGCAGCCCGCACATCCGCCGCAATCGCTTCGATTCCCCGATTGCCGTCGATCACGATGAAACGCTCCGAAAATTCCCCGGCAAGGTCCAGAAAGCCCTGCCGCATCTGCGCTTGCAGACTGGCGCCGAAGCTCTCGAACCGCTCCTCGCTGCCACCGCGCGACAGGGCCCGCTCCAGCCCCGTGCCGGGATCCATGTCGATCAGCACCGTCAGATCCGGCTCGCGCCCGATCATCAGGTCGTGCAGCGCGTCGACCTTGTGGCGCAGGTCGCCCCGGCTCAGACCCTGGTACATCCGCGTGCTGTCGGCAAAGCGGTCGCAGATCACCACCTTGCCGGCCGCCAGCGCCGGCTCGATCAACCGTTCCAGGTGATCGCGGCGGGCCGCCGTGAACAGCAACAGCTCGGTCTCGGCCGACCAGCGGTCGGCCTCGCCTTCCAGCACCAGCTTGCGAATTTCCTCGGCGCCGGCGCTGCCGCCCGGCTCACGCGTGAGAACGGCCTCGCGCCCCGTGCCTTGCAAATGCTCGGCCAGCAGGCGCGCCTGCGTGGACTTGCCCGACCCGTCGATGCCTTCGAAGGTGACGAAGCGACCCTGTCCGCTCAAAGCGTCCCCTCGGGCCCCTGTTGCAGCCGTTTCAACAGCACACCCGCCACAGTCTTCAGCCGCACGGCAAAGCCGCCCACGGCAACGCTTTCGGCGGCAACCAGCGGCACGCGCATCTCGGGCAGGCCCTCGGGCGTGAACACCAGTTGGGCCAGTTCGTCACCCTGCGAAATGGGCGCGCTGACCGGGCCTTCATAGACCACCTCGGCGGTCATGTTGTCCGACCCCAGCACCGGCACCAGCGTGGTCAGGTCCTTCGCGGGCGTCAGTCCTACGGTTGCCGCGCTTCCCATCCAGACTTCGGCGCGCGAGACTTCGTTGCCGGCCTTGACGATCTCTTTTTCGGCAAATTGACGAAAGGACCAGTTCACAAGGGCTTCCGCCTCTTGCGCTCTTTGGGCTGCAGTGTCCAATCCCGACAGCACGAACACCACGCGGCGTCCGCCCTGCTCGGCCGAGCCGACAAGTCCGTAGCCCGCCGCCTCTGTGTGCCCGGTCTTCAGACCGTCCGCCCCGATGCCCAGTTTCAGCAGCGGGTTGCGGTTCTGCGTGTTCTGCGGCGCGCGCCCGTCGAACTCATAGGTCGTCTCGGCGAACATGGGGTAGAAGTTGGGGAAATCCACGATCAGGCGCTCGGCCAGGATCGCCAGGTCATGCATGCTCATCCGGTGGCCCGCGGCAGGCCAGCCGTTGGAGTTCGCGAAGGTCGAATTGGTCATGCCCATGTCTTGCGCCCGCTGCGTCATGAACCGGGCAAACCCCGCTTCGGTGCCATCGGGGCTCAGCGCCTCGGCAATCACCGCACAGGCGTCATTGCCCGACAGCACGATGATGCCGCGCAGCAGGTCCTCGACGCTCACCCGGTCGGTCGTGTCCAAGAACATGGTCGAGCCGCCATAGCTCATGGCATGCTCCGACACGGGCAGTTTCTCCTGCAGCGACAGCCGCCCGTCCCGGATGGCCTCGAAGGCCACGTAAAGCGTCATCAGCTTGGACATCGACGCCGGCGGCAGGGGTTCGTCGGCATTGCGGCTGAGCAGCACCGTGCCGGTGCCCAGATCCTTCACATACGCGGCCTTGGCGCTGGTGTCGAACGCCTGCGCCGGCAAGGAAAGCGCAATCACCGCGACACAGGCGGTCACAAGTCGTGCAATAAGGGTCATGGGCAAGTCCCGTATCAGTTGGTTACAGCGTATGCATCATCAAAACCAACGTCCTTGACCTTTTTCAACAGGACAGATTGTTCGGACTTGCTTTGGGCCGGTCCGACGATCACGCGCCAGAAGGTCTTGCCCTGCGAGCTCTGTTTTTTAACGATCGGAACCATGCCTTCCTGCCGCATGGCGGTGGCGGTATTCCGCGCATTCTGCTCGACCGAGAAGATACCGATCTGCAGATAGGGCTTCGACAGGGACGACCCGGACAGGACCGGCGTCGCTGCGGCGGGAGTCGGCGCCGGGGCCGGTTCGGTGGCCACGGCTGCGGTCGCGCCCGCGGTCTGGGTGGCCGGGCGCACCGGCTCGGCGGCCTCGGCGCTCTCGATCGCGGCGGCTGCCCCGGCCAGCGGCTCCAGCGTCGTCTGCTCGACAGAGGCGGGCGCCAGCGCGCCTGCCTCGCCCTCGGTCTCGGCGGCGGCCAGCGCCTCGGGATCAGGGGCGGACTCGCGGCGCAGGGCCGTGACGTTGAGCTGCGACGGCGCCCCCGCCAGCATGCCCAGCGCGTCGGCGGCATCGGACGAGACCTGCAGGATCGGGCCCGGGTTGCTGCGCTCGCGGCGGAACAATGCGCCGATGACGAACTTGCCGTTCTTGGTATTGCGGATAATGACGCGTTCGGGCTCCTGCACATCCGGGTGCGCGACCCACACGCCGCCCAGCGACGGGCGTCCGTCCCAAAGGCCCTTGTCGGTCACCTGGAAAACGTCCGGCGCCTCAACGTCACGCTCGATCAGCTTGACCGAGTTGTCGGCCGAGGTCACGTCCTCCGTGTCACCGGCCTGCGATTTGAAAAGGCCGAATTCTCCGCCCTCGGTGCATCCGCTCAGAACCAGCGCAATTGCGCTGGAGGCGGTGATCAGGCGCGCACGCGCCCCTTTGCCCGTCCATTGAAATGTCATGTTTCGTCCCTTGCCTGTCATGCACCGTATTAGATGCGGGTGCCGGTTTTCCGACGTTTGCTCGAGCACGCAGATACCTGCGTTTGTGCGCAGAATAGCCGGTCAGGACCGTTCTGGGAAGTCCGCAAAGCCATTTCGGCGTTTTTCCTCGTCAACTGATGACTTTCAGAATCGCGAAAGCCACAGTAACACACGCGGACGCGGAGGTTTGGCAGAGTGGTCGAATGCACCGGTCTTGAAAACCGGCGGGCGTGAAAGCGTCCCCAGGGTTCGAATCCCTGAGCCTCCGCCAGCATGCCTGTCAACGCATACGTCACGGCTCAAATTTGAAGTTTTTTCCGACTTCAAACGAGACCGGACATCGCCTTGATTTCGTTCAATACCTCGTCAGCGCCGGTGCCTGACTTGAGCGACGTGAAAATGAACGGGCGACCTTGACGCACCCGCGCGGCGTCCGTTCGCATCACGTCGAGCGACGCGCCCACATGCGGTGCGAGGTCCGTCTTGTTGATCACCAGGATGTCCGAGCGCGTTATCGCCGGGCCGCCCTTGCGCGGTATCTCCTCGCCCGCGGCCGTGTCGATCACATAGACCGTCAGGTCGGCCAGTTCCGGGCTGAACGTGGCGGACAGGTTGTCACCGCCCGACTCGATCAGCACCACCTCGACATCGGGATGACGTTCGCGCATTTCGGCGACGGCGGCCAGGTTAATGGACGCGTCTTCGCGGATCGCGGTGTGCGGACAGCCCCCGGTCTCGACTCCGATGATCCGGTCCGAGGGCAGGATCTGCATCCGCATCAGCGCTTCGGCATCTTCCTGGGTGTAGATGTCGTTGGTGATCACGCCGATCGAGTACGCCTCTTTCAATCGCTCTGACAGACGGGCGGTCAACGTGGTCTTGCCGGCGCCCACCGGCCCGCCGATTCCGATGCGCAAGGGTCCGTTCATCCTGGTCATGACTGAAATAGCCTTGGTTCGAGAGTTTCATGCCGCATCGACGCGATGTCGGACAGGAAAGCGTTGCTGAAGACGTCGTTGAGCTCTGCGCCCCGTGTTTCGGCTTCGACACGACGCAGGTCCCCCTGAAGCGCCGCCAAGACGCGCTGCCCGTCTGTCTGGCCGAGCGGCATCAGGCGAAGCGCCGCGGAAACAAGGTTGGACAGGAAGGATTGCAGGTAGAGCAGCACGCAGGCGTCGATGTCGAGGTTCATCAGGTGCGCCGCCCGCCCCGTGGCGACCGGCAAGGTCAGGCCCGGAAGGTCAAGCTCCCAGACGGCATTGGTCGTGTGCACGAAGGCCCTTCCCTGCCGCACCGTCTCGGACAGGCGTTCGGCGGAGGGCGCGAAAGCGCGGGCCTGCGCGTCGATCTCGGTCACGTCACCTGCCCCGAATGCAAGCCGCAACCAGATCGCGTCCGTCCGGCCCGCGCCTTCGGTCAGGCAGGTGCGCAGCCATGCCTGCAGCGTCCCGGCATCCCTGATTTGCTCATCCCGGATGGCCTGTTCTATCCCATGCGACCAGGCAAAGGCGCCGATGGGATAAGCCGGGGACAGCCATTGCGCCAGGGTCAGAAGGCCGGCGTCAGTGTGCATGCGCAGTCGCCCCGTGTTCGTGGCTGTGGGTCCTGCCATGTCCATAGGCACCGCCCTCGGGGTTGAAAGGTTCGGTGACCGGGGTGAGGGTCGCGCCCAGATGGGCCAGCATATGCGCGATCACCGGATCGTCGCGGATCAAGAGCCGGTCGGCTTCCACCTGGCAGGGCGTGTGCCGGTTGCCGATATGCCAGGCCAATCTCGCCAGGTCGGACCCCGATACTGCCAACAACGCCTCCGGGGCCGCGACGATCCTGACCAGCCGCCCGTCGCTGGTTTCCAGCGCGTCTCCGTCGTCCAGGGACACCGTATGCTCGAAATCGGCCACAAGCGACCACCCTTCTACCACGGTAAGCTTGCGTCGTCGGAAAAACCGATCCTCGTAGGACAGCGCGCACAGCGCGGCGTTTCCGGTCCAGGTTCCGGCCTTGTGGAATTGTTGGGCGATCGGGAGGTCTGTCATGGCACTTAATACAGGAAATAGCGCTGCGCCATCGGCAGTTCGCTGGCCGGCTCGCAGGTCAGCAGCTCGCCGTTGGCACGCACTTCGTAGGTTTCGGGGTTCACGTCGATCTCGGGGCAGGCATCGTTCAGCTTCAGGTCCGCCTTGCCGATGCCACGGGTGTTCTGCACCGGCAGGGTCTGCTTGGCGATCCCGAGCGTATCGCCGATGCCGTCGTCATGCGCCGCCGCAGATACGAAGGTGACGGCGGAGGCGTGCAGCGCGCGTCCATAGGCCCCGAACATGGGGCGCGTATAGACCGGCTGTGGCGTCGGGATCGAGGCATTGGGGTCGCCCATCTGCGCGCAGGCGATCGAGCCGCCGATCAGGACCATCTCGGGCTTCACCCCGAAAAAGGCCGGGTTCCACAGCACCAGGTCGGCGCGCTTGCCTTCCTCGATGGACCCGATGTGATCGGAAATACCATGCGCGATGGCCGGGTTGATCGTGTACTTGGCGACATAGCGGCGGGCGCGCAGGTTGTCGTTCTCGCCGGTCTCGTCTTTCAGCCGCCCGCGCTGTTTCTTCATCTTGTCGGCGGTCTGCCACGTGCGGATGATCACCTCGCCCACCCGGCCCATCGCCTGGCTGTCCGAGGCGATGATGCTGAATGCGCCCATGTCGTGCAGGATGTCCTCGGCGGCGATGGTCTCGCGCCGGATCCGGCTTTCGGCAAAGGCGATGTCCTCGGGGATCGACTTGTCGAGGTGATGGCACACCATCAGCATGTCCAGGTGCTCTTCCAGCGTGTTCACCGTGAAGGGCCGCGTCGGGTTGGTCGAGGACGGCAGCACGTTGGCCTGCCCGCAAATCTTGATGATGTCCGGCGCGTGGCCCCCGCCCGCGCCCTCGGTGTGGAAGGCATGGATGGTCCGGCCCTTCATCGCCGCCACCGTGTTCTCGACGAACCCAGATTCGTTCAACGTATCGGTGTGGATCATCACCTGGACGTCCATCGCGTCCGCCACCGACAGGCAGCAATCAATCGCCGCCGGGGTCGTGCCCCAGTCCTCGTGCAGCTTCAGCGCGCAGGCGCCGGCCATGACCTGTTCCTCCAGCGCGGCGGGCAGCGAGGCGTTGCCCTTGCCGGCGAAAGCCAGGTTCATCGGAAAGGCATCGGCGGACTGCAACATCCGCCCCAGATGCCACGGCCCCGGCGTGCAGGTGGTGGCCAGCGTGCCATGCGCGGGGCCAGTGCCGCCGCCCAGCATCGTCGTCAGTCCCGAATGCAGCGCGTCCTCGATCTGTTGCGGGCAGATGAAATGGATATGGCTGTCAAAGCCCCCAGCGGTCAGGATCCGCCCCTCGCCCGCGATGATCTCGGTTCCGGGGCCGATCACGATATCGACGCCGGGCTGGGTGTCGGGGTTGCCCGCCTTGCCGATCTTGTGGATCGCACCGTCCTTCAGGCCCACATCCGCCTTGTAGATGCCGGTATAGTCCAGGATCAGCGCGTTGGTGATCACCGTATCCATCGCCCCCGCCGCGCGCGTCACCTGACTTTGCCCCATCCCGTCGCGGATCACCTTGCCGCCGCCGAACTTGACTTCTTCACCGTAAAGCGCCGCGTTGCCGCCGGTGCCGCCCGTCACGGCGGCCCCGGCATTCAGTGCCGTCAGGTCGCGTTCGACCTCTATGATCAGGTCGGTATCGGCCAGGCGCAGCCTGTCGCCCGTCGTGGGGCCGAACATGGCGGCGTAGTCTGAACGTGAAATGCGTGCGGGCATGGGCCTACCTCTTCCTGTATCCGCGCTTGGCCAGGCGGCGGGCATTGGCGCGGGTCTTCTGCCGGATCGGTTTCATGGCCGCGGCAACGACCTGGTCCGCCCGGCGGCCACGCAACGCGGCCGTCCCGGCATCCGTCGCGGCGCGCGTCAGGGCAAAGGCCTTTTCGCTGACCATGCGACTGTTCTCGGACGGGGTGACCGACCAGATACCGGCAAGCCCCCACATGCGCATGGCGATGACCGCCTGCGCCTCGGCCACGATCATCGCGGCCTGAAAGGCATTCGACCACAGGTCGACCGGCGTCAGCACACGCACCATCACAGATCCCCCATGACGGCGCCGTTGAAACCGTAGACCCGCCGCCCCCCGCCAATCGGGATCAGCTGCACCTCGCGGCGCTGGCCCGGCTCGAACCGCACGGCGGTGCCGGCGGCGATGTCCAGACGGTGCCCCCTTGCCGCCTCGCGGTCGAACTCCAGCGCCGGGTTGGTCTCGGCAAAGTGATAATGGCTGCCCACCTGCACGGGCCGGTCGCCGGTATTGGCGACTTCCAGCGTGATCGCCTGCCGGTCCGAGTTCAGCTCCAGCATACCTTCGGCGGGGAAAATCTCTCCGGGGATCATCGCCTCACCCCGCCATGACAAGGGCAGAGCCGCCGATCGCGACAGCCAGCCCTGCCCCGCGTGTCAGCAGCGCCCCGCCGACACGGCCCAGCGCCCAGCCTGCGGCGGCCCCCAGCGCGTGCAACACCGTCGTCGCTGCGACAAAGCCCGCGAGATAGGCCAGCGCCCCCGCACCGCCGATCTCGGTCCCGTGCGCGTGACCGTGAAACACGCCCATCGCCGCCGTGATCGCGACCGCCGCCGCCAGCGGCAACCGCGCCGCCGCGGCAACCAGTACACCCAGCACAAGGACGGACACCAGGATCATCGGCTCGACCATCAGCAGCGGCAGACCACCAAGCGACAGCAGGAACCCCAGCGACATCGCGCCCACGAAGCCCACCGGCAAGGCCACGAACGCCCGCCCGCCAAGGCTTGCGGCCCACAGGCCCACCGCGACCATCGCCAGGATATGGTCCGCGCCGAACACCGGGTGCGAAAAACCCGCGGCGAAGGACCCGTGCGCCCCCGGATCGAGATGTGCAAACGCGGGGCCAGCGGCCAGCACGGCAGGGATGAGGGGGAAGGCAAGGCGTCGCATGGGTCAGGTCTCCTGTCGGGTCAGCGAATTGGGTTATGTACTGTGACAAGCTTGGTGCCATCGGGAAAGGTGGCTTCGACCTGCACTTCGTGGATCATCTCGGGCACGCCCTCCATGCAGTCGCCCCGGCTGACGACCTCGGCTCCGGCCTCCATCATGTCGGCGACCGAACGCCCGTCGCGGGCGCCTTCGACCACGGCGTCGGTGATGAGCGCAATCGCCTCGGGGTAATTCAGCTTGACCCCCCGTGCCAATCGCTTGCGAGCCACCTCCGCGGCCATGGCCACCATCAGCTTGTCTTTCTCTCTGGGCGTCAGTTGCATCTTGGGTCAAAGCCTCCAGGATCTTGGCAGGGCCGCGTTCGACAGCGCCTCGAGCACCGGGCACAGCGTCCGGCGCAACTCGAACCCGTCGCGCGCCAGCACCCGCACCACCAGCACATCGGGGCGCAAGAGGCTTGCGCCCCCGGTCGCGGGCAGCAGCGCCCGCACCATGGACAGCAGGGACTCGGCCCGGTGCCCGATGTAAAGCGCACTTGCCATCGCGGTCATTCCCGCTGCCACGGCCGCCAGCCCCAGCCGCGCGGGAATGTCGTCGGTCAGCGCCACGCGGTCTTCGTAAAGCGGTCGGTTGTCACGACGAACGCTGACGCGGTCCAGGAAATCCGCCCGCGTCACCGTCTCGCCCATGGTCAGGCGTCCGAACACGACCGGCTCGGCCATGATGAATTCCGCCGTATCCTCAATCTCGACCTCCAGCCGCCGGTCCAGCGCTGCGCCATCGAACACCAACAGTTCCTGCGGCAACCAGCACAGCGTCGCGCCCGCCTCGACATGCAGTCGCGACCGCACCCGCGCCCGGCCCGAATTGCTGCGATACGCCCGCTCGGCCGCCTGGGTCGTGACGACAAGCCGGCTGCCTGCCCCTGCAGTGGCCTCGATATCGAAACGGTCTCCTCCGGTCAGACCGCCCGATGTGTTCACCACGATGGCCTCCAACGCGTCCGTCCGGCGCGGAAAAAGCGCCCGCGCACAACCCGCGCTGTGCAGCCTGTCCAGCACCGCACGTCCATCCCGCAGCTTGGACGCGACGCGCAAACTCCCCCGGGCCCGCGGCAGGGCCGGACCGTCCGGGTGGGCAGTGATATCCGGGGCAAGAAGCATGGCAGCTTTCCGAGTTCGCAACGCGCAAAGCCAGCACCAAGGGGTGCGCCTGTTCCACTTCAAGCGCTCGTTCCACATGATGCCTTGCCCCCAACGATTAATTGCTTGGCGCGATTTTGCGTCAATGCTGTATTTTTAGGCGTATTCGATACCCACAGAACACGCAGGCTCAGAAGGTTGAGCCTGGGTACCTACAGGAGTTGATTGCCCGGATTTTCGGCGCGATGATCAATACATGAGCGGTTTGAGAACTTTCCTCGTACTAGGCTGCCTCTGCGCCGGGTCGGCGTCATTTGCCGCGCCGTTGCCAGAGATTTTCGCCGGATGCACCGGCCGCTTTTCCGCCGAACTGGAACATGCCTGGCTGATGCAAGACCCGGACGCCGACACCCTGGAAACCCGGCGCGCGCGTTTCGAGCAACTTCTCGCCGCCGCCTCCGCGCCCGATCAGCGCAGCCATCTTCTGGACCACCGCATCAGGGCCAAGAGCGCGCACGCGCAGATTCTCAGCACCGCGCAATTCTCTCGCGACCCGGACCGGGCCCGATGGGCGCGCCGGCGGGCGACTGCCGAAATCGGCTACTGCCAGAGCTTTCTCCTGGAAAGCTGAGGAAAACCAGCACCGCGGCGCAGAAAAAACAGGCGATCACACCGAAAACCGCTGAATAAATAGGCCGCGACCGCAGGCTTTCCCCGTGAAAACCACGGAATTGTCGCCGCAGCGCAGAATCTTGTGAAACCAATATGTCCGACGGGCGGCTGCCGCCCGCTCGAGCGTGCGATGGTGCCAGTCTTGCAATCCTGAAACACCACCGCACTCCGCAACAAGTTGCGTGGGGGAGATATGGGACATCCGGTTTCGGCTCACAAGAACCCTGCGCGTTACGCAAAGGGGATTTTCCATGACTAAGACACTTCTAGGCACAGCAGCGGTCCTGACGGCCCTGTCGGCTCCGGCCTTCGCACAGGACTGCCCGATCAAGGTGGGCGTGCTGCACTCGCTGTCGGGCACGATGGCGATCTCGGAGACGACTCTCAAGGACACGATGGAGATGCTGATCGACCAGCAGAACGAGAAAGGCGGCGTTCTGGGCTGCGAACTCGAAGCCGTCGTCGTCGATCCGGCCTCCGACTGGCCGCTCTTCGCTGAAAAGGCGCGCGAGCTGCTGACCGTACACGAAGTCGACGTGATCTTCGGCAACTGGACGAGCGTCAGCCGCAAATCCGTCCTGCCGGTCATCGAGGAACTGAACGGCCTGCTGTTCTACCCCGTGCAATACGAGGGTGAGGAAAGCTCCAGGAACGTGTTCTACACCGGCGCCGCACCGAACCAGCAGGCGATCCCGGCCACGGATTACTTCCTGGAAGAGCTCGGCGTCGAGAGCTTCGCGCTCCTGGGCACCGACTATGTCTATCCGCGCACCACGAACAACATCCTGGAATCCTACCTGAAATCCAAGGGCATCGCCGACGAGGACATTTTCGTCAACTACACCCCCTTCGGCCATTCCGACTGGTCCAAGATCGTGTCGGACGTCGTGGCGCTGGGGGCCGGCGGCAAACAGGTCGGCGTGATTTCCACGATCAACGGCGACGCCAACGTGGGCTTCTACAAGGAACTGGCGGCCCAGGGCGTATCGGCCGATGACATCCCCGTGGTCGCCTTCTCTGTGGGCGAGGAAGAGCTTTCCGGTCTCGACACCTCGAACCTCGTCGGTCACCTGGCGGCGTGGAACTACTTCCAGTCGGCCGACACCGACGCCAACGCCGAATGGATCGAGGCATGGAAGGCCCGCATGGGCGAGGAACGCGTGACCAACGACCCGATGGAGGCGCATTACATCGGTTTCAACATGTGGGTGAACGCCGCCGAAGAGGCCGGCACCACCGATGTCGACGCCGTTCGGACGGCGATGTACGGGCAGGAATTCCCGAACCTGACCGGCGGCACGGCGGTCATGCTGCCCAACCACCACCTGGCCAAGCCGGTCCTGATCGGCGAGATCCAGGAAGACGGCCAGTTCGACATCATCAGCCAGACCGAGGAAGTGCCGGGCGACGCCTGGACCGACTTCCTGCCGGAATCGGCCGTGCTGAAGTCCGACTGGCAGGAGCTCGAATGCGGTATGTACAACACCGAAACCGAGACCTGCGTGCAGATCAAGTCGAACTACTGATCCCCTTGAACCGAAAGGGCGGCCCCGCGCCGCCCTTCACCCCCTTCTGTTCCCCCACGGAGGCCCGTGCATGGCACGCCTGTTGCTGATCCTCACGCTTCTGATTGCATCCCTGCCCGCCGCGGCACAGCAGGCCGATGCCCCGATCCAGCAGCTTTTGCAGGAGCACGCCGGGCAGTTGGCAAAGCCATCGCGCACCAAGGTCGCCCCCACCATCGACGCCATAGCCGAAAGCGGTCTGCCCGAGGCGCAGACCGTGTTGCGCAAATGGCAGGACAAGGAACTGTGGCGAAACGTTGAGACCGGCCTCTTCATCTGGGCCGAGGAGATCGACCGCGACACGATCCGCGGCTTCGATTTTGCCGGCAACACGGCCTTGGGCGAATTGCCCGACGACGACTTTGAGCAGTCCAAGCCCAATTCCGGGGTGCGCAAGATGATCGGGGCCGCGCTGGTGAAATTCCAACTGACCTCTGAGGACGTCGCCACCCGTCTTACCGCCATCGACAATATCGAGCGTGACGCCGAAGCCGCGCACCTCGCGCCCCTGCGCGAGGCGCTCGAGGCCGAGACAAGTCCGACCCTCAAGGCCCGCGCCGAACGTCTCGAACGCATTCTGACCATCCGGTTCGGCGAAACCGAGGAAGAGCGCATCGCCGCCATCGAAGGCTTCCAGGGCGATCTGGGCGTCGACCTGCGCGGTGCATTGAACCCGCTTGTGACGACCCGGCTGGAAGCCGCGGAAACCGCCCCCGAAGGCCCCGAAATCGCCCGCGTGCTGAAGCCGGGATCGGAGGCTCTGCCCCGCGAAAATGCCTATGACCTCTTGGTGTCCGAAGGCTTCGCCAAGCCCCGCATCAGCCGCGCCGACAAGGCCGCGGCACTCGTGTCCAATATCGACGGAGAGGCTGTCGCCGGCATCCAGGTCGCCACGCTCGACACCGAAGCGGCCCGCGACATGGCCTACGCCAGGCTGGCCGAACAGGGCACGGTCGATCCCGTCGCCACCGAGGCCGAGATCGACGAGACGCTGGACCGATACACTTTCTACGAGGTCTTCACCGGCGCGCCGCCCGCCGTCGCGCTGGCCGCGATGGATGCCCTCAACGGCATCGAGACCCGCGTCGCCGTCAACCAGGCCGCCGACCTCGCGCTCGACGCCATCTCGCTCGGCTCGATCTATTTCCTCGCCGCCATCGGCCTTGCCATCACCTTCGGCGTGATGGGTGTGATCAACATGGCCCATGGCGAGTTCATCATGATGGGCGCCTATACCGGCTTTGTCGTGCAGCAGATCGTCCCCGACCAGACGCTGTCGGTGATCCTCGCCATCCCGCTTGCCTTTGCCGTGACATTCGCGGCGGGCGTGGCGATGGAACGGCTGGTGATCCGCTGGCTTTATCATCGCCCGTTGGAAACACTGCTGGCCACTTTCGGCATCTCCATCGCGCTGCAACAGATCGCCAAGAACATCTTCGGCACCCAGGCCCGCCCGCTGACGGCCCCCGGATGGCTCGACGGGTCGCTGGTGTTCAATGACATCGTGTCGATCAGCTATATCCGCATCGCGATCTTCGTGCTGGCCCTGGTGTTCCTCGCGCTGTTCCTGCTGGTCATGAACCGCACCCGGCTGGGCCTCGAGGTGCGCGCGGTCACGCAAAACCCCCGCATGGCCGCCTCGATGGGCATCAACCCCGACCGCATCAACATGCTGACCTTCGGCTTCGGCTCGGGCATCGCGGGCATCGCCGGCGTCGCGATCGGTCTTTATGCCAAGGTCACGTCCGAGATGGGCGCCGACTACATCGTGCAAAGCTTCATGACCGTGGTCGTGGGCGGCGTCGGCAACATCTGGGGCACGCTTCTGGGGGCCACGCTCGTGGGGACGCTTCAGAAAGGGATCGAATGGCTGAACCCGTCGAACACGTTGGCGGCGCAAACCTACATGATCCTCTTCATCATCCTCTTCATCCAGTTCCGGCCGCGCGGCATCATCGCGCTCAAGGGCCGGGCGGCGGGGGCCTGACATGACCGACAGCACCCTTGCCAGACCCGCTGCACGCCGGCCCATCGTTCTGCGTTTTCCCGCGATACTGGTCTTCATGTTCGTGCTGGCAGCCTTCACGGTCGGCGTCACGATCCTGTCCGAAGGCTTCGGCATCGGTGTCATTTCCACCAGCTTCGTCAAGACGCTGGGCAAGACACTTTGCCTCTGTCTCGTGGCGCTGGCGATGGACCTTGTCTGGGGCTATTGCGGGATCCTGTCGCTGGGGCACATGGCGTTCTTCGGGCTGGGCGGCTATGCCATCGGCATGTGGCTGATGTACGAGCGGACGCGCCTTATCGTGGTCGAGAGCATGTCCGCCGAAGTGCTGCCGCCGACGCCGGAACAGATCTCGGACGGCATCGCCACGCAGATCTTCGGCGTCGTCGGCGCTTCCGAATTTCCGCCCATCTGGGCGGTCGCCCATTCGCTGCCTTTGCAACTGGCCGCCGTGGTGCTGGTGCCGGGCCTCTTGGCGCTGGTCTTTGGCTGGTTCGCCTTTCGCAGCCGCGTGACCGGCGTTTACCTCTCGATCCTGACCCAGGCGATGACCCTGGCGCTCGCACTGTACCTCTTCCAGAACGACAGCGGGTTGCGCGGCAATAACGGCCTTTCCGGCCTGCAGAACCTGCCCGGCCTCGGCGGCGTCGGCCAGCCGGTGGTCTCGATGTGGTTCCTCTGGGCCTCGGCCCTGGCGCTCGGGCTGGGATACTGGCTGGCGAACTGGGTCGTGTCGGGCAAGTTCGGCTCGGTCCTGCGCGGCATCCGGGACGACGAGGCCCGGGTGCGCTTCCTTGGCTACCCGGTCGAGGCCTACAAGCTTTTCGTCTTTACCCTGTCGGCGGTCATCGCGGGCATCGCCGGCGCGCTCTATTACCCGCAGGCCGGCATCATCAACCCCGCCGAACTGGCCCCCATCGCCTCGATCTACCTTGCCGTCTGGGTCGCCATCGGCGGACGCGGGCGACTCTATGGCGCGGTGATCGGTGCGGCCTTCGTGTCGCTCCTGTCCACGTGGTTCACCGGCGGACAGGCCCCCGACATCGTGCTGGGCAGCTGGCGCATCCAGTGGGTCGACTGGTGGACCGTGCTTCTGGGCCTGTCTTTTGTCGCCGTGACGCTCTTTGCGCCCAAGGGCATCGGCGGGCTCTTCGACCTCGTGGCGGATCGCCTGACCCCCAACCGCCACGGCGCCGACCTGGGCCCCGACCAGGGCGCCCTGCGCGAACAGGAGGCAGACACATGAGCCAGCTACTGGAAGTCTCCGGCGTCTCGGTCAGCTTCGACGGTTTCAAGGCGCTCAACAACCTGTCCTTTTCCATCGGCAATAGGGAGTTGCGCGCCGTCATCGGTCCCAACGGGGCGGGCAAGACCACCTTCATGGACGTGGTCACCGGCAAGACCAAACCCGACGAGGGCCGCGTGCTCTGGGGCGAGCCACCCGTCTCTCTGCTGGGCAAATCCGAAAGCACCATCGCGATGGCGGGCGTCGGCCGCAAGTTCCAGCGCCCCACCGTGTTCGAGGATCAGACGGTCGAGGCCAACCTGATGATGGCGCTGCGCAAACCCCGCTCGCCTTTCGCCGTCCTGTTCTTCAAGCCCAGCGCCGAGGATCGCGACCGCGTCGCCGAGCTGGCCGAAACCATCGGTCTGGCGCAGGCGCTCGGGCGGAAATCCGGCGAGCTGTCGCACGGGCAGAAGCAGTGGCTGGAAATCGGGATGCTGCTGGCACAGGACCCGCAGCTTTTGCTGGTGGACGAACCGGCGGCGGGCATGACCACCGCCGAGCGGGAAAAGACGACCGACCTGCTGCGCGAGGCCGCCAGGACACGCGCCGTGGTGGTGGTCGAGCATGACATGGAATTCGTCCGCCGCCTTGGCTGCAAGGTCACGGTCCTGCACGAAGGCTCGGTTCTGGCCGAAGGCTCCATCGACCATGTCACCAAGAACGAGAACGTGATCGAGGTGTATCTTGGCCGATGACATCCTGAACGTCGAGGGCCTGACCCTCCACTACGGCGGCAGCCAGATCCTGAACGGCATCGACATGGGCGCCCGGCAGGGCGAGGTCACCTGCATCATGGGCACCAACGGCGTCGGCAAGACCTCCCTGCTGAAAGCCCTGTCCGGCACCCATCCCCGCTCCGGCGGCACCTACAGGCTGGCAGGGGAAAGCATCGGCAAACTCGGCGCCTACGACATGGCGCGGCGCGGCGTCGGATACGTTCCCCAGGGCCGCGACATATTCCCCTTCCTGACGGTCGAGGAAAACCTCGAGACGGGTTTCGCCTGCCTGCCCCGCAACGAACGTCACCTGCGCGACGACATCTTCGACCTCTTTCCCATCCTCAAGGAGTTCATGCCAAGGCGCGGCGGCGACCTGTCCGGCGGTCAGCAACAGCAGCTTTCGATTGCCCGGGCCCTGATCACGAAGCCGAAAGTCCTGCTGCTGGATGAACCGACCGAGGGCATCCAGCCCAACGTGATCCAGCAGATCGGCGAGGCGATCCGCCTGCTCAGGGATCAGGGGGAAATCGCGATCATTCTCGTCGAGCAGTATTTCAGCTTTGCCTACGACCTTGGCGACAGGTTCTACGTGATCGAGCGCGGCGCGGTGAAACTGAGCGGCGACCGGGATACCGTGACAAGCGAAGAACTCGCCACAAGCACGGCGATCTGACGACGCACCACGATCGCTCTGATTTGCACCGAGTAAATCAAGTCGTCAGGCCACTCGGAGTCGCGATGCAGATCGGATCGAGCGTCCCGAAAGCGCTGGCGCAAACACTATGGCGGTACGGGCAACCACCAACCGAAGGACCCCTAGTCCTTCGTTTCGCTCAGCTTTGCCGGTGCACGTTCTGCGTAATAGGCCGAGAGTGCGGCGATCTCCGCATCGGTCAGATCGCGCGCGGCCTTGAACATCAGTTCCGCCGCGTGGCCGCCACCTCGATTGCCCTCGCGCCACAACTTCAGTTGTTGTTCGAGGTAGGGCGCGTGCTGGCCGGCCAGCGACGGAAAGGCCGGGTTGATCGGCGCGGGCCACGGCCCGTGGCAGGCCCGGCACGCCGGTACGCTTTGCGAGCCGCCCTCGGCAAAGGCCAGCGCCCGGCCCTGTTCGGCAAGCTGCGACGGCTCCGCCGACCCGCCCTCGGGCGAGACGTCCGCAAAATTCCGCGCCAGCCGCTCGACCGATCCGCTGGGACGCTGGCTCATGACCTCGTACATGATCCCGCTGTCGCGCGTGCCGTCGCGATAGGCGGCAAGACTTTGGGCGATGTACTCTTCCGACAGGATATCCAGCCGCGGCACCTGCGCGTTCTGGCTGACCCCGTCCGGGCCGTGACAGACGGCACACCCGCCATCGGCGTCGTCGACCATCGCCTCCCAAGTCTCGGGCGTCATCCCCTTCTGCGCCCGCAGGAAGGCGACCAGCGGCCAGACATCGTCCGTCCGCTCGGCGGGCCAGCCGGGCATCCCGCTCATCTTGATGCCGTTGTGGATAATCCAGTGCATCTCGGGCGCGCTCCAGTGATCGCTCACCAGCGCCAGCGAGGGCGGTTCGGGCAGCATCTGCTGCACCGTGGCGCTGCGCGGCACGCCCGGCGCGCCGTGGCACTCCATGCAGGCGGATTTGTAATGTCCGGCCCCAAGGGCCACCATATCGGGCGTATCGAGATTGTCCGGCACTTCGCTTTCGGGCGGCGCACGGAAGGCGACCGAACTTTCGAAGGTGCTGTGCATGGCCCAGGTCACGCCTGGCCAGTGCCCCTGCCGCGCCGAGACGTTGAAGAGGCCCAGGCCAATGATCAGAACCGCCGTCAGCAAGCCGATGGCGGCGGCGGCGCCCGCCATGGCGATCACCGTCTTGCCGTGCAGGTCACGGACCCATCTCATGCCGTCTCCTCCCGTACCACGCGCGCGGCCAGCACCAGCGCCCCCACCAGGTAGATCGGCGTCCCGATCGCCAGCATCAGAATACCGCCCAACTGCTGGCCCGACAGGCTAGGGTCCCGGCCGCAGATCTCGGCGTAAAGGTCATGCGGGGCCAGAACCAGCAGCGCGCCCAGCAACGTCATGTGCATCGAGGTCAGGAACAATCCCCCTGCCCCCACCAGAGCCTGCCGCGCATGCAGCGCCCCGGACCACACCGCCAGCCCGGCGGCCAGGAAGGCCAGTTGCTCCAGCACACGCCCGCCAAGGTTCAGCTGCGCGAACCCGTGCAGGTGCGGCAGGTGCCACGCCCAGACGATGGCGAACTCGGCAACCGCCGCCAGCATCACCGGCACCGCGAAACGCCGCGCCACGCCCGGCCACGCCAGCACCATCAGGGGCGCCACGCCCGCCACCAGCCCCATGTGCCGCAGCATATGCGCCGGAAACGGCCCGGCCCATGCCTCCCACGGCGGCAGGTACAGCCCGGCCAGCAGCGCCAGCGCAGAGATCCCCGCCAGCCTCACAGACAGGTCTCGATGAAAAGCGCCGGCATCGCCACGAAAATCACCCCGATGGCCGACGCGATGCTCAGCAGGAACCCCGCGTGCCCCAGAAACTCGCGCCGGTCCTCGACCGTGGGCTTGTCATGCACGTAGTCCTGGTCGTCGGGGTAGTCCCACTGCACCCACGCCTTCCACGCGATCCAGCCGATCAGCGCCAACGCCACCACCGTCAGCACCAGGATCGACAGCCGCGCCACCTCGGGCGTGCCGATCTTGCTGCATTCCACCGCCGTGATCGCGTAGATGATCGCGAAATGCAGCGTCCAGACGGTGGGTGCGGCGATCATGTGCCAGATACTCTTGTGCCGGAACAGGGTTTCCTCGGTCATCTCGCCACCCTCACATCAGCCTCGGGGCCACGCCGACCAGCAGCGTGGTGATCACCCCTGACAGGCACATGAAATGCCAGAACAGCGTCGTGTTGCGCAAATCGGCATCGTAAAGCTGCGTCAGCTTGCCGAACACGCTGCCCGCCAGGCAATAAAGCAGCATCACGACCGCCAGCACGCAATGCGCCGAGGTCCAGACCGTCAGCGCGTACATCACCGCCGGAAAGGCGTGCGTCTCGGGCTGCAGCCCCGGCACCACGATCGCCAGCCACATGCCGCCCAGGGCCGCAAGGGTCGCCACCACCGCACCGACGATACACCAGCGTGCCGCGCCCTGTCGCCCGCCCCGGTTCAACTCTCGCGCCGCCACCGTCGCGCCCCAGGCGACCACGAAGGCCAGCAAGGCCCACAGCGCCCACATCATGTCGGGCAGCGCCGCGCCCTCGGGCGGGAAATCCGGCCGCGCGGTCCAGAAGAAAAACACCCCGAACACAAGGCTGGCAAAGGCTGTGGCATCCCCCAGCATGGTGATGAAGACGGCCCACCACCCCGGCGCCTTGGGCCCGGTGACATAGACCGGCAGGCGCAGGCCCAGACCCGCGTCCCGCATCGGGTCTTTCGGCACCTGTGCCGTCGAGGTCCACAGCCAGTAGATCACGCAGGCCACCGCGCAGGCGCCGGAAAAGGCCGACAGCCAGTAGAACTTGAACACCGGCAGGATGAACGCCCCGCCGGTGAACGCCGCCGCCCACAGCGTGATCCAGGCAGGTCCCGTGACCTGCACCACCGCCTGCGGCACCGCGTCCACCGCCGAGGTCACGATGGTCTCGCGCTTTCCCTCGGGCGCGTCGGGGATATAGAACCTGCCGTCGTCGAACCGATCCAGGAATTTCGGCTGCTCCCACAGCGGATAGCGCGATGAGATATACGGCACCGACCGCACGCCCCACGCCTCCTCCGGCACGTCATGGGACCACTCCAGCGTGCCCGCGTTCCACGGGTTTCGCTCGGTCAGCGGCTGCCTGCCCTTTGGCCGCAGCAGATCCCACGCGAAAACCAGTATGCCTGCCGCCACGATGAAGCTGCCTACGGTCGATACCATGTTCAGCACGTCCCACCCGGCAGCCTCGGGATAGGTGACCACGCGCCGCGGCATCCCCTGCAACCCGGTCAGGTGCATCGGGAGGAAGCAGATGTTGAACCCCGAGAAGGTCAGCCAGAAGGCCCATTTGCTCAGCCGGTCCGACATCTTCTTTTTGGTGATGAACGGGTAGAAATAATAGATCCCGCCGATGATCGGAAAGACCATGCCGCCGAAAAGCGTGTAATGCAGGTGCGCCACGATGAAATAGGTGTCATGCACCTGCCAGTCGAAGGGCGCGATGGCCACCATCACCCCGGTCAGCCCGCCCGCCGTGAAAATCGCCAGCGCCCCCGCGATCCAAAGCATCGGCTGGCTCATCGTCACCCGGCCCACCATCAGAGTGGCGACAAAGGCGAAGATCTGCACGCCGGTGGGGATGACCACCGCCTCGGACGCCGCCGAGAAGAAGCCCAGCGACAGCGATGGCAGCCCGGTCGTGAACATGTGGTGGACCCACAGCCCGAAGCTCAGGAACCCCACGCCCACCGCCGACAGCACGATCCACGAATACCCCACCATGGGCCGCTGCGCCGCCGTGGGCACGATCATCGCGGCAATGGCGATGGACGGCAGGAAGACGATGTAAACCTCCGGGTGTCCGAAGATCCAGAACAGGTGCTGCCACAGCAGGGGGTCGCCGCCCCGGTCCGGGTCGAAGAACGGCCAGTCCATCGAGCGTTGCAACTCGAACAGGAAATCCCCGGCGATCAGCGGCGGAAAGGCGAAGAGGATCATCACGCCGACGACCAGCACGTACCACGCGTAAAGCGGCATCAGGTTGATCCGCATCCCCGGCGGGCGGCACTTGATCGTGCCCACGATCAGCTCCACCGCCGCCGCGATCGACGCGACCTCGATGAAGGACAGCCCCAACAGCCATATGTCCGGCCCGATCCCCTCCTGCTCGGTCGCCAGCGGCGGATACATGAACCAGCCCGAACTGGGCGCGACGTTGAACAGGATCGAGCCCAGCACGAAGATGCCGCCGATCAGGAACGACCAGTAGCCATAGGCCGACAGGCGCGGAAACGGCATGTCCCGCGCCCCCAGGAAGGCCGGCAGGATCAGGATCGACACCGCCTCGAACATCGGCACGGCAAACAGGAACATCATCGCCGAGCCGTGCATGGTGAAGAACTGGTTGAAACGGTCCGCGCTCAGGAAATCGTTGTCCGGCACCGCCAGCTGGATTCGCATCAACAGCGCCAGCACGCCCGCGCAGAGCATGAAGAAAAAGGCGGTCAGCGAGTACCACACCCCCACTTCGGTGTTGTTGACCGCCGACCAGTAGCGCCAGCCTTTCGGCGTCTCCCAGGCGCGGCGAAGATCCGCCTCGCGCCTGGCTTTCACCTCCGGGTCGACGGGCGCGTCCAGCATCTCCTCGGTCGGCGGATAAATGCCCTCGGGGCCTGCGTCGTAAACCTTGCCGCCATCGCCGCGCCGGGCGGTGCCTTGGGGGGTGTCGGTGTCGCTCATTCCAGTCCCCCAAGATAGGCCGCCAGCGCCGACAGGTCTTCATCCGACAGATGATCGTATCCCGGCATCTCGACCCCCGGCTTGAACTGCGCCGGGTCGCGCACCCAGTCGCGCAGCGCGTCTTCGGTCATCGGCAGGATACCCGCCGCCAGCGAGACCCGCGAGGCCAGATGCGTCAGGTCCGGGCCGACCTGACCCTCGGCCTCGGTGCCGCGCACGGCATGACAGCCGCCACAGCCTTCCGACAGGAACAGCTCTGCCCCGCGCCGTGCCTCCTCGGTGGCCGGTGCCACCGCCGGCGCTGACTCGCGTTCCAGCCACGCCTCGAACGCCTCGGGCTCCATCACCACCGCGCCGAACGCCATATAGGCATGGCTTTCGCCACAGAACTCGGTGCATTGGCCGCGGTATTCCCCCGGCTTGGTCGGCTCCAGCGACATCCGCGTCTCGCGCCCCGGAATCATGTCGGTCTTGCCGCCCAGCGCGGGTATCCAGAACGAATGGATCACCCGCTCGGCGTTCAGCGTGATCTCGCTGCGCCGGCCGGTGGGAAGGCGCACCTCGTTGGCCGCCATCACCGGCACCTCCGCCCCCTCGGGCCAATAGGCAACGCGCCACCAGAACTGGTGGCCCGTGACCTCCACCCGCAATCCCTCGCCTTCGTCCCTCTGCCTGGGCATCTCGTTCAGCGCATAGGCCAGCAGGATCGACAGCAGGATCACAGGCACCACCACGCCGCCGCCGATGATCAGCGCCTCGGCGGCGCGGGCATTCAGCGGGCGCGGCGCAATCTTCGTCACGAAATAGATCAGCCCGTTCAGCGCCACCCACAGAACCACGGCCCCGCCCAGCATCACCCAGAAGAGCGTCGCCAGCACTTCGGCATCGCGCCCCGCCGGGTCCAGCACCGATTGCGGCCCGGTGCATGCGCTCAGCCCGATGACCGAGGCCGCAATCGCCAGCCGCCTCACAACAGGAACCGCGCGATCAACACCCCGCCGATCACGTAGGGCAGAAGCGCCAGCAGAAATACCACGCCGTCCCTTGTCAACATGGCCATGACCAGCAGGCAGACACCTGTGGCCGCGACGGACCCCGAGAACGGAATGAATTCCAGAAACGGCATGGCCAGCCCGGTCATCAGGCAGATCAACTGCGGCACCCAGGTCATCGGGCGATGGAAAAGGAAGGACAGGCGCTGTCCGGTATGGCGCTCAATCCACTTCATGATCGGCAGGATCTGCCGCATCGCGTGGTCCAGCTTGGCACCGTCAATCGTCTTTTTCTTCAACTTTTCGGGCAAGTAGAACTCTTTCAGGCCCAGGATCATCTCGGCGGAAAAAAGCGCGATCAGCAACCCGCACACCATCGACACGCCGGGAATACCCGACAGCGGCGTGGCTGCGATCAGGGCCGGCACGAAGATCAGTGGCAGGATGCCCGCCTGCCCCGCGGCACCGACAATCTCGTCCACGGTAACCTCGGGTTGATCGGCCAGCGACCTGATCCTTGAGATCACGTCCGTCAGCGGATGCGCCGTGGGGGCTTCGGCATCGTGGCTCATGGCGTCCCGCCCTGCGGTCCGTGGACATGCGAACGCGCGCAGCGCGTCGCCGGCGCCCATGCGCCGTGCCCGCGCGGTTCACTCGTCCTGCTAGAAAACTGTCCCAGACCCATTGCCCGACTTTCCGTTCCGACGAAAGAACGCCGCAACTGCGCTCAAGTTCCCGGCATGGCTGAATAATTGCCGATCGTCCGGACCCCGCGCAAAGCCGAGCGTGCAGGCCCACGCCCGGCGCGTCAGCGCCAGACGAACCGGCAGTCGTAAAGCACGCCGAACACGCCACGCTTGCAGACGCGCACCCTCTTGGCCTTGCGCTTTGGCTTGGGCTTGGGCTCGGTCCGCTGAAACGTTTCGTATTCGGCCTGGCTTTCTTCCCGCAGCGCGGCCAGCTGCACGTCGTTGAAATAGCCGCTGACGGGAAAGCCGCGCGCCTCCTGCCACGTGGAGATCGCGGTGCGCGTATTCGGCCCGAACACCCCGTCCGCGCTGCCCGGATCGTACTCGACCAGGCGCAGGCGATTCTGGATCTCGCGCCGCTCGTCGCGCGACAGATCCAGTGCGGCCTCGATATCCTCGCTGGCCGACGCCGTCTGATCCACGCGCGCCGTGCCAAGCACAGGCGGCGTCTCGGGCCGGCCTGCCGTGTCGAGAACGGCAATCGACGTAACCGCGGCCGGAGTGAATGTCGCCGCGTACGTGGTCTCGACCCCGCTGACGGAATAGGGCGCGCACTCTTCCAGCGCGACAACGGCATCCAGAAACAGCCGCCGCTGGACGGCCGATTGCGCTTCCGCGCCGACATGCTCGGGGATCCCCAGCAGCAGCCCGGCGCTGTCCAGCACGAACCGCAACCGCACCTCTTCGTCGCTGGCCGCATCGGACGTACCAGCATAGCAGGCCGCCACCTGCTCCACCAGGGACGGTGTCGCGGCGGCCGTCTCCGTCTCGGCCGCATCGGCCGTTCCGGGATCCTCGGCCGCGGCGGGTTCCGTCACCGCAGGCGCATCGCGGTCTGTCTCCGCGCCCATGACGTCGATCCCGGCGCCCTCTTGCGACTCCCGGGGCGGGTCCAGAGGGCTGACGGTGGTTGCAGGCGGTTCCGGCAACGGCTCGGCCGTTTCCGTCTGCGCCAGCACAGCACCGCCTCCCAGCACCACTACAATGGCCGAGGCGACAAAACCCTTCCAGGGCAGAAACGAGG
This sequence comes from Roseovarius atlanticus, assembly GCF_019802205.1. GTDB lineage: Bacteria > Pseudomonadota > Alphaproteobacteria > Rhodobacterales > Rhodobacteraceae > Roseovarius > Roseovarius atlanticus_A. The sequence continues at coordinate 2,062,568 of NZ_JAHVHQ010000003.1, forward strand.
TACGCGATCCGAACACCGGAAATCCCTTCCATTACGCCTGGAAAAGAATAACGCCTGCCGCCGCCGAAAGGTCAAGTCGGACGGCAAAATTCGGCCACCGGGCCTGCCCAATGCGCAGCATGTTGCAAAACCCGGCGCCGCAATCGGTCGGTTTCGCATGTTGCAGTATGAAGCAACGTCACGTATCCATGACGCACGAAGCCGCACCGGGGCGCATCGTTCCGGTCCGCAGGTCACATATCATCCGTCGGGGGGCCCGCCAGGGCTGAGAGGTGCGTGCACCGACCCGTCGAACCTGATCCGGGCAATACCGGCGTAGGGAACGGGTAGAACGTGCATCGACAGCACTGATCTCCGTTCCGCGTTGGCACGCCCCAAGCAGAGAGGCGCGCCGAATGATCCTCACGTCATCCATCTGCCGGCCAGGAGCATCGGCATGACATCCGTTGTCGTCATAGGCGCCGGCGTCGCCGGTCTTTGTGTCGCCCGCACCCTGCTGGACCGTGGGGCCGAGGTGACCCTGATCGATCGGCACGTCGCGCCGGGTCCGCATGCCTGCTCCTGGTGGGCCGGCGGAATGCTGGCGCCCCATTGCGAAGGCGAAAGCGCCGAAGAGGCAGTGGTGCGGCTCGGCTGCGAGGCCGCCGACTGGTGGGAGGCACAGACCGGCGCCGTCGTCCGGCGGCGCGGCTCTCTTGTCGTGTCGCCGGGGCGCGACAAGGCCGATCTCGCCCGTTTTGCCCGCCTGACGAGCGGCCACCGCGCCGTCACCGGCCCCGAGATCTCGCAGCTCGAGCCCGACCTCGGCACCCGTTTCACGCGGGGCCTCTTTTTCGACACCGAGGCGCATCTTTCGCCCCGCGCCGCCCTCGCCGCGCTGCGGGACAGCCTTGCCGCCGATGGCGCGAAGCTCGTTCAGGAAGAGGCCGACCCCGAAGCCCATGCGCGGAAGGGCCTTACCATCGACTGCCGCGGCTTTGCGGCCCGCGACCGGCTTGCCGATCTGCGCGGCGTCAAGGGCGAGATGATGATCCTCTCGTGCCCGGACGTGTCGCTCACCCGTCCCGTTCGCGTGCTGCACCCCCGCGTGCCGATCTACGTGGTGCCCCGGGGTGACGACCTTTACATGCTGGGGGCCACGATGGTCGAAGGCCAGGCGGGCCGGCACGTCACCGCCCGTGCGATGCTGGAACTGCTGGGCACGGCCTATGCGCTCAACCCCGCCTTCGGCGAGGCCGAGGTGGTCGAGATCGGCGTCGACAGCCGCCCCGCCTTTCCCGACAACCTGCCCCGCATCCACCGCGACGGGAACCTGATCCGGGCCAACGGGCTCTACCGGCACGGCTTCCTTCTGGCGCCGGCGCTCGCGCGCATGGTCGCGGACCTGATCCTTCACGACAAGACACCGGAGGTTTCCGATGAGATTGCAGCTTAACGGCACGCCCGTGCACGCCGAGGCCGCCACCCTGGCCGAGTTGCTGGACGCCCACGGCTATGGCGACGCCAAGGTGGCGACAGCGGTGAACGGCACGTTCGTGCCCGCCTCCCTGCGCGGCGATCACGCTCTGGCGGACGGCGACAGCATCGAGGTTCTCGCCCCGATGCAGGGCGGCTGAGCGATGCGCGACTTCTACGGCACCACGCTGGCCAACGGCTTCATGCTGGGCACCGCGCAATATCCGTCGCCCGCCATCCTGGCAGAGGCGTTTCGGCGCAGCGGCGCCAGCGTCGCCACCGTGTCGCTGCGCCGCGAAAGCGGGCAGGACCGCGCCGGACAGGGTTTCTGGAACCTGATCCGCGACCTGGGCGTGCATATCCTGCCCAACACCGCCGGATGCCACAGCGTGAAAGAGGCCGTGACCACCGCCCACATGGCGCGCGAGGTCTTCGACACGCCCTGGATCAAGCTCGAGGTCATCGGCGAGGAAGACACCCTGCAACCCGATGTCTTCGGCCTGGTCGAGGCCGCCCGCATCCTGACCGAAGACGGCTTTCAGGTCTTTCCCTACACCACCGAGGATCTCGTGGTTGCCGACCGCCTGCTCAACGCGGGCTGCGAGGTGCTGATGCCCTGGGGCGCCCCCATCGGCTCGGGGCTCGGCCTGAACAACATCTTCGGCCTGCGCGCGCTCCGGGCGCATTTCCCGGACGTGCCGCTGGTGATCGACGCCGGGCTGGGTCTGCCCTCGCAAGCCACGGCGGCGATGGAACTGGGCTACGACGCGATCCTTCTCAACACCGCTGTGGCCAAGGCGGGCGATCCGGCGGCCATGGCCGAAGCCTTCGCCCTCGCCCTCAGGGCCGGAAAACTGGCGCAGTCCGCCGACCCGATGGAGCCGCGCGACATGGCCACCCCCTCCACCCCGGTTCTCGGCAAGGCGTTTCTTGAATGAGACTGGACCGCTTCTACCCCATATTCGACAGCGCCGACTGGATCGAGCGGCTGGTCCCGCTGGGCATCAAGCTGGTGCAGCTGCGCGTCAAGGATGCCGCGCCCGATACGCTGCGCGACCATGTCCTGCGGTCCAGGGCCGTATGTGCGCGCCACGGCTGCACCCTTGTCATCAACGACCACTGGCAAGAGGCGATCGACACCGGCTGCAGCTACATCCACCTCGGCCAGGAAGACCTTGATACAGCTGACATATCCGCCATTCGTGACGCTGGCCTGCGCCTCGGCATAAGCACCCATGACAGGGCCGAACTCAAGCGCGCCCTTGCGCTCGATCCCGACTACGTCGCCTTGGGTCCGATCTATCCCACCATCCTGAAAAAGATGAAATGGCACGAACAGGGCCTCGACCGTCTGACCCAATGGCGCGGCCTGATCGGCGACCTGCCCCTGATCGCCATCGGCGGCCTGTCGGTGGAACGCGCGCCCGGCGCCTTCGAGGCAGGCGCAGACGTGGTGGCCGCGGTCACCGACATCACGCTCAACGACGCCCCCGAAACCCGGGTGCGCGCCTGGCTGGCGGCAACGCGATGACCCGCTATGCCCGCCAGACCTGCCTGCCCGGCATGGGCGAGGCCGGACAGGCCGCGCTGAAGGCGGCGCATGTGCTTGTGGTCGGGGCCGGCGGATTGGGCGCCCCGGCGCTGCAATACCTGGTGGGCGCGGGCATCGGACGGATGACCCTGGTGGATGGCGATACGGTTTCTCTGGGCAACCTGCACCGCCAGACCCTCTTTCGCGAAGACGACATCGGCAGGCCCAAGGTCGAGGCCGCGCATGACACGTTGCGCCGCCTCAACAGCGACTGCCGCATAACCCCCCTTGCCTGCCCGCTCGATCCCGCCAACGCGCCCGACCTCGTGGCGCAAGCCAGCCTGGTGCTCGATTGCGCCGACAGTTTCGCGGTCAGCTACATCCTTTCCGACACGTGCCTTGCCGCCGGCGTGCCCCTTGTCAGCGCCTCCGTGCTGGGCGTTTCGGGCTATGTCGGCGGCTTCTGCGGCACCGCGCCCTCGCTGCGCGCGGTGTTTCCCGATCTTCCCGACCGCGCCGCCACCTGCGCCACGGCGGGCGTGATGGGGCCGGTGGTGGGCATGATCGGCGCGGCGCAGGCCCAGATGGCGCTGGCCTGCCTCACCGGGCAGACGCCGTCCCCGCTGGGCCAGCTGCTCACGGTCGACATGCAGGCGTTTCGCAGCAGCAGCTTCCGCTTCGACACGGCTCCCGAGCCGGCGGAAGGCCTGCATTTCATCGCGACCGACCAGCTCAAGCCCACCGATGTCGTCGTCGACCTTCGCGGCACCGAGGAAGCGCCGCACCCTGTCTCTCCCCGGGCACGGCGGAGCAGCGTCTCGGACGTCATCGCGGGCCGGCTCCAGCCCCCCGCGACCGGACAGCGCGCGGTCTTCGCCTGTCGCTCCGGCCTGCGAGCCTGGCAAGCCGCCAGGCATCTGCAACGCCACTGGGACGGCGATATCGCACTTGTCGCGACCGGCGACGCACCCGGCGCGAGCGCACTGCCGGAGCCGACCGATCGCGGCTGATCCGCCGGGACCGGACACCCGCAGATTGCAGCACTGGTATGTTGAATAGCGGCCGGTCGCGGCCCTCCGAGAACGCCAGAACCACACTGGCGTGATTAATCGTTGAAAAATCTCTTTTTTTCAACGTTGCGCCACAATAATGCCCGAATTGGACGAGAACAATCAGAGAGCGAACAGAATAATAGTCTGGAAAGAGAAACAATGCGGATCCTTGCGATAGATGACGAGCCGATCTTCTGCGACTTGCTCAGAACGCGGCTTGAACAGCTGGGCTACAGGAACGTCGAAACCGCCTTTTCCGGGCCGGAAGCCCTGCAGATCGCTGCCGCCAAGACCAAGCCCGTGGAGTGCTTCATCGTCGACATCCGCATGATGCCGATGGACGGGATCGAACTGGTTCGGCGACTGAGGGCCATTCCGCACCACCAGGCGACACCCATCGTGATGCTCTCCGCGCTGACCGACAAGGCGTCCATCGACGCCGCCTTCATGGCGGGCGCCAACGACTACATCACCAAGCCGCTCGAAATGGTCGAACTGAAGATCCGCCTGGAAATGGCCCGCAACATCCTTGCCGAGCGCGCCCAGGCGCGGTTGCTGCACGAACACGTGCTCAAGCAGGAAGCCATCCTGTTCCCCACCGCCGCGTTCGAAGGCGAGATCATTCTCGACGACGTCGAAGGTGCCGTCAGCATGGTGTCGATGGAGAACTTTCTTCTCAAGCAGGGCAACCTGCGCCTGCGCCAGACCTCCGCCATCTGCGTGAACCTGCCCATGGCGGAAACCTATTTCAAGATGATGGACTCCACCTACTACGCGGTCCTGATCGGCGACATGGCACAGGCCGTCTCGCGGGCGCTTTCGGCGTTTCCGCACATGCTGACCTGCCCGGGCAGCGGCGATATCGTCGCCCTTCTGCTCGACCAGCCCAATGTCGATTGCGCGCGGATCGAGGAAAACCTCACCCAAGAGCTCGAGGCCCTGCGCCTGCGCTATGACGCCATCGACATGACGCTGCCGCGGGTGACGGTCGGTACGCCCGTCCGCACCGGGCTGTTTCGCATGCAATGCCCGACCAGCCTGATCGACCGCGCCCGTCGCGCGACCGGAAAAGCCGAGGATCATCACCCGATGCAGGCCATCGCATGAACGCCTCCGCCAACCGGCACCCCGCCGATCCGGCACGCACCGCGATCAGTCGCGCACTGGACGACATGCGCGTCCAGTTCTGCGCCGGGCTCGACGCGCGGATCTGCCGGATCGAAGCCGCCCGGATCGCGCTGGACGCCGACCCGGCCGCGGCGCTCGAAACCGTCGGCTTCGAGGCGCACCGCATATGCGGCGTTGCCGGAAGCCTTGGACTTCACGACCTGTCGACGCAGGCGCGCGCGCTGGAAGAGCACGTCACCACGGCCGCGGGACAGGACTTGTCGCAATCTGAACGGACCGGCCTGAACGAACGGATCGAATTGTTTCTCGATCTTATGGAGTATCACCTGACGGAGAACTGATAGGTCTGCGCGGCAAAGAGGGGCAAACCCCGGGTACGCGCAGATCCCCCCAACCACCGAAGAGGGGCACTTGGTGTGGATGAACGAGTAGAAAGACTTTGGAACATTTGCCGATATCGCGAAAGCTGGATATCGGTGTCACTTACGATCGTGCTCGTTCTGGCGCTGACCGCGCTTGCGGCCAGCAAGATCAATGCGCACCTTCTCAACCTTGCGCAACAAGCTGCACATGATGAAGCGCATGATGACGCAGATGCAATCGCAACTGCATTGCAACGCGAACTGACCCAAGTCGATGTCATCACTCGCGCTATCCGCCACGCGATCGAACAATCCCCCGATGTCACGCAGGAAGGCTTCGGCGCCCTGGTTGCGCCCCTGATTGCGCGGACGCCTGCGATCCTCTTGGTCGGACGGTCGCGCGGCTACGTCGTGGAACAGATCTATCCGGTCGTCGGCAATGAAAAGGCGATCGGTCTGGATTACCGCCTCGTGCCGCAGCAGTTGCTCGGCGTCGACAAGGCTTTGCAGTTCGGCGAGACGTCGTTGCAGGGACCCGTGGATCTCGTTCAGGGTGGACAGGCCTTCATTCAACGAATGCCGTACTACGCTTCGAACAACAGCGACATGTCCCGCATTGCCACGGGTATCGTGTCGATCGTCATCGACCGCGACCGCCTGCTGACCGAGATTTCCCAGAGCCACGGTTTCATGCTGTATGACATCGCGATCCGCAGCCTGGGCGATGACCAGCACCCGATAAACATGCTCTACGGTTCGCAAGAAACCTTCGCCAACAGGCCCGTCCTGCGCCACGTCATTGCCGACGGCAGCACCTGGCAGATGGGCCTTGTCCCCACCGCTGGCTGGCCCACCGGGACGGGGATCAAGAACCTGGTATGGGCGCTCAGCTTTCTCGCCATCGGTTTCCTGGGTGCCATGATCCTGGCACTCTGGACCATGTACCGATCCAAGCGTGCCGCCGAAAGCCAGCTGCGCTCGGCAATCAATTCCATCGAAGACGGGTTCGCCTTGTATGATTCACGCGACCGCCTTGTCTTTGCCAATGAGAAATACCTGTCCTACTACGAACTGTCGCGCGATGCGATCGTGCCGGGCAACACCTTCGAGGACATCCTGCGCGAGGGCCTCAGGAACGGCCAATACACCGATGCCATCGGCCGCGAAGAAGAGTGGCTCGAGGAACGTCTCGCCAAACACGCAAATCCGACCGCGCCGATCGAGCAGAAGCTGGGCGACGGACGCTGGTTGAAGGTGGCCGAAACCCGCTCGCCCGACGGCAACACGGTCGGGTTCCGCGTCGATATCACCGAACTCAAGCAGGCGCGTGAAAAGGCCGAGGCGGCGAACCAGGCGAAAAACAACTTCCTCAACATCATCAGCCACGAACTGCGCACGCCCCTGACCTCGGTCATCGGGTATGCCCGGTTCCTCGAAAACGTGGATGTCCTGCCGGGCTACAAGGCGCTCGACAGCAAGCTGCGCGACGATGCGTCCGACGCGGAACGTCTGAAGGCGCTCAAGGACCTGCGCGAAGAGGTGGTTGGCATGTCCGGCCGCATCACCACGTCCAGCGATCACCTGCTGGCGCTGATCAACGACGTGCTCGACCGCGCCAAGCTCGAGGCCGAAACGGTCGAGCTTGAATTCGAAACGCTGAACATAAAGGAGGTGGTCGGCACCGTGACCTCCAGCCTTGGCATCAAGGCCGCCGAGAAGGGAATCGCGCTGACCTCCGACGTCGCCTCCCTGCCCATCACCGCCGATCCCAAGCGCCTGCGCCAGGCGCTGATCAACGTCGTGGGGAACGCCATCAAGTTCACCCAGACGGGCGAAGTCCACATCTCATCCGACCATGACGAGACGCATCTGCGCATCCACGTGCGCGACACCGGATGCGGCATCCCGGCAGACCACCTGGACCAGATTTTCCACCAGTTCGTGCAGGTCGACACCTCCGTCACCCGGCGCAATTCCGGCGCCGGACTGGGCCTCGCGATCACCCGCGAACTGATCGAACTTCACGGCGGTTCCGTCGCGGTCGAAAGCGAAATCGGTCACGGCAGCACGTTCAGCATCACTTTACCCATCAAATCAAAAGCCCTGGAGATCGCCGCGTGAGTTATGCGGCAAAAGGATATCATTATGACGTTGCCTAAAGTTTTCCACGTTCCGGCCCAATCGGCACCATGGCGTTCAGCTACCCTGGTTTTGTCGACTTCCAGCGCGACTCGAAAGGGCTTCTATGCAACAGACGTCTAAACCACAAAGGCACGCAAGCACCGGGCACCCCAGGCTCGACAGGTCGCCCACCGAACTCGCATTTCTAGAAACCATTCTCGAGTCGCTCCACGACGGGGTCTATGTCTACACCAGCGATTCCCTGCGCATCCGCTACATGAACGCGGCCGCCCTCGACCGGCACGGCTGGACCAGGGAAGAGGCCCGCGAGAAAACCATCAGCGACACCGCAGCCACCTTCAACGAAAAGGCCTTCTTTCGCGCCGCGGTCCCCCTTTTCAATGGCGAGCTCGACTCGATCACCATGGAACTGACGCACTTTACCGGCCCTATCGAGGTCTCCACGCGCCTGATCCGCACCACCGACGAGGGAGATTTCTTCGTCTCCGTCCTGCGCGACATCACGGGCCGCAAGAGCCTGGAGCTTGAAAAGGTGCAGACCGTATCGACCGTCAGCCACGAGTTGCGCACACCGCTCACCTCCATCCACGGCGCGCTGCGTCTGCTCAAGGCCGGCGTCGTCGCCGATCTCGACGACAAGACGCAAAGCGTGGTCGACATCGCCGTGCGCAACACCGACCGCCTGCTCTCGATCGTCAATGACATCCTCGACCTCGAGAAGATCAACAGCGACAAGATGGATTTCTCGATCGCCGAGATGGACATCATCGAATGCCTCAATGACACGGTGGAACTAGTGTCCGGCACCGCCTTCGAACATGACATCGAGCTCGAGATCTCGAGCGACCTGCGCGGTGCGATGGTCATGGGCAACTCCGACCGCATTGCGCAGGTCATCACCAACTTCGCCTCCAACGCCATCAAGTACTCACCTTCCGGCGCGACCGTGCGTTTCGGCCTTGAGCAGGAGGACGGCGGCATCGTCGTCTCCGTCTCCGACGAAGGCCCGGGCATCACCCCGGATCAGACTCGAATGCTGTTCAAACCCTTCTCGCAGGCCCGCGCCAGCGACGGCACGAAACGGCCCGGCACCGGGCTGGGGCTCGCCATCGTCGACGCCATCCTCAAGCGTCTCGACTACCCTGTCTCGTTCACGTCCGAAGTGGGCCAGGGCAGCACGTTCCAGTTCCGCATCCCCGCGCATCTGGTACTCTGGACCGATCCGATTGAAACACGCGGGGTTGCGAGAGCATGAACATGACAACTATCGTGGAATTTCCTGCCAAAGAGTCCGAGGAAATCAGCGTAATGAGTAAACCTCTTGAAACGATCCTGCACGTCGACGACGACGCCGATATCCGCGTCATCATCAAGATGTCCCTGGAAACAGTCGGTTCGTTCAACGTTCATCAATTTGCGTCGGGGCAGGAGGCCGTCGAGGCAGCCGCATCCGTGCAACCGCAAATGCTGCTCCTTGACATGATGATGCCCGACATGTCCGGCGAGGAAGTCTGGAAACTGATCACGCAGCAGCCCGGGCTGGCGACCGTCCCGACCGTGTTCCTGACCGCCAAGGCGGAAGATTCCTTTTCGCAGGAATTGCGCCGGAAAGGCGCGGCCGCGGTCATCACCAAGCCGGTGGACCCGATGCTGCTCGCGTCTCAGATTAAAGAGATCTGGCACAAAGCCAGCCAGTCCTGACGGCCTCGGAGCGCGCCGTCAGGCGTCAGACAGATTCTTGAAATCGCCCGAGTCGAGGACCGGCGCGGCATCTATCTCGTCAGCATCCAGCATGGCCGCCACGCGCTCCAGGCTCGACACCAGCATCGCCTGTTCCCAGTCCTCCATGACCGAGAATTTGCGCACGAAGCGCTGTTGCAGCGGGTCCGGGGCCCTGGCCAAAGTCTCCCTGCCCTTCGTGGTCAGATGGATATTGGTCTGGCGCCGGTCGCGCGTCGACTTCTCGCGCAGAACCATGCCCTCGCCGACAAGCTTGTCGACCAGGGACGTGACCGTGGCCTGGGTGACGCGCATCCGCGATGAAATCGCCGTCGCGGTCGCCTGTCCGGTTTCGCCGATGATCTGCAACACACGAAACTGCGCCGGGGTCACGCCAGCAGATTCCTTCACTTCGCGGCCGAAACGGTCGGTCGCGCGGAGAATGCGTCTGAGTGCGACTAATGAGGTATCGATGCGGTCCATTCCTACCTTTTGCGTTTCGTTCGGATAGCTAAACATATATCCGAAAAACCGTTTTGTGAAGCCCTATGTAGTTAGACTAACTAATAACGACCTCCTGCGACCACCAAAGTAAATTCCCCCCAAATACCTTAAAAACAAGGTTAATTCGGCCATTCCGATCATCTTTACAAAAAATATGCTTAGCCTCTTGAAGTACCCCCGCCCCAGTGCTACTTTGTTTGCCAAAGCAAATCGGAGAACCAAACTATGCCCCGCGACCTTGCGAAAGAAACGATCCCGACCCTGCGCAGCCCCGAGCCGACCGACGGCTCGGAGATCTGGGAGCTCGTCCGTGAGTGCAAGCCGCTCGACGAGAACTCGATGTACTGCAACCTGATCCAGTGCGATCACTTCGCAGACACATGCGTGCTGGCCGAGATCGAAGGTCAGCCGGTTGGTTGGGTGTCGGCCTACGTGATGCCGAGCGACCCCGAGACCCTGTTCGTCTGGCAGGTCGCCGTGTCCGAGACGGCACGTGGCATGGGCCTGGGTTCCCTGATGCTGAAAGAAGCACTGGAGCGTGAAGCCTGCGAAGGCGTGACGCGCATCCAGACGACGATCACCTCGGATAACGACGCCTCCTGGGCGCTTTTCCGTAAATTCACCGACGAGTTCGGAACCAAACTCGACGCTCAGGCGTATTACGAAAAGGACGAGCACTTTAACGGTCAAAGCAAGACTGAAAACCTCGTAACCATTACGCTCGCCGAAGAGTTTGCAAACGCGGCCTGACCCAGGGCCGCACCGTTTTCCCCTCACATTCAATTCTGAAAGAGAGGTCGTAATGTCTACGAATACCTCACCGAAAGCTGTGTTTGAACGCCGCGAATCCGAAGCCCGCAGCTACTGCCGCGGGTTCGACACGGTGTTCACCTCCGCATCCGGCGCCGAAATGACCGATGTGGACGGTCGCACCTATATCGACTTCCTGGCCGGCTGTTCCTCGCTGAACTACGGCCATAACGATCCCGACATGAAGGCAGCCCTGCTCGAGCACATCTCGAATGACGGCATCGCCCACGGGCTCGACATGATGTCCGACACCAAGGCGCAGTTCCTCGAGACGTTCGAGAAGCTGATCCTCGAGCCGCGCGGCATGGACCACAAGATCATGATGACCGGCCCGACCGGCACCAACGCCGTCGAATCCGCGCTGAAGCTTGCCCGCAAGGTCACGGGCCGGCGCGACATCATCGCCTTCACCAACGGCTTCCACGGCATGACCATGGGTGCCCTGGCCGCGACCGGCAATGCCGGGAAACGTGGTGGCGCGGGGGGCGTGTCGCTTCCCGACGTGAACCGGATGCCCTACGAAGGCGCGTTCGGCGACGACGTCGATACGATTGCCCAGATGGAAATGATGCTCGACAACCCCTCGTCCGGTGTCGAAGCCCCCGCCGCGTTCCTGGTGGAACTGGTGCAGGGCGAAGGCGGACTCAACGCCGCATCGAAGGAATGGGTCGAACGCCTGGGCCGCCTGGCCAAGAAACACGGCACCCTGCTGATCGTCGACGACATCCAGGCCGGCATCGGCCGCGCCGGCAGCTTCTTCAGCTTCGACGACATGGATGTCGAACCCGACATGATCCCGCTCGCGAAATCGCTGTCCGGCCTCGGCCTGCCCTTCGCCGCGCTGCTGATCCGCCGCGACCTCGACATCTGGAAACCGGCCGAGCATAACGGCACGTTCCGCGGCAACACGCACGCCTTCGTCACCGCCCGCGTCGCGCTCGAAAAGTTCTGGTCGGACGACACCTTCAAGAACGAGATCGCCGAAAAGGCCAAGATCCTCGAGACCCGCCTGCAACGCATCGCCGACATGGTGCCGGGCGCCAGGCTCAAGGGCCGGGGCATGATGCGCGGCGTCGATGTGGGCTCGGGCGAACTGGCCGAACAGATCTGCGGCGAAGCGTTCCGCAACGGCCTGATCATCGAGACCTCGGGAAGCTTCGACGAAGTGGTCAAGGTGCTTGCACCGCTGACCATCTCGGTCGAGCTGTTCGAGAAAGGCCTCGATATCCTGGAAAAAGCCGCCTCGACCTGCGTCGAAGGCCACAATATCGCAGCGGAGTAACCGAAATGATTGTCAGAGACTTCAACAAGATCACCGAGACCGAGAAGGACCGCGTCGTTTCGGACGCCAACTGGACAAGCGTCCGGATGCTGCTGGCCGACGACAATATGGGCTTTTCGTTCCACATCACCTTCCTCGAGGCCGGGTCCGAACACACGTTCGAATACAAGAACCACTTCGAGAGCGTCTATTGCATGCAGGGCACCGGCTCGATCACCGATATCGCCACCGGCGAAACCCACGAGATCAAGCCCGGCGTGATGTATGCGCTGGACAAGCACGACCGCCACATCCTGCGCGCCACCGAAGAGCTGGTCATGGCCTGCTGCTTCAATCCGCCGGTTACCGGCAACGAGGTCCATCGCGAAGATGGCTCCTACGCGGCGCCCGAAACCGCCGAGGCGTGACCCCATGACCCACACAGTGGAAAAAATCGGCGGGACGTCCATGTCCCGCCTGCACGAATTGCGAGACACCCTGTTCATCAAGGATGGAGAGCCTCAGTACGGTCGCATCTTCGTGGTCTCGGCCTTCGGCGGCATCACCGACATGTTGCTGGAGCACAAGAAGACCGGCGAGGATGGCGCCTATGCGGCATTCGCCGACGCCGAAGACGACCATGGCTGGCACGACGCGCTGACCCGCGCCTGTCGCGCCATGATCAAGGCGCACGAGGACGTGCTCGAGCATCCCGGCGACATATCGCAGGCCACGGCCTTCGTGAATGAACGCATCGAGGGCGCGCGCAACTGCCTGATCGACCTGCAGCGCCTGTGCTCCTACGGCCATTTCCGCCTGAACGCGCATCTGATGCACATCCGCGAGCTGCTGTCGGGCCTCGGCGAGGCGCACAGCGCCCACGTGGCCGCGCTGGTGCTGAAGCGCGCCGGCGTGAATGCCCGCGCGGTCGACCTCACCGGCTGGCGCGAAGATGGCGAAGTCACCTTGGACGAGCGCATCAACAACGCCATGTCCAGCGTTGACCCGGCCACCGAGATGCCCATCGTCACCGGCTATGCCCAGTGCCGCGAGGGCCTGATGAAGGAATTCGACCGCGGCTATTCCGAGGTCACGTTCTCGCAGATGGCCGCCCTCACCGGCGCACGCGAAGCCATCATCCACAAGGAGTTCCACCTCTCCTCTGCCGACCCCAAGCTGGTCGGTGCCGAGAACGTGCGCACCCTGGGTCACACCAACTACGACGTGGCCGACCAGATGGCGAACCTCGGGATGGAGGCGATCCACCCCTCCGCCGCCAAGACACTGCGCCAGGCCGGCGTGCCCCTGCGCGTCACCAACGCGTTCGAGCCGGACGAGCCCGGCACGGTCATCGACGATCAACCCGCCGACACGCCGGCGGTCGAAATGGTCACGGGCCTTGATATCATCGCGCTGGAAGTGTTCGAACAGGACATGGTCGGCGTCAAAGGCTACGATGCCGCCATCCTCGACACCCTGACGCGCCACGACGTGCGCATCGTGTCGAAAGCGTCGAACGCCAACACCATCACGCATTACGTGGACGCATCGGTCAAGGCCATGCGCAAGGTGGCGGACGACCTGGCCGAGAAATACCCCCAGTCCGAGATCCGCAACCGCAAGCTTGCGCTGGTCTCCGTCATCGGGCGTGATCTCGACGGGCTCAGCAGCCTGCAACGCGGCCTTCAGGCGCTGGACGACAACGGCATGGCCTCACTGGGTGCCACCCAGGGTCCGCGCCACGTCGACACGCAGTTCATACTTGAACGCGAAGACCGCGACCCGGCGATCAAGGCGCTGCACGACACGTTCTTCGGCAAGGCGTCCGACCCTGCAAAAAAGTCTGACATCACCATCGCTGCCTGACAGCGGCCTTGCCCCGCTCGAAACGAAAAGCGCGTGTCGGCATCCCGACACGCGCTTTTTGCATTCCGACGATCAATCGGTGCTCAGCCGTCCAGCGATTTCGGCAAGGTGCTTTCGAACACGTTACCCTCGGTATCCGTGGCCTTCACCGTCAGGTCCGCCGACCCGTTGTCGTTATAGAAGAACCGGAAAGACGGGTTTTCCGAGATCGAAATGCCCCCGGTCATCGAAAACAGCATCTCGTCGCCCTGCCGCACCTCGATCGTGTCGATGAAATGCGCCGGGATGAAAAGCTGCGTGACCTGGTCCCGTTGCAGCCCGGAATAATTCGGATGGCGGATCATGATCTGCGCCTCGCGCCGGGGCGTGGACACCGCCGCCGTCTCGCCGAAGCTGCGCAGCTTCATCCGGCCCATGCCCGCCAGTGCCTGCTCGGGGTCTTTCGAGGCCGGGGCCGAACAGCCGCCCGACGCCTTCACGAACCGCCCGGTCATGAAAAGACCGTCCTCGGTCTCGGTGATCACCCGCACGTTGGAATACTGGTTCACCCGCACCCGCATCTCGAAATCGAGCGGTCCCATGCCGGGCCCGAAGGTGAATTCCCCCGCCACCGGCGCGGGGTTCTCGTCGATCACCACGGTGGCCGAGGTGATCTGCGCGTCCGGATCGGTCTGTTTCAGGTGCACCGGCACGGTCGCCGCGTCATGGGCGCGGTACGGCGCCTCGACGCTGAGCGGGCCTTCCGCCTCCTCCAGCGTGGCCTCGCCCAGCACGTCATAGCGCAGATCCTGCCAGGTCGGGCTTTCGGTCAAGGGGTTCTTGACCGCCTCCTCAGCCCAGCCAGGCAAGGCCACAAGGCCCAGCGCCAGGACGGATGCAATCGCATGTCTCATACGGTCTCCTCCCGTAATGCGACCGTGTTATGCCACGAAACGGCGGCAAAATCCACTTATACGAAATGGGGCATGGACCTCACAATCGCGTGTGGCAAGATCCGGCCATGTTCGAAATCGTGGTCACAGCCTGTCTTGCGTTTGCCTCTGGCGGGGCCGACCCGGCCTGCCGCGACATGTTGCTGGCGGGGTACGAGACGCCCACCCAGGCCGCGTGCGAGGCGCAAATGCCCGAATTGTCAAAGAAATTCGACGACCCGCGCTGCGTGTCTGCCGGCCCCGCGCTGGACGTGACCGAGGTCGCCCCGGGCGTTTTCGCCCATCTGGGCCGGATCGAGGAACCCGACCCGGACAATCGCGGCGACGTCGCCAATCTCGGCTTCATCGTGGGCGCCGACAGCGTCGCGGTGATCGACACCGGCTCGGCCCGCTGGATCGGCGAAGCGCTGTGGCGCGCCATCCGTCAGCACACCGACAAGCCCGTCAGCCACGTCATCCTGACCCATATGCATCCCGATCACGTGCTGGGCACCGACGCCTTTCGCACCACCGGGGCCAATATCGTCTCCCACGCCACCCTGCCCCGCGCGCTGGCCGACCGGCAGGCCAATTACGCGGAGAGCCTCACGCGCCTCATCGGCCCCGCCTTCGCCGGCTCCACCGCCCCGGACGCGGACATCACCGTAGAGCCCGACGCGCCGATGCAGATCGATCTCGGCGACCGCATCCTCACCCTGCACGCATGGCCCACCGCGCATACCGGCAACGACCTGACCGTGCTGGACCAGGAAACCGGCACGCTCTTCACAGGAGATCTGATATTCCACCTGCACACCCCCGCCCTCGACGGCAGCGTGCTGGGCTGGCTCGACGTGCTGGAACAGCTGCAAACACTGGAGATCGCCCGCATCGTGCCGGGCCATGGCGGCCCGGTGCTGGACTGGCCCGAAGGCGCAAAGGACCAGCGCCGCTATCTCGAAACCCTGCGCGACGACACCCGCGCCGCCATTGCGAACGGCACCCGCCTTGGCGATGCCGTCACCACGATCGCGGACAGCGAGGCGCACAACTGGCAGCTTTTCGAGGCCTACAACCCCCGCAATGCCACCGTCGCCTTTACCGAACTGGAATGGGAATAGCGATTAGTCCTCGGCCACGTCCTGCAGCATCTGCGCGATGGCAAACAGCCGCTTTTCGATCAGCTGCGGCGTCTCGCACAGGTAGGTGATGGACTGCTGCCGGTCCGAGTAAATCACCTGGTCCCAGTCCAGCTTTTCCTCCAACGCGTCGATCCGGTCGTAATCCGGCGCGTCCGCTTCCAGCGCGGTGTCCATCTCCAGCCGCATCTCGTCGATCTTCTCGGCCAGCGCGATCTGCCCCAGCGAGAAATCCGCGATTCCGTTGATGATCCGCGACCGGCGGGTGTTGAGCGACTTGAACGTCTGCGCGAACGCCCGTCCCAGGTTGTCCGCCCTGTTCTCCGGCCAGCGCCCGGCAAACTCCTCCGCCGCTTGCCGCAGTGCGTCCATCTCCAGCCGCCGCACCGCAAGCGTTCCGGCAAGGTCCCGGATATCCGCCGCCAGCGCCGGATCCTCGACCTCGTCCTCCGGCAGCGCGATGGGCCACATCAGCCCCAGCGACAGCTCCTCGACCTTGCGCTGCACGCAGGGCCACGTCGGGTCCGAAAAATCCGCCGCCAGCAATGGCGCGGCGGTGCCCATGACGGCAGCGAATGCCGTTAAAACCAGCGTCCTCATACGGTCCTCCCTTGGTCCCATGGGAACATGCCCATCCATCCCCGGCAAGGGTTCACAATGGAATACCAACCAAGGTACTAATTGTGCGGCGGCATGGCCGCCCCCTACCATAACCTTGATTCACGTGCCTGTCTGCGGCGCGAACGGGAGGAAATACACTATCATGCGCACCAAAGCTGCCGTGGCCCTCGAGGCCGGCAAACCACTGGAAATTATGGAAGTCGAACTCGAAGGCCCCAAGGCCGGCGAGGTTCTGGTGGAAATCAAGGCCACGGGCCTGTGTCACACCGACGAATTCACCCGCTCGGGCGACGACCCCGAGGGCATCTTCCCCGCCATCCTGGGCCATGAAGGTGCCGGCGTGGTGATGGAAGTGGGCGAAGGCGTCACCACGCTCAAACCCGGCGATCACGTGATCCCGCTCTACACGCCCGAATGCCGCGAATGCGCGTCCTGCCTGTCGGGCAAGACCAATCTCTGCACGGCGATCCGCAACACGCAGGGCCAGGGCCTGATGCCCGACGGCACCACCCGGTTCAAGATGCTGGATGGCACGCCGATTCACCATTACATGGGCTGCTCGACCTTCGCCAACCACACGGTCATGCCCGAAATCGCGCTGGCCAAGGTGCGCGAGGACGCACCCTTCGACAAGATCTGCTATATCGGCTGCGGCGTCACCACCGGCATCGGCGCGGTGATCAACACCGCCGGGGTCGAGATCGGCTCCACCGCGGCGGTCTTCGGCCTCGGCGGCATCGGCCTCAACGTGATCCAGGGCCTGCGCATGGCGGGCTGCGATATGATCATCGGCGTCGATCTCAATGACGACAAGGCCGAGATGGCCAAGAAGTTCGGCATGACGCATTTCGTCAACCCCACCAAGGTCGAGAACACGGTCCAGGAGATCGTGAACATGACCAAGAAGGGCAACGACCAGATCGGCGGCGTGGACTATTCCTTCGACGCCACCGGCAACGTCAAGGTGATGCGCGACGCGCTGGAATGCTCGCACCGCGGCTGGGGCTGCTCGGTCATCATCGGCGTGGCCCCCGCGGGCGCCGAAATCTCCACCCGCCCCTTCCAGCTGGTCACCGGCCGGGTCTGGAAAGGGACCGCCTTCGGTGGCGCCAAGGGCCGGACGGACGTGCCGAAATTCGTCGACTGGTACATGGACGGCAAGATCGAGATCGACCCCATGATCACCCACAAGCTCAAGCTGGAAGAGATCAACCACGGGTTCGAACTGATGCACGAGGGCAAGTCGATCCGCGCGGTGGTGGAGTTCTGATTTGTCCATCGAGGTCGTCTCTCAGAACAGGAGCTTCGGCGGCGAACAGGTCGTCTACAAGCACAGTTCCAACACCTGTGCCTGCGAGATGACCTACGCCGTCTACCAGCCTCCGCAGGCCAAGGATGGCCCGGTTCCGGTGCTTTGGTACCTGTCGGGCCTGACCTGCAACCACGAAAACGCCATGACCAAGGGCGGATTCCAGGAACACGCGGCGCGCGAAGGCATCGCGCTGGTGTTCCCCGACACCTCGCCCCGGGGCGAGAACGTGGCCGATGACGAGGCCTATGACCTGGGCCAGGGGGCGGGCTTTTACGTCAACGCCACCTGCGACCCGTGGCGGCAGCATTACCGCATGTACGACTACATCGTGAACGAGCTCTACGCGATCATCTCGGAAACCCAGCCGGTGCAGGACCGTCACGGCATCACCGGCCATTCCATGGGCGGGCACGGCGCCATGACCATCGCCATGCGCAACCCCGACAAGTTCGAGTCGCTGTCGGCCTTCGCGCCCATCGCCAACCCGACCCGCTCGGATTGGGGCCGCAAGCAGCTCAGCGCCTATCTGGGCGACGACGAAAGCACCTGGGCGCAGCACGATTCCACCCTTCTGCTGGAAGAACACGGCTGGAAGGGCGACGTGCTGATCGACCAGGGGTCGAGCGACCAGTTCCTCGACCTGCTGAAACCCGAGGCGCTGGCCGACACCATGGCCAAACGCCGCCAGCCCGGCCAGATCCGGATCCAGCCGGGCTATGACCACTCTTATTTCTTTGTGCAGACCTTCGCCGCCGATCATGTTTCTTGGCACGCCGAACGCCTGTTGCAATGATGTGTGTACTGACACTGTTGACTAGGGAGACATCACTTTGACCATCCGTACCATCCTCGCCGCCGGCCTCCTGGCCACCACGCCCGCCCTGGGCTTCGCGCAAGACGTCGAAGGCGACGCCGAAGCCGGTGAAAAGGTGTTCCGCAAATGCCAGGCCTGCCACGCCGTCGGCGAAGGCGCCGAAAACAAGGTCGGCCCCGTTCTGACCGGCATCGTGGGCAGCCCCGTCGCGGCCAACGAGGATTTCAAATACTCCGACGTGCTGGCCGAGATGGGCGCCGAGGGCAAGGAGTGGACGCCCGAAGAACTGGCGGCCTTCCTCGAGAAACCGCGCGACTACGCCAAGGGCACCAAGATGGCCTTTGCCGGTCTGCGCAAGGAGGAAGAAAGAATGAACGTGATCGCGTATCTCGCCTCCACGGGCGAATAACGCGGCACGTCCGAGACGCGGGGGCTCCAGGAAGGAGAGAGCTTGGGACCCCCGCTTTAACGGTCGATACATCGACCATTCCAATGCAGCGGCACACCGCTGCTTCCATGGGAGGACTACAATGAAGAAGCTTATGCTTTTAACCTCGGGTCTGGCGCTCTGCGCTGGCATGGCCGTCGCCAACGACGACCTTGTCACGCAGATGGACGACCCCAGCCAATGGGCGATCCAGACGGGCGACTACAAGAACCAGCGCCATTCCAAGCTGGATTCGATCAACAAGGAAAACGTGGGTGACCTGCAGGTCGCATGGACCTTCTCGACCGGCGTTCTGCGCGGTCACGAAGGCTCGCCGCTCGTCGTGGGCGACACCATGTATGTCCACACGCCCTTCCCCAACATCGTCTACGCGCTCGATCTGGCCGACGAAGGCAAGATCAAGTGGAAGTACGAGCCCAAGCAGGACCCGGACGTCATTCCGGTGATGTGCTGTGACACCGTCAACCGCGGTGTGGCCTATGCCGACGGCAAGATCTTCCTGCACCAGGCCGACACCAAGGTCGTGGCGCTCAACGCCGAAGACGGTTCGGTCGAATGGGAAGTGGTCAACGGCGATCCGTCCATCGGTGAAACCAACACCGCGACCGTTCTTCCGGTCAAGGACAAGATCATCGTCGGCATCTCGGGCGGCGAGTTCGGCGTGCGTGGTCACGTGACCGCCTACAACATGTCGGACGGCACCCAGGCCTGGCGCGCCTACTCGATGGGCCCCGACGAGGACATCCTCGTGGATCCCGAGAACACGACCCATCTGGGCGAGCCCGTCGGCGAGAACTCCGGCACCAACACCTGGGAAGGCGACCAGTGGCAAATCGGCGGCGGCACCACCTGGGGCTGGTACTCGGCGGATCTCGAAGAGAACCTGATGTACTACGGCACCGGCAACCCGTCGACGTGGAACCCCTCGCAGCGTCCCGGCGACAACCGCTGGTCCATGACCATCATGGCCCGCGACATCGACACGGGCGAGGCCAAGTGGTTCTACCAGATGACCCCGCATGACGAGTGGGACTACGACGGCGTCAACGAAATGATCCTCACGGAGCAGGAAGTTGACGGCGAGGAGCGCAAGCTGCTGACCCACTTCGACCGCAACGGTCTGGCCTACACGATGGACCGTGTGTCGGGCGAACTTCTGGTCGCCGAAAAGTACGACCCGGTCGTGAACTGGACCACGGGCGTCGACATGGACCCCGAGTCCGACACCTACGGTCGTCCCGAAGTGGTGGCGCAATACTCCACCGAGCAGAACGGCGAAGACGTCAACTCCACCGGCATCTGCCCGGCGGCGCTTGGCACCAAGGACCAGCAGCCCGCGGCCTATGACCCGGAAACCCAGCTGTTCCTGGTCCCGACCAACCACGTCTGCATGGACTACGAACCGTTCCGCGTCAGCTACACCGCAGGTCAGCCCTATGTGGGCGCGACCCTGTCGATGTACCCTGCCCCGGACAGCCATGGCGGCATGGGCAACTTCATCGCCTGGGATAACATCAACGGCGAGATCAAGTGGTCCAACCCCGAGCAGTTCTCGGTCTGGTCCGGTGCTCTGACCACCGCCGGTGGCATCACCTTCTACGGTACGCTCGAAGGCTACCTGAAGGCGGTCGATACCGCCACGGGTGAAGAGCTCTACAAGTTCCGCACCCCCTCGGGCATCATCGGCAACGTGATGACCTACGAGCGCGACGGCAAGCAACATATCGCCGTGCTGTCGGGTGTCGGTGGCTGGGCCGGGATCGGTCTCGCGGCCGGTCTGACCAACCCCAATGACGGTCTGGGCGCCGTGGGTGGCTACGCCGCTCTCAGCGACTACACCGCGCTGGGTGGCCAGCTGACCGTGTTCACCCTGCCGGACTAAGCGTCAGGCAACAGCCGGGGCCGGTCCTCCTGATGGAAGGCCGGCCCCGTGCCCAGAATGAACGACGCATAATCAGTACCCAAAACAGGAAAGGTATGCCCCTATCATGAGCACCGGACTCCGCTTGACACTCGCCTCGGCCCTGGTCGCGCTGCCGATCACCGCCTCGGCTCAGAACTGGAGCGATCAGCCGGTCGATCCTGCAAACCACGACGAGACCGTCGCCTACGAAGAAGGCGGGCGCTACTACACCGAAGAAGACGTGCCCACCTACAACGTGGCCGAGGACGGCACCGTCGACTGGATGACCTTCTCGGGCTTCCGCCGCTATCACGCCGAATGCCACGTCTGCCACGGCCCCGATGGCGAAGGCTCGTCCTACGCCCCCAAGGTCAAGAATTCCGCCGTCCACATGGGCTATTACGATTTCTACGACGTGGTCGTGAACGGCCGCGGCAACGGCAACTCCGTCATGCCCCACTTCGGCGACAACCCGAACGTGATGTGCTATCTCGACGACATCTACGTCTATCTCAAGGCGCGCGGCATGGACGCCGTCCCACGCGGTCGCCCCGGCTCGAAAGAGGCCAAGTCCGACGCGATCCAAGAGGATGAAGATGCCTGCATGGGCTGAATCTCTCGCGACACGCGCCGCCGCCCGCCTCACCGGGTCGGCGGCGCTTTGCCTTTCCGCGCTGCTGATCTCGGGGGCCGCAACCGCGCAAACCTCGGATCTCGTGTCCCACAACGCGCTGCGCGTCTGCGCCGACCCGGCCAACTACCCGATGTCCACCAAGGAGGGCACGGGATACGAGAACAAGCTGGCGGACCTCATCGCATCCAAGCTGGACCTGCCTGTGCAGTACACCTGGTACCCGCAGGCCACGGGCTTCATCCGCAACACGCTCAAGGTCAAGCGCTGCGACATCGTCATGGGCTATGCCCAGGGCCATGAACTGGTGCTGAACACCAACCACTATTTCAGCTCGGTCTACACCCTGATCGTGCCGCAGGACAGCGCCCTCGCCTCGGTCGAGCGCCTCACCGACGAGGCCCTGAAAGGCACCCGCATCGGCATCATCGCCGGCACGCCTCCCTCGGCGCATCTCGCGCGGCACGGGCTGATCGGCAAGGCCAAGCCCTACAACCTCGTGGTCGACCGCCGGCACGAGAACCCGGCCATCAACATGCTCGACGACCTCAAGGCCGGCGACATCGACGCCGCGATCCTGTGGGGTCCTCTCGGCGGCCCGCTGGTCAAGACAGACTACCCCGGCATGAAGGTCATTCCCCTCATCAAGGAGGAACTGCCCCCGCGCCTCTTCTTCCGCATCACCATGGGCGTGCGGCAAGGTGAGAAAGTCTGGCAGCGCGAACTCAACTCGCTCATCCGCCGTCACCAGGACGAGATCAACGCGCTCCTGGTCGACGCCGGCGTTCCGCTGGTCAGCGACATGGGCAACGAGATGCTGGACCTGGCCCAGTGAAACGCCTCGTCGCGGCCCTCGCCCTCGCGGCCTGGGCCGCCACGCCAGGCGACGCACAGGACGTCCCTGAACCCTCCGACTACCGCATGGACCACTACCGCGCGCCGGTGCCCGCCACGCTCGAGGGCGGCACCGTCATCGACGCCGAAGAGGCCCACGCCCTCTGGCAATCCGGCAAGGCCGCCTTCATCGACGTCCTGCCCCAGGCGCCCAGGCCCGAGGGCCTGCCCGAAGGCACCATCTGGCGCGACAAGCCCCGCCCCAGCATCCCCGGCGCGGTCTGGCTTCCCAATGTCGGATATGGCGCCATCGCCGACGTCACCGCGGATTACTTCCGCGCCGGGCTCGATCACGCCACCGGGGGCGACCCCGACCACCCGGTGGTTTTCTTCTGCCTCGACGACTGCTGGATGAGCTGGAACGCCGCGAAACGCGCAATCGAATGGAACCATTCGCACGTCTACTGGTTCCCCGATGGTACGGACGGGTGGGCGTTTCAGGATTTTCCGTTGAAAGAAATCAAGCCTTTCCCCGCCCCCTGACAGGCGAATTGGCGCCTTGAATTTGCCGTTTGGCCGGGTCGTCCCATATGGTTCGGAAACGACTCACGCAACGAAAACACTTAGACCTGGGAGTGGAAACATTGAATGACAAGTTGATTTACGGGGTCCTGATCGCGGCCGTCGCCGTGCTTCTGGCAGTGGCAGCCCTGCGCCCGAAACCCGAACCGTTGGGTGACCAGACCGCCCAGGCCAGCAGCGAAAGCTCCGAGGAAGAAACCGCCGCCGAAGGCGACAGCGAAGGCTCCGAGGAACAAGCCGCCGCGTCCGAGAGCGACAGCGAAGGATCCGAAGAGCAGGCCGCTTCCTCCGAGAGCGACAGCGAAGGCTCCGAGGAGCAGGCCGCCTCCGCCGAGAGCGACAGCGAAGGTTCCGAGGAACAGGCCGCCTCCTCCGAGAGCGACAGCGAAGGTTCCGAGGAACAAGCAGCCTCCTCCGAAAGCGACACCGAAGGCTCCGAAGAACAGGCCGCCTCCTCCGAGAGCGACAGCGAAGGTTCCGAAGAACAGGCTGCCGCGTCCGAGGGCGACAGCGAAGGTTCCGAAGAGCAGGCTGCCTCCTCCGAGAGCGACAGCGAAGGTTCCGAGGACCAAGCCGCATCCTCCGAGAGCGGCAGCGAAGGCTCCGAAGAGCAAGCCGCCGCCTCCGAGAGCGAAAGCGAAGGCTCCGAAGAGCAAGCCGCCTCCGCCGAAAGTGACAGCGAAGGTTCCGAAGAGCAAGCCGCCGCATCCGAGAGCGACAGCGAAGGCTCCGAAGAGCAGGCCGCATCTTCCGAAAGCGGCAGCGAAGGCTCCGAAGAGCAAGCCGCCTCCTCCGAGAGCGACAGCGAAGGTTCCGAAGACCAAGCCGCCGCATCCGAGAGCGACAGCGAAGGTTCCGAGGAACAAGCAGCTGCATCCGAGAGCGACAGCGAAGGTTCCGAGGAACAAGCAGCTGCGTCCGAGAGCGACAGCGAAGGTTCCGAGGACCAAGCAGCTGCGTCCGAAAGCGACAGCGAAGGATCCGAAGACCAAGCAGCTGCGTCCGAAAGCGACAGCGAAGGCTCCGAGGAGCAGGCCGCGTCCTCCCAGAGCGACAGCGAAGGCTCCGAAGAGCAGGCCGCCGCCTCCGAGAGCGACAGCGAAGGCTCCGAGGGCACGCAGTCCAGCAGCGACAAGATCGCCGCGCTCGAGGAACGGGTCGCAGCGCTCGAAGCTCAGCTCAGCGAAGGCGGCTCAGGCTCCGGCGACAGCGGCTCCGCATCGGGCGAAGACACCGAAACCTTCGGTGTCGGCTCTACCGCGGTCCTGAACGATGGCGACATCCGCATCTTCGTCAGCTCCATCGCCGACGACACCGTGCGCTTCGCCGTCAACGGCTTCAACGTGCAATCCGCCGACTCCGGCTCGGAAGTCGAGCTCGAGAACGGCTGCACGCTGACCGTCGAAAGCGTCGAGAACAAGACCGCACGCTTCGCCACGGCCTGCGAGTAACATCCGACGACAGACCCCGGGCGCGCAGCGCGTGCCCGGGGGCAGCCCCGTCTCAGTATCCTGTCAGTTTCTTGTGCGCGTGGGTGACGGTGCCATCGGTATCCGTCATGGTCACGTCCACCGCCTGCGCCCGGCTCGGCACCGACAGCGCCACCTGCGGGTTCTCCGACAGCGAAATCGACCCCGTCATCTCGACATATCCCGCACCGTCCAGGTCGATCTCGACCGTCTCGACATAACGCATCGGGATGAACAGCAGCGAAATCTGATCCATCTGCATCCCCGAATGCGACGGGTGCGAAATGTCCACATCCATCCGGTTCAGCCGGTTCGCCAGCTTGTCCGCCGCACTCTGCCCCAGGCCGGTCAGCCGCCCGGCCAGTTCGATCTCCATCCGCCCCAGCGTTTCCAGCGCCAGCTTCGGATCGGTCCCCGGCGGCGCCGCACAGGCCCCCTGCCCCGAGGTCTTGACGAAGGTCCCGGCGACGAACAGCCGGCCGTCGGTCGTCTCGGCCACCACGTGCATCGGCGTCGGCCCGTTGATCCGCATGGTCACGTCGAAAAAGAACGCCGGCAACGGGGTATCCAGGTCAAAGACCGCCGAGACCGGCATCGGGTTCTCGTCGATCACAAGCGTCACGCTGGCAATCTCGGCCCCTTCCGGTGCCACCACATGCGCCGCCAGCTGCGTGCGCGCATCGTTGCCCGTCCGGTACGGCGCGTCGATAGCGATCACCTTTGCGCCGTCCAACAGCGCCCGCTCGCCATAGATCTCGGCGCTCAAATCCTCCCATGTGCCGGCCAATGCCGGCACCGACATCAGGCACAGCGCACTCAATGCGCGCATGGATGTTGCGATCATTCCGTGTCTCCTCCCGACAGGAATATGCCAAAGGCCCGCGGGCCGTCGCATGTCTCCACGTCATATATCACGTCCAGCGTTCGGGCGTCCATCACGGTCACCGTGTTCTCGAACCAGTTGGCAAAGACCACGCGGCTCCCGTCCGCCGTGGCGTCGATCCCCTCGGGATACTCGCCGACGCTCACCTCATCCACCGGCGTGAGCGTCTCAAGGTCGATCACGCTCAAGGAATTCGCATACTGGTTGGTCACGAAGGCCCGCCCGCCTGCGAAGGCGACGCCATAGGGCCGCTCGCCCACCGGCACCGTGCCCACCACCGCACCGGCGTCGGCATCCACGACGCTCACGTCATTGCTGCCCACGTTGCCCACGAACAGCCGCCCATCCGGCGCAAACCCCAACCCATAGGGCCGCACGCCCACGCCGACCCTGTGCACCACCTCCAGGGTCTCGGCATCCCACACCGACACCCGGTCGGCATCCTTCTCGGCACTGGCCAGGAACCGGCCATCGCCCGACAGCGCGATCCCCGCCGGCTCCGCCCCGGCCTCCAGCTCCCGCAAGATCTCAAGGCTTTCGGCATCCAACACCCAAAGCCGCGCATTGTACCAGTCCGAAACGAACAGCCGCCCGCGCGCGGCGTCCAGCGCCACGCCGGTCGGCCCGCCATCCAGCTGCGTTTCATTCAAGAGCCTGCCGGTGGGCGAAAACCGCCGCACGGTCTTGGTATCCGGGGAGACGGAATAGACCGCATCGCCACCAACGGCGACCCCGGCAGGCTTGCCCGCCACGTCCCAGCGATCGACCTCGGCCCCTCGGGCCACGTCGATCACGCTCAACGCATCGGCAGGCTGACAGGTGACATAAGCGGTTTGCCCGGCCACAGGCGTGGCCAGGCAAAGCGCCAGCGCTTCAAGAACCCGGCGCACCGAACCGCTCGGTCAGGGCATCCAGCCCCGCCTGGTAGACGCCGCTCACGGCCGCAATCGCCGCCTCGTCGTTCAGTTCGGGCGGCGGATCGTTGTTCGGATAACCGCGATAGAACGCGCCCCGCCATTCCACGATAGACCCGCCCCCGTCACGCGGCTTCACCGTCAGGTGGGACGAGTAGTTCGTCACCGGCAGCACCTCGACCGCCACCTCGGTGATCCGGTAGGAATAGCTCATCTTCTCGGCGTCGTACTTGTAGAGGATCTCGTCGATGGTCGGCCCCCCTTCCTCGCCCAGCGTCAGAACCCGCGTGGCGTCGATCTCGTTGCCGCCCTCGCCTTCCGTCGAATGCACCGCCGGGTGCCAGGACATGTCCTGGAAATTCCCGATCGCCTCCCAGACCTCGGCCGGGTCCGCCGCCACCTCGGTGGTCAGCGTCACCTTCTGCCGCGTCGGCCCGTGCGCCAGCGCCATACCCGGCAGCATCAGCGCCGTCAGGCTCGCCATGAACATTCGTCTTCTCATGTATCTTCCTCCCTGAAGATTCGGTTTTTCAAGATTTGTCGCATCCCCCGCGCCCAGATCTCGTCGGTGCTGCCGCGCACGCTGACGCTGCCGCCCTTCACGATCTCGCCGCTGGCGGCATCCTTCAGTTGCACCGCGATGGACACCAGCACCGGCGACACCATGTTGATCTCGCCCACAAGGATGAACTCCGCGCCCAGCGTCCCCGCCATGCGGATGTCGCAGCCGTAACAGCTCGCCGGGTTGCTCACCCGGCTTAACTCCTCCGCCACCGGCGCGACGTCCAGCAGCGTATAGCCCTCCGCCTCGAATCGCTCCGCCAGCATCCCTTCCAGCATCTCCGCACGGGCCAGATCGGCATCATTCGGCCCCCCGGCCGTCAGCGAGGAAGATTGCGTCGTCTGGTCAGAACTGTCTTCCAGATGCAGCCCGAAAAAGGCCACCGCCCCTTGCGCGTACGCAGCCGGGGCGAAAGCCAGGAACAGGAACAATATCAAACGCATACGGACGTTCTTAGAAGTTAAGAGTCGCCCTTCATTCTGGGGTGCGTACAGTGATTGCGAAACACGGCAATTGGTATTGGTCGGGCCGCGCAGACCATCGTCGCGGTAAGGGAGGAAAAAAGTGCTGAACCGTTTTGCGACGCTCTTCGCGGCCGCGCTGCTCTGCGCCGCGACGCTGATTTTCACCGCAGGATTTGCCGCCGCGATCGACGTCCGCTCCGCCGTCCTGCGCGTCGATTACCAGGTCCAGCGCCCCATCTCGCGCTTCGACGAGGCACCCGAGGATCTGGGCTTCGCCGGTGCCGCGCTGGCCGATCAGGACAACAACTCCACCGGCAGTTTCATGGGCCACACCTACGAGACGGTCCGGAAATCCGCCGCGCCCGACGCCGCCGATGCCGCGCTCGATGAAATCCTCGCCGACGGCATCCGCCTGATCGTCATCCACGCCCGGGAAGAGGACGTGCTGCGCCTTGCCGACCGCGCCGCCGAGGAAGGCGCGCTGGTCTTCAACGCCCGCGCCGGCGACATGGCCATGCGCAACGAGGAGTGCCGCGCCAATCTCCTGCACACCGCTACCAGCTATGCCCAGCAGGCCGATGCCATCGCGCAATTCGCCATCTGGAAGAAATGGCCCCGCTGGGTGCTCATCTCCGGCTCCAACCCCGACGACATCGCGCTGGCCGACGCCTATCGCCGCGCCGCCACCAAGTTCGGCGCCAACATCGTCGAGGAACGCGTGTTCGAAGACACCGGCGGCGCCCGCCGCACGGATTCCGGCCACGTGCTCGTCCAGCGCCAGTTGCCCACCTTCATGCAAAACCTGCCCGAGCATGACGTGGTCATCACCGCCGACGAGACCGACTATTTTGCCGCCTACCTTACCTACCACCTGTGGGACCCGCGCCCGGTGATGGGCTCGGCCGGCCTGCGCCCCGTGCAGATGCATGGCGGCCACGAAGCCTACGGCGCGACCCAGCTTCAAACCCGGTTCGAGGACCTGGCGGGCCGTTACATCAAGGACGCCGACTACAACGTCTGGATCGCCCTGCGCGCGGTGGGCGAGGCCGTGACCCGCGCCGAGACCGCCGACCCCGACGGCGTGAAGGACTACCTGCTCTCCGACCAGTTCGAACTGGCCGGCTTCAAGGGGCAGGAAGTCACCTTCCGCGACTGGAACGGTCAGATGCGCCAGCAGGTCATGCTCTACGATAACCGCGTCACGGTCAGCGTCAGCCCGCAGGAAGGGTTCCTGCACCAGAACGCCGTGCAGGACACGCTCGGCCTGGACCGCCCGGAATCGGCCTGCACGGCCTTCAGCAACTAAGGGGAACACATGAAACTCAAGGCACTCCTTCTGACCTCCGCCCTGGCGCTCGCCGCCGGGCCCGCGCTGGCCGGCAAGGCTTTCGTGACCAACGAGCGTGGCAACACCATCACCGTGGTCGACACCGAAACCTGGGAAGTGATCGACGAGTTTTTCGCCGGCAACCGCCCCCGTGGCATCACCGCCAGCCCCGACGGCACCAAGATCTATGTCTGCGCCTCCGACGACAACCTCGTCCGCGTTTTCGATTCGGAAACCTACGAGGAACTGCCCTCGCTCCCCTCCGGCCCCGATCCCGAGCTTTTCATCATCGAACCCTCGGGCAAGCGGCTCTACATCGCCAACGAGGATGACAACCTGGTGACCGTCACCGACACCGACAGCCGCACCGTGCTGGCCGAGGTCCCCGTGGGCGTGGAACCCGAAGGCATGGGCATGAGCCCGGATGCCAAGTGGGTCGTGAACACCTCCGAGACCACCAACATGGCGCATTTCATCTCGACCGAGGATTACGAGATCAAGCACAACGTGCTGGTCGACCAGCGCCCGCGCTATGCCCAGTACACCGCCGACGGCACCCGCCTCTTCGTCACGTCAGAGATCGGCGGCACCGTCAGCGTCATGGACATCGCCGAGGACGGCACGCCCACCCTGGTCGAGAAGATCAGCTTCGAGGTCCCGAACGTGCAGCCCGAATGGCTGCAACCCGTCGGCGCCAAGGTCACCTCCGACGGCAAGCGCCTCTTCGTGGCGCTCGGCCCGTCGAACCGCGTCGCCGTGGTCGATGCCCAAAGCCTCGAGGTGCTCGACTACATCCTCGTCGGTCAGCGCGTCTGGCAGCTCGATTTCACGCCGGACGAGAAATACCTGCTCACCACAAACGGCAATTCCAACGACATCACCGTCATCGACGTGGCCAAGGAAGAGGCCGTGCGCTCCATCCAGGTGGGGGATCAGCCCTGGGGCGTGGTGACCATCGAATAATGAAGGAGATTCAAGACATGAAGAAACTGATGATGGCCGCGGCCACCGCCGCCACCTGCCTCACCGGCCCCGCCGCCGCCGCACCGCTTTGCGACGACCTCGGCTTTGCCGGCCTGCTGGCGGCCTGCAACCGCGGCGACACGATCCCGGTCACGCTCGCCTCGGGCCAGCCCCTGCACGAGACAGGCTCGGTGAACCTGCAATCGGGCGCCTATTACACGCTTGAGATCACCGCCGACGGCTCGGCCGAACTGGCCGTCACCGGCAGCGATTTCTTCCGCGCGATCTGGATGAACGAGATCGTCATCAACAAGATCGAGATCCGCCCGATGGCCGTCGACTCCATCGAGTTCGACAAGGCCGGCGTGGCCACGATTTCCTTCATCGCCATCAAGCCGGGCAGCCACACCCTGCGCATCCCCGGCTCCACCGGCGAAACCCAACAAGTCACTTTCAACATCCAGTAACGGAGACCCAATAAATGAAACGTATCTTCCTGATCGCGGCGCTCGTCGCCTCGCCCGCCCTCGCAGATAACGACGCGGTCGACGCCGAAACCGTCGAAAAGATCGAGGCATGGCTCGCCTCCGTCGAATGCCAGATGGACCCCGCCGATATCGAAGCCGAAGACGATGGCGGCTACGAGCTTGATGACGTCATCTGCAAAGGTGGCGACCAGTTCGACATCGTCCTCGACGCCGACCTGAACGAGGTCGAACGCCGCGCCGAGTAAATTCTCCGTTCTCCCATGGAGTGAAGGCCCGCCATGTTGCGTATCATAGCATCTCTCTCCTTCTTGCTATGCAGCATGGCGGCCTACGCCGAAGGCACCCCCACGATCCGCGCCGCGACCCTCCAGATCGGCACGGTCAACTGGGAGCTTCGGACCATCGTCGACCAGGGCCTCGACGCAAAACACGGCTTTACCCTCGACATTCAGCCCTATGCCGACAACGGTGCCACCCGCATCGCGGTCGAAGGCGGCGAGGCCGACATGGCCGTCGCCGACTGGATCTGGGTCGCCCGCCAGCGCGCGGCGGGCAAACCTTATACATTCATTCCCTATTCCCTTGCCGTGGGCGGCGTGGTTGTGCCCGCCGACTCCACCGCCCAAACCCTCGCCGACCTCGCCGGACAAAAGATCGGTATCGCCGGCGGCCCGCTCGACAAATCCTGGCTCATCCTGCGCGCCTACGCGCAACAGGCCCATGACATCGACCTGAAGGCGGAAACCGAACAGGTCTACGGCGCCCCGCCCCTCATCTTCCGCACCGCCCTTGACGGCGGCCTCGCCGGGGCCATCAACTACTGGCACTACCTCGCCAAGATGAAGGCCGCCGGGATGCGCGAACTCATTTCCGTCGACACCGCCGCCCGCGAGCTGGGCCTCGACCCCGAGACGCCTCTCCTGGGCTATTACTTCAAGGAAGACTTCCTGTCCGAAAACCCCGACCTCGCGCAGTCCTTCTTCGAGGCCAGCCGCGAGGCCAAGACCCTGCTCATGTCCTCCGACGAGATCTGGCATGACCTGCGCCCGATGATGAATGCCGACAGCGATGCCGAATTCGAGCAACTCCGCACCGACTGGATCGCCGGCATCCCGTCCCGCAAACCCATCGACACCGACTCCGCCCAGGCCCTGCTCAGCCTGATGCACGATCTCGGCGGCGCGGACCTCGTGGGGCAGGCCGACACGCTTCCCGACGGCCTTTTCGCCGACGTCCGCTGAATGCAGACCAAGCTGACGCCCCTCCTCTCCGTCGCGGGGCTTCTCGCGTTCTGGGTCGTGGCCTCGACGCTCAAGGCCGACCCTCAGGTTCTGCCCACCCCCTGGGCCCTCGCGCCCCTCTTCGCGCAGGAAATCGCCAGCGGCGCGCTCTGGACCCACCTGTCCGCCACCCTGCTGCGCGTGCTCTGGGCCTTCTGCCTCGCCATGACGCTGGGTGGCATCATCGGCCTCGCCATGGGCCGCTCCCCCGCGCTCAACCGCTGGCTCGACCCGTGGCTGGTGATTTTCCTCAACCTGCCCGCGCTGGTGCTGATCGTGCTCTGCTACCTCTGGATCGGCCTGACCGAGGCCGCCGCCATCGCCGCCGTGACGCTCAACAAGGTGCCCAACGTCGCCATCGTCATCCGCGAAGGCGCCCGGGCGCTGGACCCCCAGCTTGACGCTCTGGCCCGCGTTTACCGCATGTCGGGCTGGATGCGCCTGCGCCACGTCATCCTGCCGCAACTCGGCCCCTTCATCGCCGCCGCCGCACGGGGCGGCGTGGCCGTGATCTGGAAAATCGTGCTCGTGGTCGAATTCCTCGGACGCTCCTCCGGGGTCGGCTTCCAGATCCACCTTTATTTCCAGCTCTTCGACGTCGCCATGGTGCTGGTCTACGCCTTTTCCTTCATCACCGTGATGCTGCTGGTGGAATGGGCCTTGCTGCAACCGTGGGAACGCCACGCAACCCGGTGGCGCCGCGCATGATCACCGTCTCGATCACCGAGAAACGCTTCGGCGCCGACCGCGTGCTTGGCCCCATCGCCTTCGAGGTCGCGGCGGGCGAGACCGTCGCCCTTGTCGGCCCCTCGGGCATCGGCAAGTCCACCCTGCTGCGGCTGGTCTCGGGCATCGACACCGATTTCACCGGCCGGATCGACCGGCCCGACGCCATCGCCATGGTCTTCCAGGAACCCACCCTGCTGCCCTGGCGCTCGGCCCTCGACAACCTCACGCTCCTGCACCCCGGCCTGCCCCGCGAGCGTGCCCTCGCCGCGCTCGACGAGGTCGGCCTCACCGGCAAGGACACCCTTTTCCCCGGCCAGCTCTCCCTCGGCCAGCAGCGCCGCCTCGCCCTCGCCCGCGCCTTCGCGGGTCAGCCCGACCTCCTGATCATGGACGAACCTTTCGTGTCGCTCGACGCCGCCGCCGCCGACCGGATGCTGACCCTCACCGAGGCGCTCATCGCCCGCCACCAGCCCGCGACGCTCTTCGTCACGCACGACATGGCCGAGGCGACACGGCTTGCACACCGGACCCTGACACTGGAAGGTGGGCCAGATGGCGCGCAACTCGCCCAAGGACCAAAGGACCGGACAACGTGACCACAGGCCTGACCGTCAATGACCTCAGCTTTCACTACGGCGCCAAGCAGGCGCTGGACGACGTGGTGTTCGACGTCGCCCCCGGCACCTTCTGCGCGCTTCTCGGCCCCAACGGCGCGGGCAAATCCACGCTCATCGCCCTGCTGACCCGCCTGCTGGTGGCCCCCCAGGGCGAGATCACCGTGGCGGGCCACGACATGCGCCGCGAATCCCGCCGCGCCCTCGGCAAGCTCGGCGTCGTCTTCCAGCAATCCACGCTCGACCTCAATCTGTCGGTCCGCCAGAACCTCGCCTATTTCGCCGCCCTCCAGGGCCTGCCGAAATCCGAGATCCCCGGCCGCATCGACGCCGCCCTCGACCAGCTCGACATGCGCCACCGCGCCGAGGAAAAGGCCCGCGACCTCAACGGCGGCCACCGCCGCCGCACCGAACTCGCCCGGTCCCTCATCCACGACCCGCATGTCCTGCTGCTCGACGAACCCACCGTCGGCCTCGACGCCGCCTCGCGGCAGGGCATCACCGACCACGTCCACGACCTCGCCAGGACTGGCCTCTGCGTTCTCTGGACCACCCACCTGACCGACGAGGTGCGCGACGGCGACGACCTCGTTGTCCTGCACAAGGGCCGGATCATCCACCGCGGCACCGCCGGCGCCGCCCGCGGCGATCAAACCCTGTCGGACTGGTTCCTCAGCCGCACGGGGGAGGTCGCATGACCGGCACCTTCCGCGTCGCCAATGCCATCATCGCCCGCGAATTCCTGCGCTTCGTGCATCAGCGCGAACGGTTCATCGCCGCGCTCGTGCGCCCTCTCGTCTGGCTGCTGATCTTCGCCGCCGGCTTCCGCGCCGCCCTCGGCCTGTCGATCATCCCGCCCTACCAGACCTACATCACCTACGAGACCTACATCGTGCCGGGCCTCTGCGCGATGGTGCTTCTGTTCAACGGCATGCAATCCTCGCTCAGCCTCGTCTACGACCGCGAGATGGGCTCGATGCGCCTGCTGCTCACCAGCCCCTTCCCGCGCTGGTGGCTGCTGATCTGCCGCCTTTTCGGAGCCACGATCATCTCGGTGCTGCAGGTCTACACCTTCCTCGCCATCGCGGCGGCCTTCGGCATCACGATGCCCACATGGGGCTACCTCGCCGTCCTGCCCAGCCTGATCCTCGGCGGGCTGATGCTCGGCGGCCTCGGGCTGGTCCTGTCGAGCTTCATCAAGCAGCTGGAAAACTTCGCGGGCGTGATGAACTTCGTCATCTTCCCGATGTTCTTCATGTCCTCGGCCCTCTATCCGCTCTGGAAGATGGCCGAAAGCTCACCGCTCCTGCGCGACATCTGCGCGCTCAACCCCTTCACCTACGCGGTCGAGCTGATCCGCTTCTCGCTCTACCTGCAGGTCAACTGGACCGCGCTCGCCTGGGTCGTGGGCAGCACGTTCGTGTTCTGCGCACTGGCCATCTGGGGCTACGACCCCGCCCGCGGCCTGATGAAGCGCAAGACCTGAAGGCGCTCAGATGTCGAACTCGGTATCGTTCACCGTCCGGCAGCGCCAGCTCAGGACCCGCTCGTTGGGATGGGTCGATACCCAGCGCGCCAGTTCCGGCTGCGCCCCGGCAAGGCACTGCATCGGCGTGACATCGGTGAACACAAGGCTGCGCTCTCGGCATTGGGTGGGATCTGTCGCCAGGCAGGCGACGAACAGGAGCTCTATCATGATCGTTCCTTACGCGTTGCGTTGGTCCTCGCTCCCGTGCCTCCAGCCATCCGACCCCATCGGCCCTAAGAAAAGCGTAACCGCACCGTGCGCACCGCGTCACGCCAGAATTTGCGCAATATTATGCTGCGCTGCAGCATTAATGCTTAATTTCAGGGCAGCCTTGCCATGTCGCTGAAAACCCTCCTCGGCCTCGGCGCCCTCGCCCTCGGGATCGGGACATGGGTCACGGCGCTCATCCTCTGGCTCGGCCTTCTCGCCGTATCCGACCGTCTCGATGCCACGCTCAAGGCCGAACAGCGCATGTCGGGCTATGCGGGCCTCTCGACCCAGGCCGCCACCTTCCTCGTCGTCGCGACCGAGGCCGTGCAGCGCGAGATGCCCGCCGCCACCCGGGTCGAGCGGCTCGAGCCCGTGGTGGAAAACCTGCGCCGCTCCTTCGTGCGCCTGCAACAGAACGTCGCCCAGGCGGTAGAGGAGGCCCAGGATCTCGGCCTCGACGCCCAGTCCCGCTTCGGCACCCAGTCCCTCGGCCTCGCCCGGATGGAGGCGCTCCTGTCCAGCACCATGCGCGGCCTCGGCGAGGACGACATCGACCGCCCCCGCCTGCAAGCCCATATCGACAGCTTCGCCACCGGCTTCGACCCCCTGCTCAGCCAGGCGGTCCAGACCGAACAGATGTTCCGCGCCGACATCCGCGCCGAGATCGTCACCCTCCGCAAGAAGCTGAGCCTGGCGGCCATCGGCATCGCCGTCGCCGCCGTGGTGATGGTGCTGGCCTTCTATTTCGGCCTCATCCGTCCGCAATTCGCCCGGCTCGACCGCCTGCGCGAGGCGGCCCAGAAGATCGGGCAAGAGGATTTCGCCATCGACCTGCCCGAAACCCGCCGGGACGAGATCGGCGGTCTCTACGCCGAGACCAACCGCATGGCCCACGCCCTCGCCGCCCGCAAATCGGCGGTCGAAGAGGACCGCGCGCAACTCAGCAGCATCATCGCCGCCAGGACCGAGGAACTGCGCGCCGCCAACGAAACCCTGGCCGAGATCGACGAGAACCGCCGCCGCTTCTTCGCCGATGTCAGCCACGAATTGCGCACGCCCCTCACCGTCATCCTGATGGAGGCGCAGATCGGCCGCGCCGCGGGCGGACCCGACGCCGATGCCTTCGCCACGATCGAGGCCCGCGCCGCGCGCCTCAACCGCCGCATCGACGACCTTCTGCGCGTCGCCCGCTCCGACAGCGGCCAACTGGCGCTGGAGTCCGCGCCCGTTCCCCTCCCCGACCTCATGGCCGAAGTCCACGAGGAAGTCCGCGCCGAGGCCGACAACGCCGGAATGACCCTCACCCTCTCGGACGTGCCCCACGTCACCCTCACCTGCGACCGCAACTGGATCCGGCAGGTGCTGGTGGGCCTCGTCCGCAACGCCATCCGTCACGCCCGCGACGGCGGCCGGATCCGCCTCGACGCGCAGGCTGACGATGCCACGGCCCGGATCGCCGTCACCGACAACGGCCCCGGCATCCCGCCCGAGGACCAGCCCGGCATCTTCGAGCGCTTTTCCCAGGCGGGCAGCGCCTCGGCCCAGGGGTTCGGCATCGGCCTCGCGCTCGCCCGCTGGGTGATCGAGTCCCATGACGGCACCATCACCCTTGAAAGCCCCGTCCCCCGCGACACCGCCCTCGGCGACGCACCCGGGACAAAGATCGCGGTTCGCCTTTCCCTTTCATCCGGCTAAAACGGCGCTATCCTCAAGCCCGCAGCCGCGAAAGAGACCGCCCCGCCATGACCCGCCTCCTGATCGTCGACGACGACCCGGAAATCACCTCCGCCCTGGCGCGGGGGCTGGGCCTGCACGGCTACGAGGCCGAGACGGTCAACCGCTATGACCACGCGCTTGAAAAGCTGCGGACCGAGACCTTCTCGGGCGCCATCATCGACGTCATGCTGGGCGCCGACAGCGGCCTCGACCTCGTCCGCCGCGCCCGCGAGAGCGGCGCCACATTGCCGATCCTGATGCTCTCCGCGCTCTCGGATGTCGAACACCGCACGGCGGGGCTCGAGGCCGGGGCCGACGATTACGTGGTCAAACCCTTCAGCTTCGACGAACTGGTCGCCCGCCTGCGCGTGCAGGAACGCCGCGCGACCTCGCAGCGCCCCCAGCCCGCCACGCTGACCCCCGACCGCAGCCTGCAGACCCAGACCGCCAGGGTCTCGCTGACCGAGCGCGAGGACGACCTTCTGCGCCTTCTCATCGCCCATGACGGCACCCCTTTGCCGCGCGGCGACATCTTCGATGCGCTCTGGCAGGCCGAGGGGTCGGGTAACGAAAACGTGGTGGACGTCTATATCGGCTATTTGCGGAAAAAGCTGCGCGACGCCGATTTCGGATTTGAAATCAAGACCGTAAGGAACAAAGGCTTCGCCATAGACGGCCTTACGCCGCGCACGGAATGCCGGAACTTGGACTAAAGTCTAAGCGTTTTATAGAAAATAAGAGTCGCAATACGGCGGCCGAGTTGTCATGTTTACAGTGTTATTCAAAGGAGGAGAACCATCATGGCATGGGCAAAACCGATCATCCGCGAAATCGAATGCGGCATGGAAATCAACATGTACGGACCTGACTTCGACGAAGAGCGCGAAGTCCTGATCTAAGACTGTTTGCGCGCGGGAGGATATCTCGATGTCATTCCGCGCGCATATTCTCGGCGCTGCTGCCGGGGGCGGCCTGCCCCAGTGGAATTGCGGTTGTGACAACTGCAATCTCGCGCGTTCAGGCGACATTCCCTCACAGACACAATCGTCCCTCGCCGTAACCGGCAATGGTACGGACTGGGCGATCCTGAACGCATCGCCCGACATACGCGACCAGTTGGCGAACACATCCGCGCTTCACCCCACGGACCTGCGCAAACTGCCGCTGAGCTCCGTGCTGGTCACAAACGGCGATATCGACCACGTCGCCGGCCTGCTCACCTTGCGCGAAATGCAGCCCTTCACGCTCTTCGCCACCAAGGGCATCCACGAGGTACTGGCCGCGAACCCCATTTTCGACGCGCTCAACTCCGACGTCGTCACCCGCACCAACATCGCCCTCGACGCGCCGTTCGAACTGGCCCCCGACCTCACCGCGACGCTTTTCGCCGTGCCGGGCAAGGTCCCGCTCTACATGGAGGGCGAGACGGTCGAGACCGACCTGATGGGCGACCAGACCGTGGGCGTCGTGCTGGAAAACGGCGACACGACGGCCTTCTACATCCCCGGCTGCGCCCGCCTTACCGACGACTTACGCGAGCGCCTTCAGGGCGCCGACATGGTGTTTTTCGACGGCACGCTCTGGCGCGACGACGAAATGGTCCGCGCGGGCCTCGGCAAGAAGACAGGCAAACGCATGGGCCACATGTCCATGTCCGGCCCCGACGGCTCCATCGCCGCCTTCGCGGGGGTCGACATCGGCAAGAAGGTCTTCGTACACATGAACAACACCAACCCGGTGCTGCGCCCAGACTCTGCGGAAAAGGCCGAGGCCCAGGCAGCGGGCTGGATCATCGGACAGGACGGAATGGAGATCACCCCATGACGCAAAGCCGCGAAGACTTTGAATCCCGCCTGCGCCAGATCGGCGCCGAGCGGTATCACGACCTGCACCCGTTCCACGACCGCCTGCATGGCGGCGACTGCACCCCCGACCAGGTCCGCGCCTGGGTGCTGAACCGCTATTACTACCAGCACACCATCCCGATGAAGGACGCCGCCTTCATGAGCCGCGTCGAGGATCCCGACCTGCGCCGCGCCTGGCGGTCCCGCATCGAGGATCACGACGGAACCGCCGAGAACGAAGGCGGCATCAAGCGCTGGCTGCGCCTGGCCGAGGCCGTGGGCCTCGACCCGGTCTATGTCGCCTCCCGCGAGGGCGTCCTGCCCGCCACGAAATTCGCCTGCGACGCCTATGTCCGCTTCGTCCGCGACCAGACCCTGCTCGAGGCAGTGGCCTCCTCCCTGACAGAGCTTTTCGCCCCCAAGATCCACGCCAACCGGATCGAGGGGCTGCTCAAGAACTACGATTTCGCCGACGACAGTTCGCTCAGCTATTTCAAGACCCGGCTCAAGGAAGCGCCCAAGGACGTCGCCTTCGGCCTTGCCTGGGTGCTCGACCACGCCGATACGAAGGAAAAGCAGGACGCCGCCGCCAACGCCCTGATCTTCAAGACAGACGTGCTCTGGTCCCAACTCGACGCGCTCTGGAGCGCCTATGTCGAACCCGCCCGCATCCCGCCCGGCGGCTGGCAACCCGGCGAAGGTCTGCTGCTCGAAAGGGCGTCGTGATGAACACCACCGACATCCCCACGCTGCCCCGCGGCGTGCGCCTGCATTTCGACAAGGTGCGTGAAACCTGGGTACTTCTGGCCCCCGAACGCGCCATCACCCTCGACCAGATCGGCCACGCCATCCTGACCGAGGTCGACGGGCAGCGCAGCTTCGGCGAGATCACGCAGGCCCTCTCCGAGAAATACAACGCCCCGGTCGAGCAGATCGCGCAAGACAGCAACGGCTTTCTGACCGCCCTGCGCGACCGCCGGTTCCTGGACGTGACGGCATGAAGATACCCGCCCCCATCGCCATGCTCGCAGAGCTGACGCACCGCTGTCCGCTCTCCTGCCCCTATTGTTCCAACCCCGTGGAACTGGCGCGGCAGGACAGCGAGCTGGACACCGAAACCTGGGTCCGCGTCTTTGACGAGGCGGCGCGCCTGGGCGTGCTGCAACTGCACCTCTCGGGCGGCGAGCCCGCCTCGCGCCGTGACTTGGTGCCGCTCGTGCAGGCCGCCCGCGACGCCGGGCTCTATACCAACCTCATCACCTCCGGCATCGGCCTGACCGAGCGCAGGCTGAAGGAACTGGACGACGCCGGCCTCGACCACATCCAGCTCTCGCTGCAAGGCACCACGCCCGAGATGGCCGACGAGATCGGCGGCTATAACGGCGGCTACAAGCGCAAGATGCAGGTCGCCGAGTGGATCGGCCAGATCGGCTTTCCGCTCACGCTCAACGCCGTCCTGCACCGCCGCAACCTGCACCAGCTGCCCCGCGCCATCGAGATGGCACAGGAAATGGGCGCCCGCCGCATCGAAGTGGCGACCGTGCAATTCCACGGCTGGGCCTTGAAAAACCTCGACACCCTCATGCCCACCCGCGAACAGGCCCGCGAGGCCACGCGTATCGTGGCCGAATCCCGTGCCGCGCTCAAAGGCAAGCTGGTGATCGACTACGTGCCCGCGGACTATCACGACGATTACCCCAAGCGCTGCATGGGCGGCTGGGGCAGCACCGGCCTCAACGTCGCGCCCGACGGGCAGGTCCTGCCCTGCCATGCCGCGCAGTCCATCCCGCACCTGGAATTCGAGCGCGTGCAGGACAAGCCGCTGGACGAGATCTGGTACCAAAGCAGCGCCTTCAATGCCTATCGCGGCACCGACTGGATGCAGGAGCCCTGCAAATCCTGCGACCGCAAGCTGGTGGATTTCGGCGGCTGCCGGTGCCAGGCCATGGCCGTCGTCGGCGATCCCGCCGCGACCGATCCGGTCTGCATCAAGTCCCCCCATCACGGGGCGCTCCAGGCGCAGGCCGACACCCACGCATCCAACACCGACGCACCGCTGGTCTACCGCACCATGCCCGGCAAGAAAGCGGTCGAGCCGACCAGCTGAGGTCTGTTCAGAAACAGACGATCTCGGCCTCGGCCTGCGCCCGGCGCAGCTCCGCCACCAGGTTCTGCGCGGCGGCCGAGCTGTTGAACACCGCCATGCGCTCACCGCCCACCCGGCGCATCGACAACACCGTCTCGGCCTCCAGGTACTCCTCGTAGGACAGGATCTGCGCCACCTCGTCCACCGAGCACGAGCATTTCTGCAGCATCTCGCGCGTGGTGCCGTTGGTGGACATGCAGGCAAAGACGTAATCCGCCCGCGCCGCCGTGGGAAAATCGTTCAGCCGCTCTGCGGCCGTCTGGCCCAGCGCCAGCCCCGGCGCCGCGATCAGCATCGCGACCAACGCCTGCCCCACGCCGCCCCGGCCCCCGCGCCGGGCCCTCTTGCCCGAACGCAGAGGTCCCGGGTCAAGCCCGGGACGCGGTGCGCTGTACTCAGCCGGCTGTCTCATTGCTCCACCTCCTCCAGCGTCTCGAACGTCACTTCCGAGCGATAGCCGTCGCCGCCCTCCGGCCCCGGCGCCTCGGCCACGAGGCTCAGGTACCAGCCCGGCACATCCTCGGACATCGTGACCGTCAGTTCCAGATCACCGAAGCCGCGCATCTGCGCCCGGTTCGGGTCCTCGGCGAAAGGCTGCATCGTCACCGTCTGCGTCTCGACCGTCCGCCCGTCGAACTCAGCCTCGCCCATCGTCACCTCGTTGGGCTGCACCAGCGCCTCCTTCACCCGGTTGCGGATGTAGAACTTGCTGCCCCCGGCAGTCTCGGCCATGTCGCGCACGGTGGACTCGTAGAAGAACATGATCATCGGATTGCCCACGCTGGCCGGGAACTGCCCCAGCTTGCGGTACTTTTCGCCCTGCCGCAATTCCAGCACCGCCAGCGGGCTCTCGCCCTCGCCCACGGTCAGGGCCACCTTGCCGCTGTCGCGCTCCGCCGCCTCGGGCGCCAGCGCGTTGCTGACCTGCCGCGTGTAAACCAGCGCCATGTCCCGCGACACCTCGTCCAGCGTGCCGTTCCTGAACAACAGGTCATAGGTTTCCTGCCCGCTCAATGGCGCGGCCACGGCGGTGGCACAGCCCAGGACAAGCCCGGCCAGGGCACTCGTCACGCGCATCATCATGCTCAAATCTCCTCCCTATTCAGGCCAGACACTAAAGGCTCCGGCGGCGCTGTCACCGGCCACTTTCGTATCACCCTGCCCGTCGGCATCCCCCTGCTGACCGATCTTCCAGGCCATCAGCGGCCGCAGCCGGTTCAGCTTCACCGGCTTGTAGATCACCGAGATGTCATAGGTCAGCCCCGCCGCCCGCACCCTGGGGCTGCGATCGGCGGTGATCAGGATCGCCGGCACATGAACCTTGGTCAGCTTGCGCACCCGTCCGATGGCATCCACCCCGGTCTCGTCATCGTCGAGCGTATAGTCGGCCAGGATGATATCCGGCGCCATGCCCATGTCCTCGACACAGGTCACCGCCTCGTCGATCGACCGGCAGGCCAGCACGTCCGCCCCCCATTGTTCCAGCCGCTTGGTGGTTCCGAACAGCACGTCATCGTCGTTCTCGATCAGCAGGACGATCTGGTTCTCCAGAAGGTCGTCGGCATTCGACGCAAGGCTCAGGGGCTCATTGACCGCGGGCGC
Source organism: Roseovarius atlanticus (assembly GCF_019802205.1). Taxonomy (GTDB): domain Bacteria; phylum Pseudomonadota; class Alphaproteobacteria; order Rhodobacterales; family Rhodobacteraceae; genus Roseovarius; species Roseovarius atlanticus_A. The sequence continues at coordinate 2,104,332 of NZ_JAHVHQ010000003.1, forward strand.
GTCCGTCACCGTCTCCAGCTCGATCCGGAACACCGACCCCACGCCGGGCTTCGACTTCACCGACAGCTTGTGACCCAGCAGGCGACAGGCCCGCTCCACCACCGACAGGCCCAGACCGACGCCCGCGGCCAGCTTCTCGCCATCGGCGCGGGCGAACTCCTCGAACACCCGCTGCTGGTCGCGCTTGGGAATGCCGATGCCGGTGTCCCACACCTCCAGCACCACGCGGCCCTTGCGGCGGCGGCACCCGACCAGGACGCGGCCCCCCGGCTGGGTGTACTGGATCGCGTTCACCACCAGGTTCTGGATCGACCGCAACAGGTAGACCGGGTCGGACCGCACCAGCACCGAACAGGGCACCATCTTCAGGCTCACGTTCTTCTGCTCGGCCACCAGGCTCTGGTCGGCATGGATGCTGTTCATCATCGAGGTCAGGTTCACCACCAGCGGCGACACCGTGTCGGGCGCCGCACTTTCCAGCCGCGAGATGTCCAGCAGCAGGTGCAAGAGCTGCTCGGTCGAGCGGAACGATCCTTCCAGCCGCTCCACCATGCCATGCATGTCGGTTCCGCGCGACGTCTCCAGCAGGGTCGAGATCAACAGCTTGGCGGCATTGATCGGCTGCAACAGGTCGTGGCTTGCGGCGGCCAGGAAACGCGTCTTCGAGGACACCGCCTTCTCCGCCTTGTCCTTGGCGTCGCGCAAGGCTTCCTCGACCCGCGCCTTCTTTTCGTATTCCTCGGTCAGCTTCTCATTGGCGCGGGTCAGCTCGGCGGTGCGCTCCATCACCCGGCGTTCCAGCGTCTCGGTCGCCCGCGCCTCCAGCGTGACGTCCTCGACCTCCACCAGGTAGCCGCTGTCGGGCATCTCGTGCATGTGCAGTTCCAGCACCCGCTCGGGCCCCAGCCGCACGCGCTGGCGAAACGCGCCCTCGGTCACCAGCTTGCGATAGATCGCCTCGATGTTGACGGCATCGCCCTCGACCGCCAGCCCGTTGGCGAAAAGATACTCCACCAGCGCCGTCACCGGCTCGCCTTCCGCGACATAGGACGCGGGCAGCCCCAGCAATTCGCGGAACTGGCCGTTATGCATCAGAACCTTGCCCCGCGACGAGAACGTGCACACCCCCGAGGTCAGCGTCTGGAACACCGCCTTCAGGTAATCCTCCTGCCGGTCGATCAGGCTTTCCTTCTCGGACCTGTTGCGCCGCACGAAATCGGTGATCTCGGTCAACAGCAGCACCACGTTGTCGCCCGAGGTGTGCTGCGCGCTCAGCTGGAACCAGCGGTCGTCGGCCATCTCGATCATGACCGAGGTAATCACCCCCTCGTCGCGCCGCTTCTCCAGCGTGCTGGGCAGGGTGGCCAGGTTGCGGTCGGCCGAGCGGAAGAACTTGCTAGACACCAGCCGCGCAAAGAACCGGCCAATCGACAGCCCGGTGTCGATCTTGTTCGAGATATCCGGGAAAAGCTGCAAAAACAGGTGGTTGCACAGCTCCAGCTTGCCGTCGATAAAGAGGGCAAAGCCGCCCTCCATCGACGACAGCGCCGCCACCAGGCTCTTGCGCATCCGCTCCTGCTCGCCACGGACCGTTTCCAGCTCCGACACAGCGCGCGCCAGGTCGCGGCCCTGCGCCTGCATCTTCTCCTGCAGCTCGATGGCCGACTGGAACGCCCGGAACGCCGAGGGGCGCACATCGTCCTGCCGGTTCGCCCGCCGCATCAGCGCGTCGATGATCCGCGCCTGGCGCTCGACCTGCACATCCAGCGGCTCGTCGGGGTTCACCAGCATCAGTTCAGCACCCGCGCTTCGGGCCTGAAGAACGCCACGCCGACGAAGGTCTGGTTCATGTGCAGGCCCGATTTCTGCTCGCCATAGGTGTTGAACCCGATCACCCGGTGGGCGCGCAGGATGTTCGACACCTCCTGCGTCAGCTGCTTGTGCTCGAATTCCAGCCGCCGCAGGAAACAGTCGAAGCCCAGGATGAAATCCGGCTCCCGTCCCGCCGCGTCCCGCGTCGACAACCCCTCGTGCAGCGCATCCAGGCTGCCCTTCGCCTTGCCAAGGGTCAGGATCAACCCGTCGTCGATGGCCGCCAGCAACGACAGCGCGCCGCCCGGCTTGGTATCGCTGATCGCGCGGGCGTAATGGGTCAGGTTGTGGCGCAGCATCATCGGGTTTTCCGCGAACACCTCGGGGCTCAGCGCCCCGGGCGGGCAGCCCACCAGTCGCGCGTATTCCTCCGCCGCCGGCGCGCCGTTGATCTCGTAGACCAGCCGCTCCTCCGGGTCCGCGGAGGTGATCACGATCTGCGCGCCCTCGGGCTGGAAATGGTCGAACGCCACGCCCTGGAACTGCAGGTCGGTCTCGATCAGCAACAGCACGGCGGCCCCCGAATGCGCCTCGCCGTCATGCAGCACGAAGGTCCGCTCGAACTTCAGCCCGTCGCCGGCCGAGCCGCCGAAGATCGGCACGTCGCCCAGCACCGCGTCCAGCGTCGACACCAGCAGGTCCTCCTGCTTGGACAACCCGTCCGCCACGATCAGCGCGAAGCGGTTCCAGCCCGCCGTGTGCCGGAACCGCTCGGCCTGCTTCTGCGCCTCGGCGGCAAAGGCCGTGGCATGATCCGGCCGCAGGTCCCGAAACAGCATCGACGCGCAGCGGAAGTTCCGGCGCGGAAAGCCCAGCAGCAACAGCGCCTGGTCGTCATAGCCGTCGGTGGTGATCTGCCCGGCGGAACTGCAGCCGAAGACCGGCACGCCCTGAAACGCCCCGGACAACAGCGCGCTGGTCTCGTCAACGTCCAGGCAACCGGGCAGGATCGCGAACACGAAGCACAGCCCCTTGCCCACCAGCGCCTCGCTCGCCTCGGCCACCGCCGCGGCGGGGTCCTCGGCCCGGGATTCCCCGATGATCACGAATTCAGGGGGGGCGGGCTTCACGCGTCCGCGCCTAGTGCTGAAGGAAGGCGCGCGCCTCGGGTTCGGCATGGCGCGCCATCACCGATTCCACGAACACCACCGCCTGGGTCCGGTTGCGCACGTCCAGCCGCCGCAAGAGCGCGGTGATATGCGCCTTCACCGTGGCCTCCGCCAGCGACAGCTCATAGGCGATCTGCTTGTTGGGCTTGCCGGCGCAGATCAGCTTCAGGATATTGACCTGCTGCGGCGTCAGGATGCTCAGCTCCGGCGTGGTCTTGAACAGATCGTCCTGCTCCTCGCCGGCTTCCGCATCGACGTACTCGGCGGGCACATAGCGCCGCCCGGCGGCGATCTCGGTGACCGCGAAGTGCAGCGTCTTGGCCGAGGCGTCCTTCGGCAGGAACCCCATCGCGCCGGACCGCAACAGCCGGCGCACCAGTTCGCTCGATGCCAGCGACGAGATCACAAGCACCCGCGCCTCGGGCAGACGCGCGCGCAGCTTTTCGAAACCCGACACGCCGGTCACGTCCGGCAGCTTGAGGTCGAACATCACCAGGTCTGGTCTGAAATCACCGTCCACCAGGTCGAAACAGGCCTGAAGGCTGCCGGCCTTGCGGATGTCGCATCCCGGAAACCCCAGCGTCAGCGCCGTTTCCAGCGCGTCGCTGTAAAGCGGATGGTCGTCCACGATCATCACGGACGACACAGGCCGCGCGCCCGCGCATTCGTCTCTTGCTGCCAACATGCCGATCCTCCCGTATGGAAAAGTAGCACCAAATCGAGAATGATCAACCGTTTGGAACAGGCGCGGTGCAACCGGCGACACTCGGCCACCCGCCCGGCGCCGGCGCGCAGCACGACGTCGCCTTGCCCTGCAGGCCCCGCGACCGTCCCGCCTCAGCGCGAAAACCGCGCCAGGTCGCCCGCCGGGGCCGCGTCCGAATAGATCGCCCGGTCCAGCTCCGCCAGCCGGGCGCGATAGCGGTCCGCGCCGGGGCCCGACCGGGACAGCGCCACCAGCGCCCGCCGCATCTCCCCGACGCGTCCGGCCCGCGCCGCCCGGCGCAGCGCGCGCCGCTGCGGATGCAGGGCCGGCACCCGGTCCGACAGCCGCGGCAGGCCCGACCAAGCCCGCCCGCGCAGGCCCAGCATCAGCGCCGCCGCGAACACCGCCAGCGCCGCGCCCAGCGCCGGACCTCCCGGCAGGACCGCTTCGGCGGGGTCGGGCCGGGGCGCCGCCTGCGCGCTGTCGGCAGGGTCATCGCCACTCCCCGGCACCCGCGCGCCATAGGCCACCCGCTGTGCGCCGATCTCGACCGTCCGGCTCTGCCGCGTCGTGGTGTCGAAGTAATCAAAGCTCAGCGGCTCCACCACGGCCGACACGTCGTTGCCCGGCCGGATCGTCCAGCGCCAGAACGCGATGGTCTTCGGCCCCTCCGGCGTCAGCTGGATCAGCCGCTTTTCCGGGTGGGCGAAGATCATGCCCGTGGGCGAGGTCAGCTCCGGCATCGGCGGGATCATCTCGGGCGTGGCCCCCAGCGCCTCGATGCGGATCACCCGCAACACGCCTTCCCCAGGCGTCAGCTGGTCGGGCGCGTTCGACCACTGGTCCGACACTTCCAGCCGCCGCACCGGGAACCACCAGTCGCTGTCCGTCGGCGCGGGGTCCACCTCGATCGTGATCGGCTCCGACGCGATCTCGTGCGCGAACCAGTCATCGCCCTCGTCCGTCAGCGTCAGCCGGTGGCGAAACGCCCCGATGGTCAGGGTTCCGGGGCGCTCCGGGTAGACCGCCATGCGCCGGATAAAAACCTTGACCTTGCGCCCGTCCACCCGCTCATCGCGCCAGGTGTCGGGCCCCAGCTGCGACCAGTTGAACCCCTCCAGCTCCGGCTGCACCAGCATCTCGCGGGTGATGTAACGCCGATAGGTGCCGCGGATCGTCAGCAGCACCATTTCCCGCGTGTAGGGCGTCGCCGCGCGCTCTTCCACGCTGACCTCCAGGGACAACTCGCCGGGATGCACCTCGCGCGTCTGCCCGACCGCGATGCCCGGGATCACCAGAACGACCATCGCCAACACCCAAACGCACACGCCCGCCGCCCGCACCCCCCGTCCCGGACTTGATCCGGGACCTCCCGGCCGCCACCACCAGAGGCCCCGGCTCACAGGCCGGGGCGGGCCCACGCCCCTGTCCCCCCGATCCGCCATTCCAAGCCGCGCTGACCATTGCCGCCCGCACCACCCGGCCAGGCCCGCAAGCAACGCGCACCCCACGCCTCCACCTCGCCGTCCCGGACCCAATCCAGAACCTCTCGGCCACCACCACCAGAGGCCCCGGCTCACAGGCCGGGGCGGACCCACGACCCTGTCCCCCCGGTCCGCCATTCCAGGCCGCGCCGACCATTGCCGCCCGCACCACCCGGCCAGGCGCGCAAGCAACGCGCACCCCACACCTCTCCCCCGCGGTCCCGGACTTGATCCGGGACCTCTCGGCCGCCACCACCAGAGGCGCCGGCCCGCAGGCCGGGGCGGCCCCACGACCCTGTCCTCCCCGTCCGCCCTCCCGGGCCGCACCCACAGATGCCGTCCGCACCACCCGGCCAGGCCCGCAAGCAACGCGCGCCCCAGGCCTCTCCCCCGCCGTCCCGGACTTGATCCGGGACCTCTCGGCCGCCACCACCAGAGGCCCCGGCTCGCAGGCCGGGGCGGACCCACGACCCTGTCCTCCCCGTCCGCCATTGCGGGCCGCGCCGACCATTGCCACCCGCACCACCCGGCCAGGCGCGCAAGCAAAGCGCACCCCACGCCTCTTCCCCTCCGTCCCGGACCCGATCCGGGACCTCCCGTCGCCGGGCGCACCGGCCCCCGTGTCGCCTGCAAGATCCCCCTCATCTTGGGTCCTCCGGCTCGGGCGGCGACAGCCCCAGCTTGTCGCGCCGCTTGTGCTCCTGCAGGATCCGCTCGGCCATGAACTCTCCCGGCACGTCCTCCAGCTGCAAAAGCCAGCGCTCGTCGGCCACCATGAAATAGTCCTTGAACACCCGCCGCACGCCCAGCTTGCCGCGGCTCTCCAGCTCCGCCATCCCCAGCACCGCGCTGGTATTGCTCACGCCATCCCCGGTCCCCGCCGCGCGCGCGTCGCCCTGCCCCACCTCCGCGTCCGCCGTGGACCCGCGCTTGCGGTCGGGCAGCAGCGCCAGCGCTTCCGGGTCGATGGCCAGCCCCGCGTAATACGCCGCCACCACGTCGAAATTCGCCCGCGCCCGCGGATCGCCCGCCGCGATGGCCAGATCATAGGCTTCCAGCGCCCGCGCGTAGTCCCCCGCGAACACCTGCGCGTTGCCAAGGTTGTACTCGTCTCCCGCCGCCGCAAAGGCCGCCGCCGCCGCGCCGTAGTCGCCCGCCCGGAACCGCGCCACGCCCTGCCACTCCGGCGCCTCGAACACCTCCGCCGCCCAGCCCGGCAGGCCCACCGCCAACAGCACGCGCCCCAGCGACGCCGCGCCGCCAAGAGCCCCTCCCGCCAGCAGGAAGACCGCCGTGAGCAGCGCCAGCCCCCTCATGCGCCCTGCCTGCGGAACATCAGCAGCATCGGCACGGCGGCCAGCAGCAACAGGTACCGCCCCATGTCGCTCCAGAAGATCAGCGGATAGTCCTGCCGCTCCAGCCGCGCCGCCATGTCCTGCCCCAGCATATCCGCCAGCGCGTCGGCATCGTCGAGGCCGAAGACCTGCCCGCCCCCCGCCTGCGCATGGGTCCGAAGCGACGGCGCGTCGCCCATCCCCACCACCGACAGCCGCGCGCCCATCTCCGCCAGCCTTGCCGCCAGCCGCAAACTCTCCGGCCCCAGCCCCGCCCCGTCGGTGAACAGCACCACGTCGCCCGCGATGATCTCGGCCTCCTCCAGCCGCGCCGCCGCCAGCGCCAGCGCCCGCTCGGGCCGCGTGCCGGGGTCCGGCACCAGCTCCGGCCCGATCAGCGAAAAGGTCTGCCCCAGCTGCACGTGATCCAGCGTCATGCCGGTGGCCAGATACGCATCACCGCCGTAGACCACGATCCCTCCGGGCCGCGTCCCCAGGCTGGCCAGCCCGAACCGGCCCAGCGCCTGCATCCGTGGCCAGCGCGCATCCTCCGTGACGCTGGCCGAGGCATCCACCACGAACAGCACCCCGTCGAGGTTGCGAAAGCTTGGCGTGTCCCGCCGCTCCACCGCCGGCCCCGCCAGCGCCAGCACCGCGATCACCAGCATCGCCATCCCGGCCCACAGGCCCGAGCGCCCCGCCTGCGCCTCCACCCGGCCCAGCGCCGCCATCGCCCGGATCATCCCCGGCTCCGCCGCCCGCTGCCAGTCGCCCAGCCCCTGCCGCCGCGACCACAGCCACCACGCCAGCCCCGCCAGCACCGGCAGCGCCAGCAGCCACAGGGGCCGCAGCAATGTCACGTCGAGGCTCATGCCGGGTCCCTCGCGATCACGAAAAGGCACAGCAACGCCGCCGCCGCGGCCGGCCACGGCCAGTAGTCGCGGTAGATCTCGGCCGCCAGCCCGTCGCTGTCATTCGCCTCCAGCCGGTCCAGCGCCTCCGCCACCTGCTGCAGATCCTCCGTCGTGCGCACCCGGAAACTCTCGCCGCCCGACACCTCCGCAATCGCCCGCAAGGTGCGCGCATCGACCACGCCGCGCTCGCCCTCCTCGGCACTCTCCAGGTCCTTCGGTCCCAGCGCGATCGTATGCACCCGCACGCCCATGTCGGCGGCCAGTTCCGCCACGCCCAGGGGCTTCGTCGCCCCCGCGTTGTTCACCCCGTCCGACAGCAGGATCACCACCTTGCTCGCCGCGTCGCTGTCGCTCATCCGCTTCAGCGCCAGCCCCAGCCCGTCCGAGATGTTCGTCGCCCGCCCCGAGATGCCGATCACCGAGGTCTCGATCTCCTGCGCCACCGCCTCGATGTCGAAGGTGAAGGGCGTCGCGTAATAGGCCTCCGATCCGAACACGATCAGCGCCAGCCGGTCGCCGCCCCGCCGCCGCGCAAACTCCGCGCCCACGGTCTGCACCGCCTCCAGCCGCGTCACTTGCCGGCCGTCCAGGTCGAAATCGTCTCGCACCATCGAGCCGGACAGGTCCAGCGCAATCGCCAGGTCCCGCCCCGACACCTTCAATGCCGACACCGGCGCCAGGTCCCTCGGGCCGCTCAGCGCCACCACCAGCAACCCCCAGGCCAGCCACAACGCCCCGTCGCGCAAAGGCACCCCCGCCACGCCAGCGCCCCCACGCCGGGCCCGCGCCAGCAACTCCTCGCCCACCCGGCGCGGCAGCACCAGCGCACGACCGCCCACGCTCCGCGCCGCCACGAGGCGCTGCACCAGCCACGGCAGCGGCAGCAACAGCAGCGCCAGCGGCTGCGCGAGCTCAAACATGCCCCCTGACCTCCGCCTCCACGTCGATCTCCGCGTCCCGCCGATAGAGGTTGGGGCGCAGCGCATCATACCGCTCCGGCGCCACCTCCCTCAGCAGATGCAGCAAGCCCACCCGCCGCGCATCCTCGGGCAACTCCGCCAACGCGGCGATCCGCGCCTCAAGCCCCGGTCTCGCGGCGCCGCGCCGTCGCATGAACGCCAGCCGCATCAGGCCCACCACCACCAGCGCCGCGCATCCCGCCAGCCCCGCCGACACCAGCACATCCGCCACCGCGTCCACCGCGCCCCCCGGCGGCAGCCGTATGTCCAGCAGGCTGTCGCGCATCGCGGCCTCCGACAGGGGCGCGCCGCTCATGCGCCATGCTCGTCGTGATAGCGGATCAGCACCCGCGCCGTCTCGCGCGGATCGGCCCCGGCATCCACCACCAGCGCCTCGCGCCCCGCGATCCGCACCATCGTCGGCACCGCGTCGTTCATACCGATCCGCAAATTCGCCCGCCGCCCGTCGGCCAGCCGCACCGGGTACCGCCCCGCCGGCAAGGCGTCGGTATTGGACACCAGCAGCAGCCGTATCGCCCGCCGCTGCCCCAACCCGTCCAGCACCCTCACCAGCTCCTCGCCCGGCGCATCGAACCCCGAGGCGATGACGATCTCCGACCCCGACGGCGCCAGCCGCTCCAGCCGGTGCAGCGCCCGGTCCAGCGACAGCGCCCCGCCGGTCGCGCCCTTGCCCCGCGCCGCATCCTCCAGCGCCCGTGCATGGGCCTCCACCAGCCCGCCGATGACGTCCAGCATTCCGCGGATGCGCCCCCGTGGCGGCACCACCGTCACATCCCGGTCCGTCACCGCCAAGAGGCCGACGCGCCCGCCCTCTTCGACCAGCGGCCAGGCATCCAGCACCAGCGCCTCGGCGGCGGCCACCGACAACAGCGCCCGCCGCAGCCCCCACAACATCTCGCTGCGCATATCCGCCACCAGGTAGCGCACGCGGTCCCGCTCCGCCTGGAACTGCCGCACATGCAGCTTGCCGGTCCGCGCCGTGCTGGCCCGGTCCAGGTGCCGGATGTCGTCGCCCGGCAGGTAATCCCGGATATCCGCCACCTCGATCCCCTGCCCCTTGACCCGCGTCGCGTGCCCACCCGGCAGCGTCGCGCATTGCTCGACCCCGCCCGGCCCGGTCAGCGCATGGGCGCGCAGCGCAATCAGGTCCCCGGCGGCAAGCCGGACTCCCGGCTGCTCCAGCGCGGCACTCACAGCGGCTCCACCGCTTTGACGATCTCCGCCACCACGTCCCGCGCGCGCCGCCCCTCGGCCATCGCACGCCAGCTCAGCACCATCCGGTGCGCCAGCGCGTCCGGCGCCAGCGCCGCCACGTCCTCGGGCAGCGCATGGTCGCGGCCCTTCAGGAACGCCCGCGCCCGCGCCGAGGCCGCCAGCGCCAGCGTGCCGCGCGGCGACACCGCGTGCTGGATATCTCCGGCCAACTCCCCGCCCCGCGTCGCCATCACCAGTCGCACGATATAGTCGCGCAACTCCGCGGCCAGATGCACATCCGCCACCGCCTTCCGCGCGTCCTTCAGGCTCTGCTGGCTGATCGTCGCGTCGGGCAGCACCGCCTCGCCATGGGTCTCCGCCTCGACAAGGTTCAGGATCGCCCGCTCGGTCTCGATATCCGGCAAGTCCAGCACCACGTGCAGCAGGAACCGATCCAGCTGCGCCTCGGGCAGCGGAAAGGTCCCCTCATGCTCGATCGGATTCTGCGTCGCCACCACCAGGAACGGATCGGGTAGCCCGTGCGTCTCGCTGCCCGCCGTGACCTGCCCCTCGCCCATCGCCTCCAGCAGGGCCGACTGCACCTTGGGCGGCGCCCGGTTGATCTCGTCCACCAGGACGAGGTTGTGAAAGACCGGCCCCTTCACGAATTCGAAACTGCCATCCCCGGGCTTGTAGACCGGCGTGCCGGTCAGGTCGGCGGGCATCAGGTCGGGCGTGCACTGGATCCGGGCGAACGACCCTTCCACTGCCCGCGCCAGGCATTTCACCGCCCGCGTCTTGGCCAGCCCCGGCGCGCCTTCCACCAGCAGGTGCCCCCCGGTCAACAGCGCGATCGTCATCCGCTCGATCAGGCGCTCATGCCCGATCAGCCCGTCTCCCAACTGCTGCAACAATCCCGCGATATCGCGCTGGCCGGCGTCTTTCAGCACATCCTGTCCTCCCGAAACACGGACGTCTCACAGCGCCCCGGCGGTCTCTCCTTCCGCGCGGCGCGTCACGTCAACGCTAGGCCAAGCGGCCCGCCGCCGCCTACCTAACCGAAAGTCTTAACCGCCGCCGCCCACGGCCCTAGCGCACCGTCCGGTCCGCCGCGCACTTCGGGTCCATCAGCGGCGCAAACCGCGCATCGGCGAAGCTCTCGGCGCTCGACGCATCCAGCCGCTCGTAATTGGCGTCGATGAAATCTATGAACTCCGGCGCAGTCGTCTCGGCCCCCGGCGACTGCGCCACCGCGTGCAGCATGAAGACGTCGAACCGGCACAGCCCCACAGGGTTCGACCCCAGGATCGCCCGCATGAACCCGCGCGAACTCCACGGCATCCGGCCCATGTTCACCGGGAATTCCTGCAATTTCGACACGAACCGCGCGTCGCGGTCGAATTTCAGCACGTCCATGCCGAAAGTGAACGATTGGTAGAGTTCTTCCACCAGGATCGAGCGATAAAATTTGCGCTCCAGGTTTCCGGGCGTCGACGGCCCCGGCTGCTTGACCATGATATGCGTCACCTGCCCCAAATGGCCGAAAAACGTCTGAGCCATCGCCGGCGACATCGCCGCATAGTCCCGCCCCCGGGGCAGCCCCAGCCCGAAGGCGCTGTTCATCCACGCCACGTCGGCCGACAGCGCCCGGTTCGGCGGTCGCCCCGAATACAGCCGCAACAACACGACACGCCCGGCGCCACACCCCTGCGCCGTCGCGCCCGCGAACCGCATCGGCAGCGGCTTACCGTAGACCTCGCCGATCAGCCCCCGGAACGCGTTCAGCACCGCGCGCGTCTCGGCGTGCGGCTTCTCGCCCACCACGCACAGGGCTGCGCCCGCCATGTCGCGCCCGTTGATCCTGACCGGGATCGCCATGTCCCGCCCGATCATCGTGGTGCGAAGCTCGTAACTCCAGCCGCGCCGCGCCATGTCCAGGTAATCCTCGCGCTGGTCCGCCTGCGCGGCCAGCCCGGCAAAGATCAGCATGCAAGCAAGTCGAATGATGCGCATGGCACCTCCCCTGATCGCGCAACATAGGCCAGTCGCGGGACCGTTTCCACAATTCCGCGCGCACGCGCCCCCCTGCCGCCGCTTTTGACAACCGACTGCCCAGGGCCTATCCCTTTTCCCCTGAAAAGGAGACAGCGATGCCAGAGCATTCCAAAACCGGCACGATGATCCCGGCGAACACGTTCGCGCTGACCGTCGCGCCCGACGGGACTCGCGAAATCCTCATGCCCGACGCCAACCCCGAGGACGAGATGCCCGCGGCGGTCGCCGCCCTGACGGCGGTGTTCATCCGCATGGAAACCGACCCGCATTTCATCCGCGACCAGATCGCCTGGCTCGACGCGCGCCCCAACGCCTGACCGCCCCGCCCCGGAAGGAGCTTTGATGACCCAACTCAGGACCACCGCCGCCCAGATGGTCGCCGACGCCCGCGCCCGCATCGACGAAGTCGAGACCCCCGACCTCATCGCGGCGCTGGACGACCCGGACGTCGTCATCGTCGATATCCGCGACGTGCGAGAACGCCAGCGCAGCGGCTTCATTCCCGGCAGCGTCCACGCGCCGCGCGGGATGCTCGAATTCTGGGTCGATCCCGACAGCCCCTATCACCGCGATGTCTTCGCCCAGCCGGGCAAGCGCTACGTGCTGCACTGCGCCTCCGGCTGGCGCTCGGCACTGGCCACCGCCACGCTTCAGGACATGGGGTTTGAGGCCGCGCACCTGCGCGAAGGCTTCTCCACCTGGGCCGACCAGGGCGGCCCGGTCGAATTCCCCGAAGACAGCAAGGACTGAGCTACCAGGGCCGCAGCACGATCTTCGGCGCGGCCACCTTGCCCGCCCGCAGGTCGGCAAACGCCGCGGCACCCTCGTCCAGGCTCCGCGTCTCGAACCACTCCAGCCGCCCCAGCCGCCCGTCGAACAGCGCCTGCGCCGTGTCACGGAAATCCTGGTCCGTATAGGTATAGGTCCCGATGAACGTGATCTCCTGCAATGTCATCCGCCGGACATCGAGACCGCCCATATCCTCGCCCAGCCCCACATGCACGATCACCCCGCCCGGCAGCGCCCGCGCCGACGCCACCTTGCGCGTCGCGGCATAGCCGACGGCATCCACCACGATATCGAACAGGCCGTCGGCCTCGGCCACGACATGATCCCTGCACACACCGGCCAGGAAATCCCGCCGCGCCGCGTTCGGCTCCACCACCGTCACGCCCGTCACCCCCATCGCCGTCAAGGCCAGCGCCGCGGCCAGCCCGATGGCCCCGCCGCCCAGCACCAGGGCCCGGTCGGGGCCCGGAACAACCTGCAACGCCAGCCTGACCGCGTGCCAACTCACCGCCAGGGGCTCCGCCAGCGCGGCGCGGTCCAGCGGCACGCCGTCCGGCACTGTGACAAGGTTGCGCTCCGGCATCGCCACGAACTGCGCGAACGCGCCGTCCCTCGGCGGCATCGAGATGATCTGCCGCGCCTCGCACAGGTTCTCGCGCCCCGCCATGCAGGCGGCGCAGTCCCCGCAGGTCACCAGCGGATTGATCGTGACCCGCCGTCCCTCGTCGGGTCCATCCACGATCACCCCCGCCGCCTCGTGCCCCAGGATCAGCGGCGCGGGCCGCCTGTCGTCATGGCCCAGGTAGGCATGCATGTCCGAGCCGCAGATCCCCACCGCCTCGATCCGTATCAGGTGCTCGCCCGCGCCGGCCACCGGCTCCGGCACCTCCCGAAACCCCAGCCGCTCGGGCGCGTCATAGATCAATGCCTTCATTTCGCAGTAAACCCCCCGTCCACCATCAGCACCTGCCCGGTAACATATGCACTTGCATCCGAACACAGGAACAGGACCGGCCCGTCGATATCCTCCAGCCGCCCGTTGCGCCCGATACAAGTCTGCGCCGCGTTCCGCGCCGCCCGCGCCTCGTCGCCAAAGACGGCCTGCGTCAGCTCGGTCGGGAAAAATCCCGGCCCGATGGCATTCGCCGTGATGCCAAAGCCCGACCACGCCTCGGCCATCGCCCGCGTCAATTGCGCGATTCCACCCTTCGTCGCACCATAGGCGATACCGCCGGGAAAAGCCCGCGTCGTCTGCAACGAGGCGAAATTCACGATCCGGCCCCAACCTTTCTCCTTCATCGCCGGCACCAGGGCCCGGCTCAGGAAAAACGGCGCGCTCAGGTTCAGCGCCAGCGTCGCGTCCCAGCCCTCGGGCGTCACGTCATCCGCCGCTTCCCGCGTGTTCACCCCCGCCGCGTGCACCACGATATCCGGCGCCCCGAACGGCGCGGACATCTGCGCGACCAACTCGGGCAACCCATCGCGCTCCGCCACGTCGCCCACGACATAGGCCGCAGCACCTCCCACGCGACCGGCCCACTCAGCCAAGGGCGCCTCTCGCCGCGCCACACCCACGACCTTCGCGCCAGCGGCGGCCAGCACCTCCGCCGCCCGTTGCCCCAGCCCCGAGCTGGCCCCGGTGACGCACGCCACCCGCCCGCTCAGATCGAACAGGCGGGACGGGTCAGCCATCCGCGCTCAGGTCGAAATTCTCGCCGGGGAAATACTTGGCCAGCCGCGCATCCGCCGCGCGCGCGTGCCCTTCCATCCCCTCCAGCCGCGAGATCCGCGCGGTGGCCTGCGCCACGGGCTTGGAGCCTTCCCGCGTCGCCCGCTGCCACGTCACGATCTTCATGTACTTGTGCACGCTGAGGCCCCCGGTATACCGCGCCGCCCCCGAGGTCGGCAGCACGTGGTTCGTCCCCGCCGCCTTGTCGCCGTAGCTCACCGTGGTCTCCTCGCCCAGGAACAGCGAGCCGTAACAGGTCAGCCGTTCCAGCCACCAGTCCAGGTCCCCGGCCTGCACCGTCAGGTGCTCGGGCGCGTATTCGTCCGAACAGGCCGCCATCTCCTCGCGGTCGGCGCAGACGATCACCTCGGCATAGTCGCGCCACGCCGCCGTGGCGTTCTCGCAATTCACCGCCGGCAGGTCGTCGATCAACTTCGGCACCATCTCCATCACCGCCTCGGCCAGCGCCCGGTCATCGGTCACCAGCCACACCGGGCTGTTATACCCGTGCTCCGCCTGGCTGACCAAATCCGTCGCCACGATATGCGGGTCGGCGGTCTTGTCCGCCAATATCAGGCTGTCCGTCGGCCCCGCGATCATGTCGATCCCCACGCGGCCAAAGAGGATCCGCTTGGCCTCGGCCACGAACTGGTTGCCCGGCCCCACCAGGATATTCGCCGGCGGCAGGCCGAACAGACCAAAGGTCATCGCCGCCACCCCCTGCACGCCGCCCATCGCCATGATCCTGTCCGCCCCGCAGATATGCGCGGCATAGATGATCGCCGGGGCCACGCCCACGCCGGGGCGCGGCGGGCTGCACGCGGTGATATGCTTGCACCCGGCGACCTTGGCGGTGGTCACCGTCATGATGGCGCTGGCGATATGGCTGTAGCGCCCGCCCGGCACATAGCAGCCGGCGGCATCCACCGGGATCGCCCTCTGCCCGGCCACGAGGCCCGGCACCACCTCCAGTTCCACATCCGCCACAGTGGCCTTCTGCCGCTCGGCAAACCGCCGCACGTTGTCATGGGCGAACGCGATGTCCTGCTTCAGCTTTTCCGGCACCAGCGCACAGGCCGCCTCGATCTCGGCCTCCGACAGCAGGATGCTGCCCTCGTACTGGTCGAACTTGCGTGCGTATTCCAGCGCGGCGGCGTCACCGCCCGTCTCGATGGCGTCCAGGATGCCCTGCACCGTGGCATGCACATCCGATGCCCCCGAGCGCGAGGTCAGTTTCGCCTTCTTCAGATAGTCCCGCGCCATGCCCGGTGCCCCTCCTTCAAATCAGTTCTTCCAACTGCCGCGCCGCTTCCCGCAGGCGCGGCAGGTATTCCTCCAGGTCCGGCAGGTGGCACCGCTGGGTCGGCGAATGCAGCGACAGCGTCGTCACCAGCCGGTTCTGGTCGTCCCGTATCGGCACCGCCACGGCGGTCATGTCGTCCATGAACTCCTCGTTGTCGGTCGAGTAGTTCCGCTCGCGGATCCGCGCCAGCTCGGCCATCAGCGCGTCGGGGTCGGTCAGCGACCGCCCGGTCCGGCGCGGCATCTCCAGGTTCTGCAACAGCCGCGCCAGCTTGTCGGTGCGCAGCGACGACAGGTACATCTTGCCGCTGGCGGTGCAGTTGAACGGCACCTGCGTGCCCACCGGCAGCTGGATGCGCAGCGGCCAATGGGTCTCGACCCGGTCCAGGTACACCATCCCGTAGCGCCCGGGGGCCGCCAGGTTGCAGGTCTCGCCCACATCCTCGGCCAGGGCCTTCATGATCATCAGCCGCTCGGTGCGGATGCGCTGCGACGACAGCGTGTTGATCGACAGCGTCCGCAGCCGCTTGCCCGGCCCGAACGACCGCCCGTCCACATCGCGCTGCAAAAACCCTTCCGCCTCGGCGGTGGCCAGCAGCCGATGCACCGTCGGCTTCGGCAGGCCCAGCGCCGCCACAAGCGTCGCCGGCGCCACCGGCACCCCCGCCTTCGCCACCTCTTCCAGCAGCACCAGCAGGCGCAGGTTGGTGGGGATCAGGTATTTTCCGTCCTTGGACTGGTCGTCGGGCATGTCACGTCTTTCCTACCTGTTCGGCAACAGTGCCAAGGCCAGGTCGGGCACCAGCGAGACAAGAACCCACACGCTGATCAAGGCAATGAGATACGGCACAGTATACTTCAGCAGCCTGAAGTATGGCACCCCCGTCACCCCCGAGGCCACATAAAGGTTAAGCCCATAGGGCGGCGTGATGAACCCGATCGAGGCGCCCACCAGGAAGATCACCGAGAAATGCACCGGATCGACTCCCACGCCGGCCGCGATCGGCGCAAGGATGGGCGCGAGGATGATCGTCACCGGCAGCGATTCCAGGATCATGCCCGAAAAGAACACGATCAGCATCGCGGTGAACAGCACCGGATAATAGCCCCCCATCGAGGTCAGGAAATCCCCGATCACCGCCTGCGCGCCCAGCAGCGACAGGATCTGCTGCATCACCACCGAGATGGCAATCAGCGGCGCCAGGATGCCCGTGATCTGCGCCGAGCGCATCACGATGCCGGGGATCTCGGGGATGGTGAAGCCTTCGACCACCAGCATCGACAGGTACGATTTTTCGTTCCACGGCTTCGTGCCGTCGACGTGGAACATGCGGCTCACCACCCAGCTCAGCAGGCCCGCGATGATGCAGAACCCCACCGTCACGCCCGCCGCCTCGGTCGGGGAAAACTTGCCGGTATAGATGCCCCACAGCACCAGCCCGATGGCGAAGAACCCCAGCCAGGCCCCGAACGCGGTTTTCAGAACCCGGTTCAGTTGTAGCGGGATGAGGTACCCCCAGCCGTTCATCCGGCAGATGATCCAGCAGGCGAACTGCATGCCGATGACCATCAGCGCCCCGGGCAGGATCCCCGCCACGAACAGGTCCGAAATCGGCAGGTTCATCAAAAACCCGTAAACGATGAAGATGATCGAGGGCGGGATGATGATCCCCACCGTGCCGCCCGCCGCCGCCGTGGCCGCACTGAACCGCTCGTCATAGCCGCCCTTAACCATCTCGGGATGCAGCATCGAACCGATGGTGGCCGTGGTGGCCGAGTTCGACCCCGAAATGGCCGCGAACAATCCGCAGGCCCCAAGGCTCGCCATGGCAAGGCCTCCCCGCAGCCACCCCAGGCAGGCATAGGCGAAATCGGACAATCGTCGCGCGATCCCCGACTTGTTGATCAAATCGCCCGTCAGGATGAAGAGCGGCATCGCCAGCAGGGCGAACCCCTTGTTGAACACGTTCAGCAGTTCCGCGCCCAGGTTGTCCAGCGTCAGGTCCAGCACGAAACTGCACCCGATCACCCAATAGGCGATCACCAGGAACACCGGCACGCCGAGCATGAACAGGAACGTCACGCCCAGTGAAATCAGCGTAATGAGGGTCCCGTCGGTCATCACACATCCCCCCCGATCACGGCCTGCTTGATCAGCGGCCGCCCCGAGCGCCAGTTGGAAATATCCTCGAAAAGGTTCTGGAACGTCCGCGCCGCCATCAGAAGGAACGCGATGGGCGCGGTGATCAGGAACCACCATTGCAGCGTGTTGTCCGTGCCCAGCACGATCTGGAAATTCGACGCCGACAGCGCGGCGGCCCGCGCCGTGGTGACCATCACGATGACGGCGAAGACGAACCACAGAACCGCGTCCAGCATCAGGCAGGCGAACTGCCCCGCGCGCGGCATCCGGCTGCGGAACTCCGCAAAGCTCAGATGGGTGCGCAGGGCCACGTTATACGTCGCCCCGAACCACGCCATGATCATGAACAGCAAGGGCGGGATCGTCGTCGACCACGGCAGCTGGCTGGAAAAGACGAAACGGTCGATCACGCCCCAGAAGATGATCAGCGCCACCGCAAGATAGGCCACCACCATGATCGTGCGCTCCAGGTGCCGCTCGACGAAGGGCAGCGCGCGGTACATCGCCGCCAGCGCCAGCCCGCCCACCAGCGCCACGACCGTGCCCAGGTACCAAGCGGCATTCGATTGCAGCGATTCCCGGATCATCCAGGCGTCATTCGAGGCGACGGCCGAAAAAATCTCTCCCACGTCGGTCATGATCGACATGGCATCCTCCCGTTGTCGTTGCGCCGGCGTGCGCCGCCGGTCTCGGACTGGTTGCTACCGGCCCCCATATGAAGGGGCCGGCACCATGATGTCTATGAAAGTGTCAGCCCTTCCACCAGCGCCGCGGCTCGACATTCTCGGCCAGCGTCACGTCATGCTCGCGCACGGTGTCATAGATTTCCTGGTAGGTATCCAGACCGCCCGACCACTGGTTCAGCCGCTCGCGCCACTGTTCCCACAGCTGCGGCTGGAACTCGGGGCTGCACATTTCCTCGGCCTTCTTGATCTCCTCGTCCGGCAACGCCGCGACCCGCACGTTGTTCTGTGCAAAGATCGTATCGGGCCCCTGGTGCGGATGGCTGAAGCCCACCGTGTTGACCAGCGCGGCCTCGTTCGCCGCCTGCACGTAGGATTGTGCGTAATAGGCCGATTCCATCACCGCGTCCTGCAACGCGCCGTCCAGGCCGTCGAAGACAGACGCGCTCATCGCCGTGTGCTCGGTCCCGCAGAAGAACTTCAGATCCACGCACTGGCTCACCACCGGCGACATGTTGGCATAGGCCACGGCAGAGGCCCAGGTTTCCGCCCCGTCGATCAGGCCCTGCTTCAGACCGTCGAGGGTCTCTTCCCACGCGATCGGCACCGGGTTCAGGTTCAGCGCCTCCATCGCGATCCGCCCCAGCTGCGTGCCGGTGACACGGTTCTTGGTGCCGAACAGCTCCTCCAGCTTGGTCACCGTCGGCTTGTCCTCCCACGACAGGCCCAGCTGGATACCGCGCAGCTCCGCGTGGCTGAACAGGAACTTCAGCCCGTGCCGCTTCTCCAGCGGGTCGCGCAGGATTTCCACGCTCTTGGGATGATACAGGAAGTAATACTGGTCCGCCCGGCTGCGGAACATGTAGGCATAGTCCAGCACGTTCAGATAAGGCGCACCCCCGGCCGAGTTCTGGGTCGAGGCCGCGTACATGTCCGTGATGCCCTGCTGCGTTTTCTCCACGCAGGACAACTGGTTGCAGATCTGGTTGTTGCCGATGAACTCGATCCGGATCTCCCCGTCCGTCCGAGCCTCCAGGTCGCGGGCAAAGTCCAGCACGCCCGCCCGTTCGATCAGCAGGTTCTGCGGGTTGAACCCCGCCGCCCCCAGTTTCAGCGTGTGCTTCGCCTCCTTCGAGAATCGCTTCTCATAGGTCGATTCCGCCGCACGCGCCAGGTTCGCCGCCGTCATTGCACCACCAAAGGCCCCCGCCGCCATGAGCGTCGAGCTCATGCCGTAAGTGCCTGCTATCTTGAAAAAATCCCGGCGCGAAACGCCCTTCACTCGATCATAAATTGCCATTTAATCCTCCCATTTTGACAACTTTTGAGACGTAACGTTTCAAAAAAGACTAGAATAGCTTTTCCGTTCTGCATAGACTTTTTTTGAGAAGCGGGAGGAAAACTGGTGGATACCGATTACGTGATCGTCGGCGCGGGCTCTGCGGGCTGCGTCGTGGCCAACCGGCTCAGCAAGGACTCCAAGGTGCGCGTCACCCTGCTTGAGGCAGGTCCGCCCGACCGCAATCCGTGGATCCACATCCCGGTCGGCTACTTCAAGACGATGCACAATCCCACCGTCGACTGGTGCTACAAGACCGAACCCGACCCCGGCCTCAACGGCCGCGCCATCGACTGGCCGCGCGGCAAGGTGCTGGGCGGGTCCTCCTCGCTCAACGGGCTTCTCTACGTGCGCGGCCAGCCGCAGGATTACGACCGCTGGCGCCAGATGGGCAACGCGGGCTGGGGCTGGGACGACGTGCTGCCCCTCTTCAAACGGGCCGAGAACAACGAGCGCGGCGCCGACGCCTACCACGGCGACGCCGGGCCTTTGTCGGTCTCCAACATGCGCATCCAGCGCCCGATCTGCGACGCCTGGGTCGCCGCCGCCCAGACCGCAGGCTACCCCTTCAACCCCGATTACAACGGCGAGGATCAAGAGGGTGTGGGCTATTTCCAGCTCACCACCCGCAACGGCCGCCGCTGCAGCGCCGCCGTGGCCTACCTGCGCCCCATCCGCGACCGCAAGAACCTCAGGATCGTCACAAACGCCCAGGTCACCCGCGTGCTGATGGACGGCAAGCGCGTCACCGGCGTCGAATACCGCGACAAGCGCGGCCAGCTTCAGACCATCGGCGCGAACCGAGAAGTGATCCTCTCGGGCGGCGCCATCAACAGCCCGCAGATCCTCATGCTCTCGGGCCTCGGCGACCCCGAGCACCTCCGGCAGAACGGCATCACCCCGCACCACGCCCTGCCCGGCGTAGGCCGCAACCTGCAGGACCACCTGCAGGCGCGGCTGGTCTTCAAATGCAACGAACCCACCCTGAACGACGAGGTCCGCAGCCTCGCCTCCCAGGCCCGCATCGCGCTCAAATACGCGCTCTTCCGCGCCGGTCCGATGACCATGGCCGCCAGCCTCGCCACCGGCTTTCTCAAGACCCGCCCCGACGTCGAAACCCCCGACATCCAGTTCCACGTCCAGCCCTGGTCCGCCGACAGCCCCGGCGCGGGCGTGCACCCGTTCTCGGCCTTCACCATGTCGGTCTGCCAGCTGCGCCCCGAAAGCCGGGGCGAGATCCGCCTGGATGGCCCCGATCCCAGGACCTATCCCAGGATCCACCCGCATTACCTCTCGACCGATCTCGACTGCCGCACCCTCACCGAAGGCGTCAAGATCGCGCGCCGCATCGCCCGCCACGCGCCCTTGTCCACCAAGATCGCCGAGGAATTCCGCCCCACCGCCGATCTGCCGATGGACGACGATGCCGCCACGCTCGACTGGGCGCGCAACCACTCGGTCTCGATCTACCACCCCACCGGCACCTGCAAGATGGGCGACGACCCGCAGGCCGTGGTCGACGCCCGCCTGCGCGTGCATGGGCTCACGGGCCTGCGCGTGGCCGATTGCTCGATCATGCCGGAAATCGTCTCGGGCAACACCAACGCCCCCGCCATCATGATCGGCGAGAAATGCGCCGACCTGGTGCTGCAGGACGCCTGACCCGGGACCTCAACCCCGGGGTGTCTCAAAGCCCACGCTTTGCGGAAAACCCCACCGCCACGCACCGGGTTTGAAAGACGCCCCGTCCGGCCTATGCTATCACCCTGACATGGCAGAGAAGAAATCCCGACTGGACTACTGGCGCGAGACCCGTTTCCTCGGGATCGTCTCGGATATCGGCAGTTTCCTCTACTACACGATGCGCCGCTTCGTCAGCGACGGCCTGGGCCAGGCCGCCGGCGCGCTGACCTACTCCACCCTGCTGGCCCTCGTGCCGCTTCTGGTCATCGCCTTCGCCGTGCTTTCGGGCTTCCCCGCCTTCGACCCGGTCAAGATCCGGATGCAGGAAATGTTCTTCGGCATCCTCATCCCCGAGGTCGGCTCGGACGTGCGCACCTACATCTCGGATTTCACCAGCAACGCCAGCGACCTGACCGTCGCCGGCATCATCGCGCTCCCGGTCACGGCGGTGCTTCTGCTGTCGACCATCGAGGCCACGCTGAACCAGGTCTGGCGCGTCTCCCGGCCCCGGCCGCTGGTGGTCCGCCTGCTGACCTTCTGGGCGGTGCTGACGATGGGCCCGCTGCTGATCGGGGCCAGCTTCACCCTGACCACCGACATGATGCGCCCGCTCCAGGACTGGGCACGGGACGCAGGCTACATCCCCGCCGTCCAGCTCAGGGCCGACTGGCCGCGCAAGGTGCTGGCGCTGGTCAACACCACGATCGTCTTCACCCTGCTCTACTGCGTGGTGCCCGCAGTGCAGGTGCGCATCCGCAATGCCGTCATCGGCGGCGCCTTCGCCGCCGTGGCCTTCCAGGTGCTGCAATGGGGGTTCAACACCTTCGTCACCTCCTCCTCGACCTATTCCACCGTCTACGGCGCGGTCGCCATCTTTCCGATCTTCCTGCTCTGGGTCTACTCGTCCTGGACGGTGATCATCCTCGGCGCCCTGCTGGCCGCCTCCTTCCCCGACTGGTGGCGCCGGCGCGACGCGCTCTCGGGCGAGGAACTCAGCCCCGCCGAAACGCTCGAAGTGGCGGTGGCCCTTCTGGCGGCATTGGCGCGCAAGGCGCCCGAGGGCAAGTCCCTGCCCCCCGACGACCTGGCCGAGGCCGTGCCGGTCCTGGCCCGCGATTCCGTGCTCCAGGCCCTGCTCGACGCCAATTACATCGTCGAAACCGAGGACGCCAAGCTGTGCCTCGCACGCGATCTGCACCGCGTCAGCGTGGCCGAACTGGCCCACGACATCGGCCTCACCCTTGGCGGCGTCCGGGACCTCTCCGGCCGCCCCTCGCTGTCCCAGGTGATCGAGTCGACCGGCACCCTGCCCGACCTGCTGGCCCGCCTGCGCAAGGCCGAGGACGACATTCTCGACCAGCCCATCGCCTCCGTCATCGCCGGTCGCGACCCCGACACCGACAACACCTCCGGCGCAATCAAGCTCTACTGATGTCGGCGTAGGGTGGGGTTCCACCCCACCAAACCCCACCCGTCCCGGACTCGATCCGGGACCTCGACCACCCACGTCCCGCGCCTACCCCTTGGGCCGCTTGACCTTCATCCGTTCCATGTCGTCCGTGATCGGAATGAACTCGTCCGTATCTCCCGGCGGCAGCCTGAACGGCCCGCCCTCCCAATCGGCGGCCTTCCACGCCTTTTTCGCCGCCTCGATCTTCTCGACGTCCGACGACACGAAATTCCACCAGATATACCTTGGCCCGTTGAACGTCTCGCCGCCCAGCGCCATCACCCGCGCGCCCTGCGGCCCGGCCTTGACGCTCATCCGGTCGCCGGGGCGGAACACCATCATCCGCCCCGCCTCGAACACCTCGCCCGCGATTTCCACGCTGCCTTGCGTGACATACAGCCCCCGGTCCTCGTGGTCGTCCGGCAAGGGAAAACTCGCCCCCGGCGCCAGCACCGCATCGGCATAGAAGATCTCGGATTGCATCGTCACCGGGCTTGTCTCGCCCCAGCCCGTGCCCAGGATCAGCCGCACCTCCGCCCCGCCATCGTTCAGGACCGGCAGCGCCGCCTCCTTGTGGTGCTCGAAATCCGGCGCCATGTCCTCGCGGTCCTCGGGCAGCGCGATCCACGTCTGCACACCAAAGAGGTTGTGCCGCGTGCCCCGCGTCTCTTCGCTGGTGCGCTCGGAATGCGTGACACCCTGCCCCGCCAGCATCCAGTTCACCTCGCCGGGATAGATCATCTGGTGCGTGCCCAGGCTGTCGCGATGCTCGAACTCGCCCTGGTACAGATACGTCACTGTCCCCAGCCCGATATGCGGATGCGGCCGCACGTCGATGCCGCCTTCGGTGATGAACTCCGCCGGCCCCATCTGGTCGAAAAAGATGAACGGGCCGACCATCTGCCGCTCGGGGCTGGGCAGCGCGCGGCGCACCTCGAACCCGCCCAGGTCCCGCGCCCGCGGGATGATCAGCGTCTCTATGCCGTCCAGGCCCCCGGCATCGGGGCAATCGGGGTTCTGCGTCGGGTTCCAGCTCATCTCGCTCTCCTTGTCTCAGGTCAAATGGCGCGCCAGCGCCTGCACTTCCTCGGGCCGTATCTCGTGCCCGCCGTCATGGATCACCGTCTCGACGTCCGCGCCCTGCGCCGCCAGCCACTCGATCAGCCGCGCACTCAGCGGCCACGGACAGATCGGATCCCGCCGCCCCGCCGTGACAAGCACATGTCGCCCGTCCAGCCCCTGCACATCCTCCGGCCCCCACGGGATCAGCGGGTGCATCAGCCCCACCCGGTCGAACAGGTCCGGCCGCGCCATCATCACCGAGGCCAGTATATTCGCCCCGTTGGAATAGCCGAAGCCATATGTTTCCACGCCCGGATGCGCCTCTTTATGCGCCTCCACGAAGCGCACCATCGCCTGCGTGCGCCGCGCAAGGTCGTCCATGTCATAGACCCCCTCACCCGAGCGCCGGAAAAACCGCGCCGCGCCATGTTCCGACACGTCCCCCCGGGGCGCCACGATGCCCGCGCCGGGGTTCACCTGCCGCACAAGGTCGAAGAATTGAGTCTCGTCCCCGCCCGTGCCGTGAAAGGCAAAGACCAGCGGCGCGCCCGCATCGGGCGCCCGCGTTTTCGCATGGTACAAATCCAGCGCCATCGCCTCACTCCACCAGCTTCGGCAGATGCGCCTCGATCTTGGCGCGGTGCGGCTCGTAGCGGTCCGGCAGTTGCAGCGCCGAGCCCAGGTTCGCCGTATCCTCGTCCCGGTCGAATCCGGGCTCATTCGTGGCCACCTCGAACAGCACACCGCCCGGCGTGCGGAAATAGATCGACCAGAAATAGTCGCGGTCGATCACCGGCGTCACGTCGTACCCTGTGTCCACCAGCCGCTTGCGCACATCCAGCTGCGTCGCCCGGTCCTCGACCGAGAACGCGATGTGATGCACCGATCCCGCGCCCTGGTGGGCCGGTCTGGCACTCGGTGCCTCCTGCAGGTCGATCGTGTCGGCCGCATTGCCGCCCTCGACGACATAGCGCGTCAGGTCGCCCTGGGTGTCCATCTTCTGATACCCCATGAAGCGCAACAGCTCGCCCGTCGCATCCGCATCCCGCAGCGCAAACCGCGCGCCGTGAAACCCCAGGATCGCGGCAGTTTCCGGCACGTCCGCGCCCGTCCAGGGCGTCCGCCCGCGCACATCCGTCTCGACCAGCGCAAACCCGTCGCCATCCGGCCCGTCAAAGCCCAGCCGCTTCTCGCCAAAGGCCTCGTCCAGGGCCAGCCCGGTCACGCCCGCGGCGGCCAGCCGGTCTTTCCAATAGCCCAGCGCGCCATGCGGCACGGCGAACTCGGTCACGCCAACTTCGCCCACGCCCCGCGTGCCGCGCGGCATCTGGCCAAAGGGGAAGGTCGTCATCACCGCCCCCGGCGTGCCCACCTCGTCGCCGAAATAAAGGTGATACACCTCCGGCGCGTCGAAATTCACCGTGATCTTCACCCGGCGCAATCCCAGCACCCTGGTGAAGAACGCGTTGTTGTCATTCGCATCGCCCGCCATCGACGTCACGTGATGCAGGCCCTTGATCTCGGTAATCATCCTGTCGCCCTTTCGGTTGCGAAACTGTTACCGTGCAATCTGGGACAGATACGCCTCCAGGAGAATAGCAATAAACTTGCATAGACTATTGCGTTTGGTGCAATAATAACGCCATGCAGGATATCAAGCCGATCCGCGTCTTCCTCGAAGTGGCCGAACGGCGCAGCTTTGCCGCCGCCGCCCGCGCGCTCGACATGACCCCCTCCAGCGTCACCCGCATCGTCGCCCGGCTCGAAGACAGCCTTGGCCAGCAGCTTCTTCTGCGCACCACCCGCAAGGTCTCGCTCACCGATGCCGGCGCGGTGGTCGCCGCCCGCTATCGCCCGCTTCTGGCCGAGCTGGACGCCACCACCGACGCGCTGATGCACGCCGCCCATCCCGACGCGGGCCGCCTGCGCCTCAACGCGCCGATGTCGCTGGGCCTGCGCCTGATGCCGGGCCTGATCGCCGCCTTCCGCGATGCCTACCCCCGGGTCGATCTCAACGTCACCCTGACCGACCGTTTCGTCGACATCATCGAAGACCCCTATGACCTGTCGATCCGCATCTCCGGGCCTCCGTCCGACAAATCCACCATCTGGCGCAAGATCTGCGAGGTGCCCCGCCACGCCGTCGCCGCCCCGTCCCTATTCGCGGGCACCGCCGCGCCCACCGATCCCGCCGACCTCCCCCGCGACCTCTGCCTCTCCTACAGCGCCACCGCCACGCCCGAGACGTGGGAGTTCACCCGCGACGGTGCCAACCGCTCCGTCCAGGCGGGCAGCCGCCTCATCACCAACAACGGCGACCTGCTCTGCCAGCTGGCTCGCCTGGGCCAGGGCATCACCGTGCTGCCCGACTTCCTCGTGGCCGACGATCTGGCGGCGGGCGAGGTCACGGTCCTCGTACCCGACTGGCAGGTCAGCCCGCTCTGGCTCACGCTATTCTACCCGCCCTACGAGGCGTTTCCCCCGCTCGTGGCCACCTTCACCGCCTTCTTCGAGGACTACATCCGCCGCACCGCACCCGTCTTCTTCCGTTTCGGCTGACAGGTCGCTGCACAAAAATCCAGCAGTTCCGGCGCCTTAGCCAAATCCGCCTCCCCTCCGGCAACGCACTGTCTTGCCAGCTTCGCGCCCGCCTGCTTCTATGAAACGCCGGAGGTGAACATGTCATCAGACTCTTTCTTCGACGAAATGTGGGGCACGTCGCAAACCCTGCGCGACCCCTACGCCACGTTCCACCAGTGGTTCGACGCCGAGGACCCCGCCCGCCTGCGCGCCAAGCAGCGCGAAGCCGAGGACCTCTTCCGCCTGACCGGCATCACCTTCAACGTCTATGGCCGGGCCGAGGCCGAGGAACGGCTCATTCCCTTCGACATCATCCCGCGCATCCTGTCGGGCAACGAATGGTACAAGCTGTCGCGCGGCATCGAACAGCGCGTGCGCGCGATCAACGCCTTCCTGCACGACATCTACCACAAGCAGGAAATCGTGAAGGCCGGCCGCCTGCCCGCCGAGATGATCGCCCGAAACGAGGCCTTCCTGCCCCACATGATCGGGGTCGAACCGCCCGGCGGCGTCTACACCCATATCGTCGGCATCGACGTGGTCCGCACCGGCCCCGGCGAATTCTTCGTGCTCGAGGACAACGCCCGCACCCCCTCGGGCGTCAGCTACATGCTGGAAAACCGCGAAACCATGCTCCAGATGTTCCCGGAACTCTTTTCGCGCAACCGCGTCCAGCCGGTGCAGAACTACCCCACCAACCTGCGCCGGTCCCTGGCCGCCTGCGCACCTTCGGGCACCAAGGACGCGCCCGTGGTGGCCGTGCTGACCCCCGGCATCTACAATTCCGCCTATTTCGAACACGCCTTCCTGGCCGACCAGATGGGCGTCGAACTGGTCGAGGGCGGTGACCTGCGCGTCGTCGACGGCCGCGTGGCGATGCGCACCACCCGCGGCTACACCCCCATCGACGTGCTCTACCGCCGGGTGGACGACGACTTCCTCGATCCGCTCAATTTCAACCCCGACAGCCAGCTTGGCGTCGCGGGCATCATGGATGTCTACCGCGCCGGCGGCATCACCATCGCCAACGCGCCCGGCACCGGCATCGCCGACGACAAGGCGATCTATTCCTACATGCCCGATATCGTCGAGTTCTACACCGGCGAGCAGCCACTTCTGCCCAACGTGCCCACCTGGCGCTGTTCGGATGCCGACGACCTGGCCTACGTGCGCGAACACCTCGCCGAACTGGTGGTGAAAGAGGTGCACGGCTCGGGCGGCTACGGCATGCTCGTGGGCCCCGCCGCGTCGAAAAGGGAAATCGCCGATTTCGCCAAGAAACTCGACGCCAAGCCCTCGAACTACATCGCCCAGCCCACGCTCAGCCTGTCCACGGTGCCCACCTTCACCGCCAAGGGCCTCAGCCCCCGGCATGTCGACCTGCGCCCCTTCGTGCTGGTCAATCCCGACGGCATCCAGATCACCCCCGGCGGGCTCACGCGCGTGGCGCTCAAGAAAGGCTCTCTGGTTGTGAACTCGTCGCAGGGCGGCGGCACCAAGGACACCTGGGTGCTGGAGGACTGACGCGATGCTCGGTAAAACCGCAAACGGCCTCTTCTGGCTCTTCCGCTACCTCGAACGGGCCGAAAACACCGCCCGCCTGATCGAGACCGGCCAGCGCATCGCGCTGACCCGGCTGGGCGACAGCGCCGCGGAATGGCGCTCGGTGCTGCAATCCGCCGGCGTCTGGCCCGCCTTCGAGGCGGCGCGCGGCGAGGTCACCAAGGAGGCCGCGATCAACTGGCTCCTGCGCGACCGGGGCAACAGCTCGTCGGTCTATTCCTGCATCTGCGCCGCCCGCCAGAACGCGCGGCTCGTGCGCACTGCGCTGACCGGCGACATGTGGGAGGCGATCAACAGCGCCTACATGAACGCCCAGGAAAACCTCTCCCGCCAGGTGGCCGAACGCGACCTGCCCGGCTGCCTGCGCACCCTGCGCCAGAACACCTCGCTGGTGCGCGGCATGACCCACGGCACGATGCTGCGCGGCGAACGCTACGATTTCGCCCGGCTGGGCACCTTCCTGGAACGCGCCGACAACACCGCGCGCATCCTCGACGTGAAATACTACGTCCTGCTGCCCACGGCCCGCGCCGTGGGGTCTGCGCTCGACAACGTGCAATGGGAAACCATCCTGCGCTCGGTGGCCGCGCGCGGCGGCTTCCGCATGGAATACGGCGCCGATTCCGGCCCCCGCGAGATCACCCATTTCCTCATCCTCGACCAGCGCCTGCCGCGCAGCCTCGCCTTCTGCGCCGCCCAGCTTCAGGAAAACCTGCGCAGCCTCAACGCCGGCAACGCGCATCCGTCCGAGCCGATGCGGAAACTCGACTATCTCAACCGCAAGTATCTCGCGCACGAGGTCGAGGCGATCTTCGACTACGGCCTGCACGAATACATCACCGAGATCATCGGCCTCTTGGCCGAAATCGCCAACGAGATCGAGCGGGAGTACCGCTTCTATGAATGACCCCATGCACCTGCATATCAAACACGTGACCCGCTACCGCTTCTCCGGTCCCGTGGTCTATGGCCTGCAACAGCTGCGCAAGACCCCCAAGACCACCCGCGCCCAGCAGGTCGTCAACTGGACCACCGGCGTCGAGAACGGCCGCAAGGAGGTCGAGTTCCACGACCACCACAACAACGCCGTCGAACTCATCAGCTTCGACCGCGACACCACCGAGCTGACCGTCAGCAGCGAGGGCGAGGTGGTGATCGAAGACGTGAGCGGAGTCCTCGGCCGCCATATCGGCCCCGCCCCGCTCTGGCTCTACGCCCAGCAGACCCGGCGGACCGAGGCGAAATCCGGCGCCCGCGCCCTCATCCGCAAGGTCGACGAGCCCGACCCGCTCGACCGCCTGCACGCGCTCAGCAAGACGATCCGCGACAGCGTGGCGTTCCAGGTCGGCGCGTCCGAACCGGACTGGTCCGCCGAAGACGCGATCACCCACGGCAAGGGCGTCTGCCAGGACCACACCCACATCTTCTTGGCCTGCGCCCGCGCCATGGGCTTTCCCGCCCGTTACGTCTCGGGCTACCTCATGCTCGACGACCGCACCGCGCAGGACGCGATGCACGCCTGGGCCGAGGCGCATGTCGAGGCGCTGGGTTGGGTCGGCTTCGACATCTCCAACGGAATTTCGCCCGACACACGTTACGTCCGCGTTGCAACGGGCCTCGATTACGCGGATGCTGCGCCCATCACCGGCAGCAGAATCGGCGGCCCCGAGGAACAGCTCGAGGTCGCGATCGACGTCACCCAACAATAGCGAAGGACGGGCATGACATATTGCGTGGGAATGGTTCTCGACCGGGGCCTCGTTTTCATGTCAGACACCCGCACCAATGCCGGGCTCGACAATATCTCGACCTTCAAGAAGCTGACCACCTGGGAAAGCCCCGGCGACCGCGTCATCACGCTCCTCTCCGCCGGCAACCTCGCGACCACGCAGTCGGTGATCAGCCTGCTCGACGAGCGCTCCAAGTCCCCCGGTGACCGCACGCCCTCCCTGCTGGGCGTGCCCTCGCTCTTTCAGGCCGCGCGCATGGTGGCCGACACCCTGCGCGAGGTGATCGAGCGCACCGGCGACAGCGGCCAGCGCGCCGACGGCACCTTCAACGCCACGATCATGCTGGGCGGCCAGATCGCCGGCAGCCCGCCGCGCCTGTTCCTGATCTACCCCGAGGGCAACTTCATCGAGGCCGGCGACGACACCCCCTTCTTCCAGATGGGCGAAACAAAGTACGGCCGCCCCATCCTGGTGCGCGCCTTCGATCCCGACCTCAGCTTCGAGGCCGCGATGAAGCTCCTGCTGGTCAGCTTCGACTCCACGCTCAAGGCCAACCTGACCGTCGGCGCGCCGTTCGATTTCCACATCTACGAAACCGACAGCCTGACCATCGGCCAGACCGGCCGCATAGAGGCCGACAGCCCCTGGTTCGAGGCCGTCTCCAAGGGCTGGGGCGAGGCGCTGAAGAACGCCCTCGACAGCCTGCCCGACGTAGAGTTGTCCGAGCTCGGCTAGCCGCCTCGCGTAGGGTGGGTGAAAACCCACCGCCCCGGCCAATCCGGTTGAAACCCCCCGCATTAAATGCACATTCAGGGTCAACGACAGGAAAAGGACGACCCATATGCTGCCCGAGACGATGAAAACCGTGGAAATGCGCGAGCCCGGCAAACCCGACGTGCTGGAGGTGGGCGAACGCCCCGTCCCCACCCCCGCGCCGTCCGAAGTGCTCATCAAGGTCACCGCCACCGGCGTCAACGGCCCCGACCTCGTCCAGCGCCGGGGGCATTACCCGCCGCCCAAGGGCGCGTCCGACCTCCTGGGGCTCGAAGTCTCGGGCGAAGTGGCCGCCGTCGGCGACAGCGTCTCGGGCTGGGCCGTGGGCGACGCGATCTGCGGCCTGACCAACGGCGGCGGTTATGCCGAGTACGTGGCCGTCGACGCCACCCATTGCCTGCCCATCCCCAAGGGCATGGACACCACCGATGCGGCGGGCATCTGCGAAACCTACTTTACCGTCTGGTCCAACCTCTTTCTCGACAGGCCCCCGACCCCGAACGACCTCCTGCTCGTCCATGGCGGCGCGGGCGGGATCGGCTCCACCGCGATCCAGCTTGGCCGCGCCCTGGATTGCCGCGTCTTCACCACCTGCACCGGCAAGGATGACATCGACTATGTCACCAAACTTGGCGCCGAACGCGCCATCGACTTCAAGACCGAGGACTTCGTGCCGATCGTCCGCGAAGCGGGCGGCGCCAATCTCATCCTCGACATCATCGGCGGCGATTACGTGGCCCGCAACATCAAGGCCGCCCATGCCGACGCCCGTATCGTGCAGCTCGCCTTCAACGGCGGCTCGAAGATGGAAATCGACCTGATGCCGGTGATGCTCAAGCGGCTCACCTATACCGGCTCGACCCTGCGCTCGCGCCCCGACACGTTCAAGACCCGCGTGGCGCAGGATCTCCTGGAAAAAGTCTGGCCGCTTCTGGCCGAGGGCACGGTCGGCACCTACACCCACAAGGTCTTCCCGTTCGAGGAAGCGGCGGCGGCGCACGCCTTGATGGAATCCGCCACCCACCGCGGCAAGATCCTCCTGCGCCCCTGACGCCCGTCGCCCCTGAGTCGCGTCGGACCGGCCAGGACTTTTGCAGAAAAAGTCCTGGCAAACGTCTTCAAAAGACGTTTGTACCGCGCTCTTCGTCAATCCCGCCAGGCCGGAAAATCCGCACCGACGCGTTGCCTCCAGCGATACCGACGCGATACCGACGTCCCGTTTTCGACCGAAACGCCTCCGTTAACCTCAAGCGTTTCGCCTTTGACCCGAGGCGTCGGTCAAAGGCGAAATTGGATAATGCGCTGCGGTTCACGGGGCACATCTGGTTGAGGTTTGCCGCGTAAAACTTTGACCCTGAACGGAAAAGGGCAGCGCATGATCCGCGCCGCCCTTGACCTTCAACCACCGTTAACTCCCCGGTGATATCCCTTGCCTTACTCGCCGGTGATGGACGCGGCGCCGACCTTTTCGATCAGCTTTTCATGCGCGACCTTCTGGTTTTCGTGGAACGTGGCGAGGTCCTCGCCCTTCATCATCGTCTCGCAGGTCAGGCCGTCGGACTTGCAGAACGCCTGCCATTCCTCGCTGTCGAACAGCTCCTGGAACAGGTTGGTGTACCATTCCACCGCTTCCGGATCCATGTCCGGCGGGCCGTTCACGGAGCGTTGCATGTAGTACTCGATCTCCACGCCCAGCTCCTTGGCCGTCGGCACGTCCGGGAAGGCCGGCATCCGCTCGGCGGTGAACTGCACCAGCGGCTTGGTGTTGCCCGCGCGCCAGAATTCCATCTGCTCGGCGGGGTTGTTGACGGTGCTATCTATTTGATTACCAACAAGGTTCTTGGCCACCGTGCCGCCACCCGGGAACGGGATGTAGGTCACGTCATAGCCGAACTCGGCTTCCATCATCGCGGTCAGAACGCTGTCTTCCTGGCCCGATCCGGTGCCGCCGACCTTCCAGTCCTTGCCCGCTTCGGACACGACCGCGTTGAAGCTGTCGAGATCGGTGATGTCCTCGCGGTCCGTGTTGACCCACAACAGGAACGTGTCCATCGCCATCAGGCCGATCGGCGTGAACTCGGTCACGTCGACACCAAGGTCCTCCTGGATGATGGGCGTGGTGTAAAAGCTGTTCAGCGTCATCATGACGGTGTGGTTGTCACCCGCCTTGTCCTGCAGGTACCGCAGCGCCTCGGCGCCCGAACCGCCCGGCTTGTTGATCGGAATGAAGGGGCGCGGGCTCAGGTCCTTTTTCTGGATAAGGCCCTGCAGCAGCCGCGCGATCTGGTCCGCCCCACCGCCGGTGCCGGCCATGATGATGAACTCGACCGGCTTTTTCGGCTGCCATTCCGCCAGCGCAGCCGGGGCCGTCAATGCCAGTGCGGACGCACTCGCAACAAGTAGCTTAAAGGTATTCATGGTTATCCTCCCTGTTGGTTTCCGGTCTTGGCCGGACGTGAGCCGATCCTCCTAATCAGCTGGCGATGTATACAATAGTATTTAATTGCATACAGAAACCATTGCGTGAAATAAAATTTCGCACCACGGCAACAAATAACATGTCCGGACTCATTGCAAGGATTTCTTCGCCTCGCCGGCCCGACCGCCATGAGCATCGACAGAAATGGTATTATGGAAACCCGAAAAAACCTATTTTTTCGATACTTACGGAGACTTCTTCACGCAATGCGTCAAGAATTATCAAAAGGGCAGCCCGCCTGTCGGACCGCCCTTCCTGCCGCGGCCCTATTCCGCCGCGGTTTTCTGCGGGTCGCCCACGGCGCCGCTGTCAAGCACCGCCTGCAGGTCCTCGCCGTCGTAGCCCAGCACGTCGCGCAGGATCTCCACCGTGTGCTCGCCCAGAAGCGG